>NZ_JBEAHS010000016.1:0-26146 GCF_040062505.1 Klebsiella sp. JN_Kp127
TGATCCACCCGATCGCGATGGACGATGGTCTGCGTTTCGCAATCCGTGAAGGCGGCCGTACCGTTGGCGCGGGCGTTGTAGCTAAAGTTCTGGGCTAATTCGTTAGCTTTGAATAAAAAAGGGCGCTTCGGCGCCCTTTTTGCTGTCCGTCGTTCAGCGAAAAGGGCGGTGCTACTGGCGATTCATAACGTGCGCTGCGGCGGATAATGAGTAAATGGACTATTGTAATCATAACTATTCTCATTTAATATTTGTTCATAAATTGAACGGGAGTTTATATGTACGTTTGTTTGTGCAATGGCGTCAGCGATAAAAAAATTCGCCAGGTTGTTCGCCAGTTTCAACCGCAATCTTTTCAGCAATTACGTAAGTTTGTTCCCGTTGGAAATCAATGCGGTAAGTGTGTTCGCGCGGCGCGGGAAGTTATGGAAGATGAATTAACCACCCTGCCGGAATTCAAAGAAATCGCCTGAAGTCCACGCTTCTCTTTTGACATCCCTATAGGCCGGACTACGCTTCAATGAGTGGAAGCGGAGGGACTATATAATGAAAGGTGATGTCAAAATCATAAGTTATCTCAATAAATTATTGGGAAATGAGCTGGTCGCAATTAATCAGTACTTTCTCCATGCGAGAATGTTCAAAAACTGGGGCCTGATGCGCCTCAACGATATTGAGTACCACGAATCCATCGACGAAATGAAGCACGCCGATAAATACATCGAGCGTATTCTTTTTCTCGAAGGTATCCCGAATCTGCAGGATCTCGGCAAACTTGGCATCGGTGAAGATGTGGAAGAGATGCTGCAGTCCGATTTAAGACTGGAGCTGGAGGGGGCGCAAAACCTGCGCGAGGCGATCGCCTATGCCGACAGCGTCCATGACTACGTCAGCCGCGATATGATGATTGAGATCCTGGCGGATGAAGAAGGCCATATCGACTGGCTGGAAACCGAACTCGATCTGATCGGCAAAATCGGTCTGCAAAATTACCTGCAGTCGCAGATCAAAGTGTCAGACTAGCCAGCGTCTGACACCCGCACCAGAAACCCGCGGCCGCCAGAAATGGCCCAAACGGCAGCGGGTTGTTCCCCCTCCATTTACTGCTCCCGCCGTACCTGGCGTACAAACCTGATACTGCCCACACCGCGCAGGCGAGCAGCGATGCCACCAGTAGCAGCTGCGGCAGCAATCGCCAGCCATGCCAGGCGCCGAGGGCGGCGAGATATTTGATATCCCCATACCCCAATCCCTCATAGCCGCGGATCCCGCGATATAGCCAGTAAAGCGTAGCCAAACAGAGATAGCCGGCTATCGCCCCCCAGACGGCATCATGAAGCTGGTACGGCGCCAGACAGAGATAAAAAAGCAAACCACTCCACAGCAGGGGACAGGTGTAACGGTCGGGCAGCAGGCCGTGACGCAGGTCCTGGTGGCATAAGGCTAAGGTCAATCCGCTATAGCACAGCAAGAAGGGGAGGGCGGCGAGCATGGTTAACCCCGCAATCGTCAAAGAACATCGTCTCACTATGCTTATTGTCCCCGTTCAGTGCAAAAGGGACTTCCCTGGAATGGATGGCGCTATCCGCGTTAATTTGCCGCGTTGTCACCCGGTACCGTTCGCTAGCGCGAAGGTGCGCAAATCCTGGTGATGATTTTCTAAACAGCACTTGCGTAGCGCCAGAATTTGCGTATAATGCGCGGGCCTGTCAAAGTTGACGGCCGGTTCAATATGAACCCTGGTAATCGCAGTTGGGTTATCAAACAATGTCCCCAATCGGGGGGCTATGTAAGAACGGTTACACTCTCCCATCAATCGTAATGGGTATGAGGAGTAATCATTTCGTCTATAAAATAATTGGAGCTCTGGTCTCATGCAGAACCAAAGAATCCGTATCCGCCTGAAAGCGTTTGATCATCGTCTGATCGATCAATCAACCGCGGAAATCGTCGAGACTGCTAAGCGCACTGGTGCGCAAGTCCGTGGTCCGATCCCGCTGCCGACCCGCAAAGAGCGCTTTACCGTTCTGATCTCCCCGCACGTCAACAAAGACGCGCGTGACCAGTACGAAATTCGCACTCACAAGCGTCTGGTTGACATCGTTGAGCCAACTGAAAAAACCGTTGATGCTCTGATGCGTCTGGATCTGGCTGCCGGTGTAGACGTGCAGATCAGCCTGGGTTAATCAGGTCATCGAGCGATTGAGAGGTTGAAACAATGATTGGTTTAGTCGGTAAAAAAGTGGGCATGACCCGCATCTTCACTGAAGATGGCGTTTCTATCCCAGTAACCGTAATCGAAGTTGAAGCAAACCGTGTTACTCAGGTTAAAGACCTGGCTAACGATGGCTACCGCGCAATCCAGGTTACCACCGGTGCTAAAAAAGCTAACCGTGTAACCAAGCCGGAAGCGGGTCACTTCGCTAAAGCTGGCGTTGAAGCTGGCCGTGGTCTGTGGGAATTCCGTCTGGCTGACGGCGAAGAATTCACCGTAGGTCAGAACATTAGCGTTGAACTGTTTGCTGACGTTAAAAAAGTTGACGTAACCGGTACCTCTAAAGGTAAAGGTTTTGCTGGTACCGTTAAGCGCTGGAACTTCCGTACCCAGGACGCTACTCACGGTAACTCCTTGTCCCACCGCGTTCCGGGTTCTATCGGTCAGAACCAGACTCCGGGCAAAGTGTTCAAAGGCAAGAAAATGGCAGGTCAGCTGGGTAATGAGCGTGTAACCGTTCAGAGCCTGGACGTAGTACGTGTTGACGCTGAGCGCAACCTGCTGCTGGTTAAAGGTGCTGTCCCGGGTGCGACCGGTAGCGACCTGATCGTTAAACCAGCTGTGAAGGCGTGAGGAGATAGCAATGGAATTAGTATTGAAAGACGCGCAGAGCGCGCTGACTGTTTCCGAAACTACCTTCGGTCGTGATTTCAACGAAGCGCTGGTTCACCAGGTTGTTGTTGCTTATGCAGCTGGTGCGCGTCAGGGCACTCGTGCTCAGAAGACTCGTGCTGAAATCACTGGCTCCGGTAAAAAACCGTGGCGCCAGAAAGGTACCGGCCGTGCGCGTTCTGGTTCTATCAAGAGCCCGATCTGGCGTTCCGGTGGCGTGACCTTTGCTGCTCGTCCGCAGGACCACAGTCAAAAAGTTAACAAGAAGATGTACCGCGGCGCGCTGAAAAGCATCCTGTCCGAACTGGTACGTCAGGATCGTCTGATCGTTGTCGAGAAGTTCTCTGTTGAAGCGCCGAAAACTAAGCTGCTGGCACAGAAACTGAAAGACATGGCTCTGGAAGATGTGCTGATCATCACCGGTGAGCTGGACGAGAACCTGTTCCTGGCCGCACGTAACCTGCACAAGGTTGACGTACGTGATGCGAACGGTATCGACCCGGTTAGCCTGATCGCCTTCGACAAAGTCGTAATGACTGCTGATGCTGTTAAGCAAGTTGAGGAGATGCTGGCATGATTCGTGAAGAACGTCTGCTGAAGGTGCTGCGCGCACCGCACGTTTCTGAAAAAGCGTCTACTGCGATGGAAAAAACAAACACCATCGTTCTCAAAGTTGCTAAAGACGCGACCAAAGCAGAAATCAAAGCTGCTGTGCAGAAACTGTTTGAAGTCGAAGTCGAAGTCGTTAACACCCTGGTTGTTAAAGGGAAAGTTAAACGTCACGGACAGCGTATCGGTCGTCGTAGCGACTGGAAAAAAGCTTACGTCACCCTGAAAGAAGGCCAGAATCTGGACTTCGTTGGCGGCGCTGAGTAAGTCGGAGGAGTAATACAATGGCAGTTGTTAAATGTAAACCGACATCTCCGGGTCGTCGCCACGTCGTTAAAGTGGTTAACCCAGAGCTGCACAAGGGCAAACCTTTTGCTCCGTTGCTGGAAAAAAACAGCAAATCCGGTGGTCGTAACAACAATGGCCGTATCACCACCCGTCATATCGGTGGTGGCCACAAGCAGGCTTACCGTATTGTTGACTTCAAACGCAACAAAGATGGTATCCCGGCAGTTGTTGAACGTCTTGAGTACGATCCGAACCGCTCCGCGAACATCGCGCTGGTTCTGTACAAAGACGGCGAGCGCCGTTACATCCTGGCCCCGAAAGGCCTGAAAGCTGGCGACCAGATTCAGTCTGGCGTTGATGCTGCAATCAAAGCAGGCAACACCCTGCCGATGCGCAATATCCCGGTTGGTTCTACCGTTCATAACGTAGAAATGAAACCAGGTAAAGGCGGTCAGCTGGCTCGTTCCGCTGGTACTTACGTTCAGATCGTTGCTCGCGACGGTGCTTATGTCACCCTGCGTCTGCGTTCTGGTGAAATGCGTAAAGTCGAAGCAGACTGCCGCGCTACTCTGGGCGAAGTTGGCAATGCTGAGCATATGCTGCGCGTTCTGGGTAAAGCAGGTGCTGCACGCTGGCGTGGTGTTCGTCCTACCGTTCGCGGTACTGCGATGAACCCAGTAGACCACCCACATGGTGGTGGTGAAGGTCGTAACTTTGGTAAGCACCCGGTATCCCCGTGGGGCCTGCAGACCAAAGGTAAGAAGACCCGCAGCAACAAGCGTACTGATAAATTCATCGTACGTCGCCGTAGCAAATAATTTTAGAGGATAAGCCATGCCACGTTCTCTCAAGAAAGGTCCTTTTATTGACCTGCACTTGCTGAAGAAGGTAGAGAAAGCGGTGGAAAGCGGAGACAAGAAGCCCCTGCGCACTTGGTCCCGTCGTTCAACGATCTTTCCTAACATGATCGGTTTGACCATCGCTGTCCATAATGGTCGTCAGCACGTTCCAGTATTTGTTTCCGACGAAATGGTCGGTCACAAACTGGGTGAATTCGCACCGACTCGTACTTATCGCGGCCACGCTGCTGATAAAAAAGCGAAGAAGAAATAAGGTAGGAGGAAGAGATGGAAACTTTAGCTCAACATCGCCATGCTCGTTCTTCTGCTCAGAAGGTTCGCCTTGTAGCTGACCTGATTCGCGGTAAGAAAGTGTCGCAGGCCCTGGATATTCTGACCTACACCAACAAAAAAGCTGCTGTACTGGTCAAGAAGGTACTGGAATCTGCCATTGCTAACGCTGAACACAACGATGGCGCTGACATTGATGATCTGAAAGTTGCGAAAATTTTCGTAGACGAAGGCCCGAGCATGAAGCGCATTATGCCGCGTGCTAAAGGTCGTGCAGATCGCATCCTGAAGCGCACCAGCCACATCACTGTGGTTGTGTCCGATCGCTGAGACTCTGGAGACTAGCAATGGGTCAGAAAGTACATCCTAATGGTATTCGCCTGGGTATTGTCAAACCATGGAACTCTACCTGGTTCGCGAACACCAAAGAATTCGCTGACAACCTGGACAGCGATTTTAAAGTACGTCAGTTCCTGACTAAAGAACTGGCTAAAGCGTCTGTATCTCGCATCGTTATCGAGCGTCCGGCTAAGAGCATCCGTGTGACCATTCACACCGCTCGCCCGGGTATCGTTATCGGTAAGAAAGGCGAAGACGTAGAAAAACTGCGCAAGGTCGTAGCGGATATCGCTGGCGTACCTGCACAGATCAATATCGCCGAAGTTCGTAAACCTGAACTGGACGCAAAACTGGTTGCTGACAGCATCACTTCTCAGCTGGAACGTCGCGTTATGTTCCGTCGTGCGATGAAGCGTGCTGTACAGAACGCAATGCGTCTGGGCGCTAAAGGTATCAAAGTTGAAGTTAGCGGCCGTCTGGGCGGCGCGGAAATCGCACGTACCGAATGGTACCGTGAAGGTCGCGTACCGCTGCACACTCTGCGTGCTGACATCGACTACAACACCTCTGAAGCGCACACCACTTACGGTGTAATCGGCGTTAAGGTATGGATCTTCAAAGGTGAGATCCTGGGTGGTATGGCTGCTGTTGAACAACCGGAACCGGCTGCTCAACCTAAAAAGCAGCAGCGTAAAGGCCGTAAATAAGGAGCGTCGCTGATGTTACAACCAAAGCGTACAAAATTCCGTAAAGTGCACAAAGGCCGCAACCGTGGTCTGGCGCAGGGTACGGATGTTAGCTTCGGCACTTTCGGTCTGAAAGCTGTTGGCCGTGGTCGTCTGACTGCACGTCAGATCGAAGCAGCACGTCGTGCTATGACCCGTGCAGTTAAGCGTCAAGGTAAGATCTGGATCCGTGTATTCCCGGACAAACCGATCACCGAGAAGCCGCTGGAAGTTCGTATGGGTAAAGGTAAAGGTAACGTGGAGTACTGGGTTGCCTTGATTCAGCCGGGTAAAGTCCTGTATGAAATGGACGGTGTACCGGAAGAGCTGGCCCGTGAAGCATTCGGCCTGGCAGCAGCGAAACTGCCGATCAAAACCACCTTTGTAACTAAGACGGTGATGTAATGAAAGCAAAAGAGCTGCGTGAAAAAAGCGTTGAAGAGCTGAACGCTGAGCTGCTGAACCTGCTGCGTGAGCAGTTCAACCTGCGCATGCAGGCTGCAAGTGGCCAGCTGCAACAGACTCATCTGCTGAAGCAAGTGCGTCGTGATGTTGCACGCGTTAAGACTTTACTGACTCAGAAGGCGGGTGCGTAATGACCGATAAAATCCGTACTCTGCAAGGTCGCGTAGTTAGCGACAAAATGGAGAAATCCATTGTTGTTGCTATCGAACGTATGGTGAAACACCCGGTTTACGGCAAATTCATCAAACGTACGACCAAACTGCACGTACATGACGAGAACAACGAATGCGGTATCGGCGACAAGGTTGAAATCCGCGAATGCCGTCCGCTGTCCAAGACTAAGTCCTGGACGCTGGTTCGCGTTGTAGAGAAAGCGGTTCTGTAATAGAGTACGCATTCTCGATACGGATAAACGGCTCAGCGATGAGCCGTTTATTTTTTCTACCCATATCTGGTTTGTGGTGTTATAATGCCGCGCCCTCGATATGGGGCTTTTTAACGACCCTAATTTTCGGGTCTCAGTAGTAGTTGACATTAGCGGAGCACTAAAATGATCCAAGAACAGACTATGCTGAACGTCGCCGACAACTCCGGTGCACGTCGCGTAATGTGTATCAAGGTTCTGGGTGGCTCGCACCGTCGCTACGCAGGCGTAGGCGACATCATCAAGATCACCATCAAAGAAGCAATTCCGCGTGGTAAGGTCAAAAAAGGTGATGTGCTGAAGGCGGTAGTGGTGCGCACCAAGAAGGGTGTTCGTCGCCCGGACGGTTCTGTCATTCGCTTCGATGGTAATGCATGCGTTATTCTGAACAATAACAGCGAGCAGCCTATCGGTACGCGTATTTTTGGGCCGGTAACTCGTGAACTTCGTACCGAGAAGTTCATGAAAATTATCTCTCTGGCACCAGAAGTACTCTAAGGAGCGAATCATGGCAGCGAAAATCCGTCGTGATGACGAAGTTATCGTGTTAACCGGTAAAGATAAAGGTAAGCGCGGTAAAGTTAAGAATGTCCTGTCTTCCGGCAAGGTCATTGTTGAAGGTATCAACCTGGTTAAGAAACACCAGAAGCCGGTTCCGGCTCTGAACCAACCAGGCGGCATCGTTGAAAAAGAAGCTGCAATTCAGGTTTCTAACGTTGCAATCTTCAATGCGGCAACCGGCAAGGCTGACCGTGTAGGCTTTAGATTCGAAGACGGCAAAAAAGTCCGTTTCTTCAAGTCTAACAGCGAAACTATCAAGTAATTTGGAGTAGTACGATGGCGAAACTGCATGATTACTACAAAGACGAAGTAGTTAAGAAACTCATGACTGAGTTTAACTACAATTCTGTCATGCAAGTCCCTCGGGTCGAGAAGATCACCCTGAACATGGGTGTTGGTGAAGCGATCGCTGACAAGAAACTGCTGGATAACGCAGCAGCTGACCTGGCAGCAATCTCCGGTCAAAAACCGCTGATCACCAAAGCACGCAAATCAGTTGCAGGCTTCAAAATCCGTCAGGGCTATCCGATCGGCTGTAAAGTAACTCTGCGTGGCGAACGCATGTGGGAGTTCTTTGAGCGCCTGATCACTATTGCTGTACCGCGTATTCGTGACTTCCGCGGCCTGTCCGCTAAGTCTTTCGACGGTCGTGGCAACTACAGCATGGGTGTCCGTGAGCAGATCATCTTCCCAGAAATCGACTACGATAAAGTCGACCGCGTTCGTGGTTTGGATATTACCATTACCACTACTGCGAAATCTGACGAAGAAGGCCGTGCTCTGCTGGCTGCCTTTGACTTCCCGTTCCGCAAGTAAGGTAGGGTTACTTAATGGCTAAGCAATCAATGAAAGCACGCGAAGTAAAGCGCGTGGCTTTAGCTGATAAATTCTTCGCTAAACGCGCTGAACTGAAAGCTATCATCTCTGATGTGAACGCAACCGACGAAGATCGTTGGAATGCCGTTCTCAAGCTGCAGACTCTGCCGCGTGATTCCAGCCCGTCTCGTCAGCGTAACCGCTGCCGTCAAACAGGTCGTCCGCATGGTTTCCTGCGGAAGTTCGGGTTGAGCCGTATTAAGGTCCGTGAAGCCGCTATGCGCGGTGAAATCCCGGGTCTGAAAAAGGCTAGCTGGTAATTGTCACCAATTGAATCACGGGAGTAAAGACAGATGAGCATGCAAGATCCGATCGCGGATATGCTGACCCGTATCCGTAACGGTCAGGCCGCGAACAAAGCTGCGGTCACCATGCCTTCCTCCAAGCTGAAAGTGGCAATCGCCAACGTGCTGAAGGAAGAAGGTTTTATCGAAGATTTTAAAGTTGAAGGCGACACCAAGCCGGAACTGGAACTGACTCTTAAGTATTTCCAGGGTAAAGCTGTTGTAGAAAGCATTCAGCGTGTCAGCCGCCCAGGTCTGCGCATCTATAAGAAAAAAGATGAGCTGCCGAAAGTTATGGCCGGTCTGGGTATCGCAGTTGTTTCTACCTCTAAAGGTGTTATGACTGATCGTGCAGCGCGCCAGGCTGGTCTTGGTGGCGAAATTATCTGCTACGTAGCCTAATCGGAGGAAAAAATGTCTCGTGTTGCTAAAGCACCGGTCGTTGTTCCTGCCGGCGTTGATGTAAAAATCAACGGTCAGGTTATTACGATCAAAGGTAAAAACGGCGAGCTGACTCGTACTCTCAACGATGCTGTTGAAGTTAAACATGCAGATAATGCACTGACCTTCGGTCCGCGTGATGGTTACGCAGACGGTTGGGCTCAGGCTGGTACCGCGCGTGCCCTGCTGAACTCAATGGTTATCGGTGTTACCGAAGGCTTCACTAAGAAGCTGCAGCTGGTTGGTGTAGGTTATCGTGCAGCGGTCAAAGGGAATGTAGTAAACCTGGCTTTAGGTTTCTCTCACCCGGTTGATCATCAGCTGCCTGCGGGTATCACTGCAGAATGTCCGACTCAGACTGAAATCGTGCTGAAAGGCGCTGATAAGCAGGTGATCGGCCAGGTTGCAGCAGATCTGCGCGCCTACCGTCGTCCTGAGCCTTACAAAGGCAAGGGTGTTCGTTACGCCGACGAAGTCGTGCGTACCAAAGAGGCTAAGAAGAAGTAAGGTAACACTATGGATAAGAAATCTGCTCGTATCCGTCGTGCGACCCGCGCACGCCGCAAGCTCCAGGAGCTGGGCGCAACTCGCCTGGTGGTACATCGTACCCCGCGTCACATTTACGCACAGGTAATTGCACCGAATGGTTCTGAAGTTCTGGTAGCTGCTTCTACTGTAGAAAAAGCTATCGCTGAACAACTGAAGTACACCGGTAACAAAGACGCTGCTGCAGCTGTGGGTAAAGCTGTCGCTGAACGCGCTCTGGAAAAAGGCATCAAAGATGTTTCCTTTGACCGTTCCGGGTTCCAATATCATGGTCGTGTCCAGGCACTGGCAGATGCTGCCCGTGAAGCTGGCCTTCAGTTCTAAGGTAGAGGTGTAAGATGGCTCACATCGAAAAACAAGCTGGCGAACTGCAGGAAAAGCTGATCGCGGTAAACCGCGTATCTAAAACCGTTAAAGGTGGTCGTATTTTCTCCTTCACAGCTCTGACTGTAGTTGGCGATGGTAACGGTCGCGTTGGTTTTGGTTACGGTAAAGCGCGTGAAGTTCCAGCAGCGATCCAGAAAGCGATGGAAAAAGCCCGTCGCAATATGATTAACGTCGCGCTGAACCACGGCACCCTGCAGCACCCGGTTAAGGGTACTCACACGGGTTCTCGTGTATTCATGCAGCCGGCTTCCGAAGGTACCGGTATCATCGCCGGTGGTGCAATGCGCGCCGTTCTGGAAGTCGCTGGGGTTCGTAACGTTCTGGCTAAAGCGTATGGTTCCACTAACCCGATTAACGTGGTTCGTGCAACTATCGACGGTCTGGAAAACATGAAGTCCCCGGATATGGTCGCTGCCAAGCGTGGTAAATCCGTTGAAGAAATTCTGGGGAAATAAACCATGGCAAAGACTATTAAAATTACTCAAACCCGCAGTGCAATCGGTCGTCTGCCGAAACACAAGGCAACGCTGCTTGGCCTGGGTCTGCGTCGTATTGGTCACACCGTAGAGCGCGAGGATACTCCTGCTGTTCGTGGTATGGTCAACGCGGTTTCCTTCATGGTTAAAGTTGAGGAGTAAGAGATGCGTTTAAATACTCTGTCTCCGGCCGAAGGCTCCAAAAAGGCGGGTAAACGCCTGGGTCGTGGTATCGGTTCTGGCCTCGGTAAAACCGGTGGTCGTGGTCACAAAGGTCAGAAATCTCGTTCTGGCGGTGGCGTACGTCGCGGTTTCGAGGGTGGTCAGATGCCTCTGTACCGTCGTCTGCCGAAATTCGGCTTCACTTCTCGTAAAGCGATGATCACCGCAGAGATCCGTCTCTCCGATCTGGCTCACGTAGAAGGCGATGTAGTAGACCTGAACGCGCTGAAAGCGGCTAACATTATCGGTGTCCAGATCGAGTTCGCGAAAGTGATCCTGTCTGGTGAGGTAACTCGTCCGGTAACTGTTCGTGGCCTGCGTGTGACTAAAGGTGCTCGTGCTGCTATCGAAGCTGCTGGCGGTAAAATTGAGGAATAAGTAGCAGATGGCTAAACAACCGGGATTAGATTTTCAAAGTGCCAAAGGTGGCCTTGGCGAACTGAAACGCAGACTTCTGTTTGTGGTCGGTGCGCTGATAGTGTTCCGTATTGGCTCTTTTATTCCGATCCCTGGTATTGATGCCGCTGTACTTGCCAAACTGCTTGAGCAACAGCGAGGCACCATCATTGAAATGTTCAACATGTTCTCTGGTGGTGCTCTCAGCCGTGCTTCTATCTTTGCATTGGGGATTATGCCGTATATCTCGGCATCAATCATCGTGCAGCTGCTGACGGTGGTTTATCAACCGCTGGCGGAACTGAAGAAAGAAGGGGAGTCTGGTCGTCGTAAGATCAGCCAGTACACCCGCTACGGTACTCTGGTGCTGGCGATATTCCAGTCGATCGGTATTGCTACCGGTCTGCCGAATATGCCTGGTATGCAGGGCCTGGTGATTAATCCAGGCTTTGCATTCTATTTCACCGCTGTTGTTAGTCTGGTCACAGGGACTATGTTCCTGATGTGGCTCGGCGAACAGATCACTGAACGCGGTATCGGTAACGGTATCTCGATCATTATCTTCGCCGGTATCGTTGCGGGACTCCCGCCGGCCATCGCCCATACTATCGAGCAAGCGCGTCAAGGCGACCTGCACTTCCTCCTGTTGCTGTTGGTTGCAGTATTAGTATTTGCAGTGACCTTCTTTGTTGTATTCGTTGAACGTGGGCAACGCCGCATTGTGGTAAACTACGCGAAACGTCAACAGGGTCGTCGTGTCTATGCTGCACAGAGCACACATTTACCGCTGAAAGTGAATATGGCGGGGGTAATCCCGGCAATCTTCGCTTCCAGTATTATACTGTTCCCGGCAACCATCACGTCATGGTTCGGGGGTGGTACTGGTTGGAACTGGCTGACAACAATTTCGCTGTATTTGCAGCCTGGGCAACCGCTTTATGTGTTACTCTATGCGTCTGCAATCATCTTCTTCTGTTTCTTCTACACGGCGTTGGTTTTCAACCCGCGTGAAACAGCAGATAACCTGAAGAAGTCCGGTGCATTTGTACCAGGAATTCGTCCGGGAGAGCAAACGGCGAAGTATATCGATAAAGTGATGACTCGCCTGACTCTGGTTGGTGCGTTGTACATTACTTTTATCTGCCTGATCCCGGAGTTCATGCGTGACGCGATGAAAGTGCCGTTCTACTTCGGTGGGACCTCGCTGCTTATCGTTGTTGTCGTGATTATGGACTTTATGGCTCAAGTGCAAACTCTGATGATGTCCAGTCAGTATGAGTCTGCATTGAAGAAGGCGAACCTGAAAGGCTACGGCCGCTAAAACTGGTCGCCCGAGAAGTTACGGAGAGTAAAAATGAAAGTTCGTGCTTCCGTCAAGAAATTATGCCGTAACTGCAAAATCGTTAAGCGTGATGGCGTCATCCGTGTGATTTGCAGTGCCGAGCCGAAGCATAAACAGCGCCAAGGCTGATTTTTTCGCATATTTTTCTTGCAAAGTTGGATTGAGCTGGCTAGATTAGCCAGCCAATCTTTTGTATGTCTGTACGTTTCCATTTGAGTATCCTGAAAACGGGCTTTTCAGCATGGTGCGTACATATTAAATAGTAGGAGTGCATAGTGGCCCGTATAGCAGGCATTAACATTCCTGATCACAAACATACCGTAATCGCTTTAACCGCTATTTTCGGTATCGGCAAAACCCGTTCTAAAGCCATCTGCGCTGAAACGGGCATCGCTGAAAATGTTAAGATCAGTGAGCTGTCTGAAGAACAAATTGATATTCTGCGTGAAGCAGTAGGTAAATTTGTCGTTGAAGGTGATCTGCGCCGTGAAATCACCCTGAGCATCAAGCGTCTGATGGACCTTGGTTGCTACCGTGGTTTGCGTCATCGTCGTGGTCTCCCGGTTCGCGGTCAGCGTACCAAGACCAACGCACGTACCCGTAAGGGTCCGCGTAAACCGATCAAGAAATAATCGGGGTGATTGAATAATGGCAAAGGCACCAATTCGTGCACGTAAGCGTGTAAGAAAACAAGTCTCTGACGGCGTGGCTCATATCCATGCTTCTTTTAACAACACCATCGTTACCATTACTGATCGTCAGGGTAACGCACTGGGTTGGGCAACAGCCGGTGGTTCCGGTTTCCGTGGTTCTCGCAAATCCACTCCGTTCGCAGCTCAGGTTGCAGCAGAGCGTTGCGCAGAAGCCGTAAAAGAATACGGCATCAAGAATCTGGAAGTTATGGTCAAAGGTCCGGGTCCGGGTCGCGAATCTACCATTCGTGCACTGAACGCCGCTGGTTTCCGCATCACTAATATTACTGATGTGACTCCGATCCCTCATAACGGTTGTCGTCCGCCGAAAAAACGTCGCGTATAACGCTGCGTTTTCCAGGTTAGTTGGAGAAAGAAAATGGCAAGATATTTGGGTCCTAAGCTCAAGCTGAGCCGTCGTGAGGGCACCGACTTATTCCTTAAGTCTGGCGTTCGCGCGATCGATACCAAGTGTAAAATTGAACAAGCTCCTGGCCAGCACGGTGCGCGTAAGCCGCGTCTGTCTGACTATGGTGTGCAGTTGCGTGAAAAGCAAAAAGTTCGCCGTATGTACGGTGTGCTGGAGCGTCAGTTCCGTAACTACTATAAAGAAGCAGCACGTCTGAAAGGCAACACCGGTGAAAACCTGTTGGCTCTGCTGGAAGGTCGTCTGGACAACGTTGTATACCGTATGGGCTTCGGCGCCACTCGTGCTGAAGCACGCCAGCTGGTTAGCCACAAAGCGATTATGGTAAACGGTCGTGTTGTTAACATCGCTTCTTATCAGGTTAAAGCGAATGACGTTGTCAGCATTCGTGAGAAAGCGAAAAAGCAATCTCGCGTGAAAGCCGCTCTGGAGCTGGCTGAGCAGCGTGAAAAGCCAACCTGGCTGGAAGTTGATGCTGGCAAGATGGAAGGTACGTTCAAGCGTCAGCCGGAGCGTTCTGATCTGTCTGCGGACATTAACGAACACCTGATCGTCGAGCTTTACTCCAAGTAAAGCTTAGTACCAAAGAGAGGACACAATGCAGGGTTCTGTGACAGAGTTTCTAAAACCGCGCCTGGTCGATATCGAGCAAGTGAGTTCGACGCACGCCAAGGTGACCCTTGAGCCTTTAGAGCGTGGCTTCGGCCATACTCTGGGTAACGCACTGCGCCGTATTCTGCTCTCATCGATGCCGGGTTGCGCGGTGACCGAGGTTGAGATTGATGGTGTACTGCACGAGTACAGCACCAAAGAAGGCGTTCAGGAAGACATCCTTGAAATCCTGCTCAACCTGAAAGGGCTGGCGGTGAGAGTTCAGGGTAAAGATGAAGTCATCCTTACTTTGAATAAATCTGGCATTGGCCCTGTGACCGCAGCCGACATTACCCACGACGGTGATGTCGAAATCGTCAAGCCGCAGCACGTGATTTGCCACCTGACTGATGAGAACGCTGCTATCAGCATGCGTATCAAAGTTCAGCGCGGTCGCGGTTATGTGCCGGCTTCTGCCCGAATTCATTCGGAAGAAGATGAGCGCCCAATCGGCCGTCTGCTGGTCGACGCCTGCTACAGCCCTGTAGAGCGTATTGCCTACAATGTTGAAGCTGCGCGTGTAGAACAGCGTACCGACCTGGACAAGCTGGTCATCGAAATGGAAACCAACGGCACAATCGATCCTGAAGAGGCGATTCGTCGTGCGGCAACCATCCTGGCTGAACAACTGGAAGCTTTTGTTGACTTACGTGATGTACGTCAGCCAGAAGTGAAAGAAGAGAAACCAGAATTCGATCCGATCCTGCTGCGCCCTGTTGACGATCTGGAATTGACTGTCCGCTCTGCTAACTGCCTCAAGGCAGAAGCTATCCACTATATCGGTGATCTGGTACAGCGTACCGAGGTTGAGTTGCTGAAAACGCCGAACCTGGGTAAAAAATCTCTTACTGAGATTAAAGACGTGCTGGCTTCCCGTGGACTGTCTCTGGGCATGCGCCTGGAAAACTGGCCACCAGCAAGCATTGCTGACGAGTAACCGGATCACAGGTTAAGGTTTTACTGAGAAGGATAAGGTCATGCGCCATCGTAAGAGTGGTCGTCAACTGAACCGCAACAGCAGCCATCGCCAGGCTATGTTCCGTAACATGGCAGGTTCGCTGGTTCGTCATGAAATCATCAAGACGACCCTGCCGAAAGCGAAAGAACTGCGTCGCGTAGTTGAGCCGCTGATTACTCTTGCCAAGACTGATAGCGTTGCTAATCGTCGTCTGGCATTCGCCCGTACTCGTGATAACGAGATCGTGGCAAAACTGTTTAACGAGCTGGGCCCGCGTTTCGCGAGCCGCGCCGGTGGTTACACTCGCATTCTGAAGTGTGGCTTCCGTGCAGGCGACAACGCGCCGATGGCATACATCGAGCTGGTTGATCGTGCTGAGCCGAAAGCAGAAGCTGCTGCAGAGTAATCTGTAGTAACGTAAAAAAACCCGCCCCGGCGGGTTTTTTTATATCTACCCCATCCCCACTTCACTACAATATCTGTACTCTTTTTGTTCATCCCCCGGAGCCGTAGAATGTGGTTACTGGATCAGTGGGCAGAACGCCATATCCTCGATGCCCAAACCAAAGGCGAGTTCGATAATTTACCCGGTAGCGGCGTGCCGCTAACGCTCGATGACGATTCGCATGTACCGGCCGAGCTGCGGGCAGGCTATCGCCTTCTGAAGAATGCAGGGTGTCTTCCCCCGGAGCTGGAGCAGCGCAAAGAAGCGGTGGCTCTGGCAGACTTGCTTAAGGGGGTCCGTCAGGACGACCCGCGGCATGCCGAACTCAGCAAGCGCCTTGCTCTGCTCGAGCTTAAGCTGCGTCAGGCAGGACTGAACACCGACTTTTTACGCGGTGAGTACGCCGATGCGTTGCTGCACAAAATTAATCAGGAGTGAATATGTATCGTATTGGTGAGCTGGCAAAACTGGCTGATGTGACGCCAGATACCATCCGTTATTATGAAAAACAGCAAATGATGGATCATGATGTGCGCACTGAGGGGGGATTTCGTCTTTACTCGGATAACGATCTTCAGCGTTTGCGCTTTATTCGCTATGCCCGTCAGCTGGGCTTTACTCTGGAAGCGATCCGCGAATTATTGTCGATCCGTATCGATCCGGAGCATCACACCTGTCAGGAGTCGAAAGGGATCGTTCAGGCGCGATTAAGCGAAGTTGAGGCGCGGATCAACGAGCTACAAACGATGCGTCGCTCTCTGCAACGGCTCAATGATGCCTGCTGCGGCACAGCTCACAGCAGCGTTTACTGTTCGATCCTCGAGGCCCTTGAGCAAGGCGCCAGCAACGGCAATACCGGGCGTTGATTTTTTGTGCGCGCGGATCTACACTCGCGCGGAATTCACACATCCACTGGAGTTACTATGAGTCGCTATCAGCATACCAAAGGACAAATTAAAGATAACGCCATTGAGGCACTTCTCCACGATCCATTATTCAGGCAGCGCGTAGAGAAGAACAAGAAAGGGAAAGGAAGCTATCAACGTAAAGATAAACATGCAGCAAGGAATGACCGGGAGGCCAGTGGCAAGCAAGCGAACCGCTTTTTTACCACTGGCCTTCTGCTTTCACTGCTGATTAAGAACGGTTGTTTTGTTCTTTCAGCAGATCGCGAATTTCGCTCAGCAGGACTTCTTCTTTAGAGGGCGCTGGCGGTGCCGCCGGAGCCTCTTCTTTCTTACGATTTAACTTATTCATCAGTTTAATCGCCATGAAAATGGCAAATGCGACGATGATGAAATCGAAAACGTTCTGAATAAACACCCCGTAGTGCATCACCACTGCCGGTACATCACCCTGGGCATCGCGCAGCGTGACGGCAAACTGTTTAAAATCGATCCCGCCAATCAACAGGCCGAGCGGCGGCATAATAATATCCGCGACCAGTGACGAAACAATTTTACCAAATGCTGCACCGATGATCACACCCACTGCCAAATCGACAACGTTCCCGCGCATCGCGAATTCGCGAAACTCTTTTAAAAAACTCATTTTATTCTCCTTGAGCCAGCTGACGTTGTAAGTTTAACAAATGTATTTTCATTTGCCATTCCCCGTAGAGCGTTACAGGAAAATATTAACCTTTGAAAAACAAGGGATAATAAAAGGCGCCTGTTCGACGCCCTGGGAATTACAGGAAGAAGGGGCTTGGCTGGAACAGCCTTTCTACATCGGAAATAAACTTTTTATCAGTCAAAAACATGATCACATGATCGCCCTGTTCGATCCGCAGATTATTATTGGCGATCATCACGTCATTCCCGCGCACGACGGCGCCGATGATCGTGCCCGGCGGAAGTTTGATCTCATCGATCGACCGCCCGACTACCCGCGAGGTGCTCTCATCGCCGTGTGCCACTGCTTCGATCGCTTCCGCAACGCCGCGGCGCAGGGAGGAGACGCCGACAATATCGGCTTTACGGACATGGCTGAGGAGGGCGGAAATCGTGGCCTGCTGAGGCGATATCGCGATATCAATGACGCTACCCTGAACCAGATCCACATAGGCTCTGCGCTGGATCAGCACCATGACTTTTTTGGCCCCCATTCGCTTGGCCAGCATCGCAGACATGATGTTTGCTTCGTCATCGTTAGTGACGGCAATAAACAGGTCCACCTGGTCAATATGCTCTTCGGCCAGCAGCTCCTGATCCGATGCATCACCGTAGAAGACGATAGTATGCTGCAGTTTTTCAGCCAGCTCAGCGGCTCGCTGCTGATTGCGCTCGATAAGCTTAACGCTGTAGTCTTTTTCCAGCTTATGGGCCAGGCCCGCGCCAATATTGCCGCCGCCGACCAACATGATGCGTTTGTAAGGTTTCTCCAGACGCTGGAGTTCGCTCATGACCGCGCGAATATGCTGCGAGGCGGCAATAAAGAAGACTTCATCGCCGGCCTCGACAATCGTCGAACCCTGTGGGCGGATGGGGCGATCGTGGCGGAAAATGGCGGCCACGCGCGTATCGATATGCGGCATATGCTCGCGCATGGTGGACAACGCATTCCCCACCAGCGGACCACCGTAATAGGCTTTCACCACGGCGAGGCTGACTTTACCTTCGGCGAAGTTCACGACCTGCAGCGCGCCGGGATATTCTATCAGGCGATGAATATTGTCGATGACCAGCTGTTCCGGAGCGATTAAGTGATCGATGGGCACAGCTTCAGAATTGAAGAGCTTTTCCGCATCGCGGACGTAATCAGGCGCACGAATACGGGCTATACGGTTTGGCGTATTGAATAATGAATAGGCGACCTGACAGGCCACCATGTTGGTTTCATCCGAACTGGTGACCGCCACCAGCATATCGGCATCATCGGCTCCTGCCTCGCGCAGTACGCGGGGGTGAGAACCGTGCCCCTGGACGACACGCAGGTCGAACTTATCCTGCAGGCTGCGCAGACGGTCGCCATTGGTATCAACCAGCGTAATATCATTGTTCTCGCCGACGAGGTTCTCCGCCAGCGTGCCGCCGACCTGGCCGGCGCCCAGAATAATAATCTTCATCTGCAGTGATCCATTAGTTCCGACGTTTGATTAGCTTAGCGTAAAAGAAGCCATCGCCTTCTTCCGCACCCGGCAGATTTTGCTGTCCCGGGCTTGCCGGCGTACCGGTTGCGTGAAGCTCTGCATCCGGGGTCCGCGCGAGGAACGCGGCAATTTGCTGACTATTCTCTTCCGGCAGAATAGAACAGGTAGCGTAAACCAACGTGCCGCCTGGCTTCAGATGCCCCCAGATGGCATTGAGGATCTCGGCCTGCAGCTGGGCTAAATCGCCGATATCCCGATCCCGGCGCAGCCATTTGATATCCGGGTGGCGGCGGATAACGCCGGTGGCGGAACAGGGGGCATCCAGCAGAATACGATCGAACTGCTCGCTGCCACACCACTGCTCAGGGAAGCGACCATCGCCCTGTTTGACTTCGGCTTTCATGCCCAGCCGTTTCAGGTTGTCATAGACGCGGGAAAGACGCTGTTCATCAATGTCCACCGCCATGACCTCAGCCTGGGGAGCGACTTCCAGAATATGCGTCGTCTTGCCGCCCGGCGCGGCGCAGAGATCGAGAATGCGCTCGCCGTTTTCCGGCTGCAGATAGCGCATGCAGCCCTGGGCCGAGGCATCCTGAACGGTTACCCATCCTTCGGCAAAACCCGGCAACGCATGGACCGGGGCAGGGGTGGCCAGACGCACGGCGTCGGGATAGTCAGGGTGGGTGAAGCCCTCTAAGCCGGCCTCTTTAAGCAGAGCAAGCCATTCGTCTCGGGAATGATGGTTGCGGTTAACGCGCAACCACATCGGCGGGCGCTGGTTGTTCGCATCGACGATCTCCTGCCATTGTTGCGGCCAGGCCTGCTGCAGACGCTTCAGCAGCCATTTGGGATGAAGGTAGCGGTTTTCCTGCCCGGCGAATTCTGCCAGTAGCTCTTCCTGCTGGCGCTGAAACTGGCGTAACACCCCATTGATCAGCCCTTTAAGCTGCGGGCGCTTAATCGCCACCGCGCCTTCTACCGTTTCAGCCAGCGCGGCGTGCGGAGGGATGCGGGTGTAGAGTAACTGATAGAGCCCAACCATAATCAGAAAGTGCACGGTGCGCTGTTTGCCGGTCATCGGACGCGCCATCAGCTTGCTGATAAGCCACTCCAGCTGGCTGAGCGTACGCAGTACGCCAAAACACAGCTCCTGCAGCAGCGCTTTGTCTTTATCGCTGACTTTTTGCTGTAGAGGGGGCAGGACGTTGCTTAAAGACTGACCTTTTTCAACGACTTGCTCGATAGCCTGGGCGGCCAGGCTGCGTAAATTTATATTCTTTTTCATAAGCGCAAAAATAAAAATGCCCGGCGAACCCGGGCTTCAGAAGAGACGACCGTCAGGCGAGACGGGTGCCAGGAGTAAACCACTCCCGGCGGGAATTGAGTAAATCCTGGGCGCTCATCGCTTTTTTACCCGCAGGCTGTAGCGACTCCAGACTGAGGATCCCATCGCCCGTGGCGACCTGGATACCCTGTTTGGTTGCTGCCACGATAGTACCCGGTTCGGCATGCGCAGCTTCGGCAATGACCGATGCCCGCCACACTTTTAGCGGCTGCCCGTCAATTTCCAGCCAACTCATTGGCCACGGATTAAAGGCGCGGATGCAGCGCTCCAGCTGTGCGGCAGAAAGCGACCAGTCGATGCGAGCTTCTTCTTTACTCAGCTTCTCGGCGTGGCACACCAGCGATTCATCCTGTACTTCAGGCTGTGCGGTGCCGTTGGCCAGCTGGGCTAAAGTTGCCAGCAGACCTTGAGGGCCGAGCTCGGCCAGCTTATCGTACAGGCTGCCGCTGGTATCCTCTGCGGTAATGGGGCAGGAAAGCTTATACAGCATATCACCCGTATCAAGGCCGACGTCCATCTGCATGATGGTTACGCCTGTTTCGCTATCCCCGGCCCACAGCGAACGCTGGATCGGCGCTGCGCCACGCCAACGCGGTAGCAGGGAGCCGTGAACGTTGATGCAGCCCAGACGGGGCATCTCCAGCACCGCTTTCGGGAGAATCAAACCGTACGCCACCACCACCATGATATCGGCGCCGAGATCGGCGACTAATTGTTGGTTGTCCTGCGGACGCAGGGAAGATGGCTGGAATACAGGTAAGTTATGGGCTTCAGCCAGCACCTTTACCGGGCTCGGCATCAATTTTTTGCCGCGGCCAGCAGGACGGTCTGGCTGTGTGAATACGCCAACAACCTGATGTTCAGACGACAACAGCGCGTCAAGATGACGCGCTGCAAAATCGGGGGTGCCGGCGAAAATGATACGTAGTGATTGTGACACGGTATTCCTTGTTATCAGGCACGGGAACGTAAACGATCCAGTTTCTCAACCTTCTGACGAATGCGCTGTTGTTTGAGCGGTGACAGATAATCAATAAACAGTTTGCCGACCAGATGATCCATCTCATGCTGAATGCAGATAGCCAGCAGGCCATCGGCCTCCAGTTCAAATGGCTTACCGTCGCGATCCAGCGCTCGGATCTTCACTTTTTCCGCACGCGGCACCAGGGCGCGCTGTTCCGGAATCGACAGGCAGCCTTCTTCGATGCCCGTTTCGCCATCTTTTTCCAGCAGCTCCGGGTTGATTAACACCAGCTGCTCTTCACGATTTTCCGACACATCAATAACGATAATGCGCTGATGGATATCGACCTGGGTCGCGGCCAGACCAATGCCCTCCTCAGCGTACATGGTGTCGAACATATCATCGACGATACGCTGAATTTCCGCATTCACTTCTTTGACCGGCTCGGCGACTTTGCGAAGGCGCTCGTCCGGAATATGTAACACTTGCAAAACTGCCATAAAGTTCCAGAGTCGTATTCAGGAGTTGATAAGATTATTAGCTCTATTCTAGACAAAACACCCTGCAATTGACAGTCTCACTGTCCAATCGCAAAGATTGTCAATACCGCTTATGGCAGGGGGTAAGGATGACGCCCGACGAGATTTGGCTGCGGCTGATGAAGGTCAGTAACTTGTATGGCGACAGAATGCTGGAGATCGCACAGCGCTTATGCGCAGCCGCCAGCGTTGATCGTGAAGCGCTGCGTGCTGTCGGGATGTCCGCGGCGCAAGCAACGTCATTTTTTCGGCTGGACGGGCGTGAGCTTGACGAGACGCGGCGCTGGCTGGAGCACCCGGAACATCATCTGTTGCGGGCCGACGATCCGCGCTTTCCGTTTCGGCTAAGGGCCATCGCTGATTACCCCGGTGCGTTGTTGGTCAGCGGCGATCCCGCTCTGCTTCACAGCGCGCAGCTTGCCGTTATTGGTAGTCGCTTGCATTCCTGGTATGGCGCTCGCTGGGGGAAGCTGTTCAGCGAAACGTTGGCGCGTAAAGGAATGACTATCACCAGTGGGCTGGCGTTAGGCATTGATGGCGTAGCGCATCGCGGCGCGCTCTCGGCCGAGGGCA
Source organism: Klebsiella sp. JN_Kp127 (assembly GCF_040062505.1). Lineage (NCBI taxonomy): Bacteria > Pseudomonadati > Pseudomonadota > Gammaproteobacteria > Enterobacterales > Enterobacteriaceae > Klebsiella > Klebsiella sp. JN_Kp127. The sequence continues at coordinate 22,084 of NZ_JBEAHS010000016.1, forward strand.
AAACCATCGCGGTACTGGGCAACGGACTGGGTAAGGTTTATCCGCGGCGCCATGCAAGCCTCGCCCAGCAGATCATCGATAATGGCGGTGCGCTGGTGTCTGAATTTCCACTAATAACGCCGCCGCTTCCCGCGCATTTCCCCAGGCGCAACCGGATTATCAGCGGCCTGAGCCTGGGCGTGTTGGTGGTTGAGGCGGCATTGCGAAGCGGCTCGCTGGTTACCGTCCGCTGTGCTCTGGAGCAGGGAAGGGATGTGTTTGCCCTGCCTGGGCCGATAGGCAATCCGGGATCGGAAGGCCCACACTGGTTAATTAAGCAAGGCGCGGTGCCGGTGACCTCGCCAGAGGATATTGTGGAATACTGGCACAACGAGCTGACCTGGCTAACTGATACGTCTGATTCGATAAATAATTGCGCCGATCAGCCGTCTGTAGCATTGCCATTTCCGGAGCTCCTGGCTAACGTAGGAGATGAGGTAACACCTGTTGACGTTGTCGCTGAACGTGCCGGCCAATCTGTGCCAGTAACCGTAGCTCAGCTACTTGAACTGGAGTTAGCAGGCTGGATCGCAGCTGTACCCGGCGGCTATGTCCGATTAAGGAGGGCAAGCCATGTTCGACGTACTCATGTATTTGTTTGAAACTTACATCCATAGCGAAGCAGAAATGCGCGTGGATCAGGACAAACTGACGCGGGATCTTACCGACGCAGGTTTTGAGCGGGAAGATATCTATAACGCGTTAATGTGGCTCGAGAAACTGGCTGATTATCAGGAAGGTCTCGTTGAACCCATGCAGCTCGCTTCCGACCCACTGTCGCTTCGGGTATATACCGAAGAGGAGTGCCAGCGTCTGGATGCCAGTTGCCGGGGATTTTTACTCTTCCTCGAGCAGATTCAGGTGTTGAACCTCGAAACGCGAGAAATGGTGATAGAGCGCGTACTGGCGCTGGATACGGCAGAATTTGAGCTGGAGGACCTGAAATGGGTCATCCTGATGGTACTGTTCAATATTCCGGGCTGTGAAAACGCCTATCAGCAAATGGAAGAATTACTCTTCGAAGTAAATGAAGGTATGCTGCATTAATCTTTTTGCAGCAACATCGAGTTGTTATGACCAAATCAGCACTGTTTTCGGTGCGTAAAAATGAGCCCTGCCCGCAGTGCGGGGCTGAACTGGTGATCCGTTCCGGGAAACATGGCCCGTTTCTCGGCTGTTCGCATTATCCGGACTGTGACTATATCCGTCCCCTGAAAAGTCAGGCGGACGGGCATGTCGTTAAGGTGCTGGAGGGGCAAGCATGCCCATCGTGCGGCGCGGTTATGGTGCTACGCCAGGGGCGTTTTGGGATGTTCATTGGCTGTAGCCGCTATCCGGAATGCGAACATACCGAGCTAATTGATAAACCAGATGAGACGGCTATTGCTTGCCCGCAGTGCGGACAAGGCCATCTGGTCCAGCGTCGTTCCCGTTTCGGTAAAACCTTTCACTCCTGCGATCGCTATCCTGATTGCCAGTTCGTTATCAATTTTAAACCGGTGGCGGGCGAATGCCCTGAATGCCATTACCCGCTGTTAATAGAAAAGAAGACGGCGCAGGGGCTCAGACGCTTCTGTGCCAGTAAACAATGTGGAAAGCCGATCCCGGCGGAATAAATCAGTGAACAATAACCTGCCCTCAGAAGCCGTCGCCCATGCCGTGGCGGTCCTGAATAATGAACATGTCATCGCCTATCCCACGGAAGCTGTTTTTGGCGTCGGCTGCGACCCTGACAGCGAAACGGCCGTTATGCGTCTGCTGGAGCTGAAGCAGCGTCCTGTTGAGAAGGGATTGATCCTTATCGCCGCTAGCTTTGAGCAGCTGAAGCCCTATATTGATGATTCTCGGTTAAGTGACTCGCAGCGGGCAGCAATCTTTTCCTGCTGGCCAGGACCGGTGACGTTTGTATTCCCGGCTCGTCCTGAAACGCCACGCTGGCTGACGGGTCGTTTTGATTCGTTGGCCGTACGCGTAACCAACCATCCGCTGGTGATTGAATTGTGCGAAGCCTACGGAAAACCGCTGGTCTCGACGAGCGCCAATCTCACCGGTCAACCGCCTTGCCGCACTACCGCAGAGGTCCGTGCTCAGTTTGGTGACAGCTTCCCGGTCGTGGATGGCGCTACGGGCGGACGTCAAAATCCATCTGAAATACGTGATGCCCTGACGGGTGAACTGTTCCGCCAGGGGTGAATCATGGAAACCTACGCTGTTTTTGGTAATCCGATTGCGCACAGCAAGTCGCCTTCTATTCACCACCTTTTTGCCCGCCAGTTAGGGATTACCCATCCTTATGGACGTGTGCTGGCGCCGCTGGACGATTTTGTCTCTTCTCTGAATCAGTTTTTTGCGGAAGGAGGAAAGGGCGCCAACGTTACCGTTCCTTTCAAAGAAGAAGCCTTTGCGCGCGCGGATGAACTGACAGAACGCGCTGCGCTGGCGGGAGCGGTGAATACCCTGAAATGTCTGGAAGATGGGCGTTTGCTGGGCGACAACACGGATGGTATTGGTCTTCTGAGCGATCTGGAGCGTCTGGGATTCATTAAGCCACGCCAGCGGATCCTGCTTATCGGTGCCGGTGGCGCATCGCGTGGGGTACTGCTGCCGCTGCTGTCGCTGGGGTGCGCTGTGACGATCGTCAATCGCACCTATGCTCGTGCCCATGAGTTAGCCACGCTCTTCGCCCATACCGGCAGCGTCAGCGCCCGGGAAATGGATACCTTAGCTGGGGAAACTTTCGATCTGATCGTCAATGCAACATCCAGTGGGATAGAGGGTGATGTGCCGGCTATCCCGGCGTCTGTTGTTAACCCCGACGTGTATTGCTATGACATGTTTTACCAGAAAGGGGCGACGCCATTTCTTCAGTGGTGCCAGCAGCATGGCGCAACCCACTGCGCTGACGGGCTGGGAATGCTGGTGGCGCAAGCCGCCCATGCCTTTCTGCTATGGCACGGCGTCCTGCCGGCTATCACCCCGGTTATAGAAAAGCTGCAACAGGAACTGAATGCATGAATCAGGCGATTCAGTTTCCCGATCGGGAATTATGGGATGCTGAACGGCAGGGCGTGGTTTTTCCCGCGCTGGTGAATGGGATGCAATTAACCTGCGTAATTTCAGGGCAGATCCTGCAGCAGCGTTTTGGCGCAGAGGGGCCAGCGCAGTGGCTGGCCGCATTCCGGGAACATCGTTGGGATCTTGAGGAAGAGGCTGAGGCATTGATCCGCGATAATCAGGAGGATGCTCAGGGTTGGGTCTGGCTCTCCTGATCCAGATATTCATCTTTCCATTTCACATAGTTATTTGCTGAATATTTTAGGCCTTCCCGCTCCGCCTCTGTCAGGGGGCGGATCTGTTTGACCGGATTGCCAAAGTAAAGGAAGCCGCTTTCAAGCTGTTTATTCTGCGGCACCAGACTTCCCGCGCCAATCATGACGTCATCACCAACCACGACACCATCTAACAAGATCGAACCCATACCAACCAGCACGCGGTTGCCGATAGTGCAGCCGTGCAGCATCACTTTGTGACCAACCGTCACATCCTCTCCAATGATCAGTGGATTTCCCTCAGGCTTGTAAGAGGATCTATGGGTCACGTGTAGAACGCTGCCGTCCTGAATATTGCTACGTTGACCTATCGACACGAAATTGACGTCGCCGCGAATGGCGACCAGAGGCCAGACGCTGACGTCATCGGCAATTCTGACATCACCGATGACGACGCTGGATGCGTCAATCATGACGCGAAGACCGATTTGCGGGAAAAATGTTTTATAGGGACGCAGGTGAGCAGACATGTTGACCTCAAAAATACGGGAGCGTAAGAAGACTTTGGTGGCTTTTATCTCGCTCTGCAACCCCTGAAAACGGTGAAAATTGAGCAAATCGCGCAATTACACGGCGAAAAGGGTGAAAAATCACCATTCAGAAAAAAAGATCGAAAAAAGGCTTGTGCAAAAAAATGGGATCCCTATAATGCGCTCCCACTGACACGGCAGATGTGAATCACTTCACACAAACAG
>NZ_JBEAHS010000017.1:0-23932 GCF_040062505.1 Klebsiella sp. JN_Kp127
CCGGAGCCCGGGGGTACAGGGGGCGGCGGCGACTGGCCGCCCCCTGTGCGCTCCCGGCGCCATGAGAGACATAACGCAGAAGACATATCGGGAGCGCCATCTGCCTGGATATAACCCAGAACAGCCGTTTTTCCGGGGCGAAACCGTTGCAAACCGATAACTGTATCGACTTATCCGGCCCCCACCGCTCCCTGCGCCAACGCCGCGCTAATGTGGCTTAAACCGGCGTTACCCTGGCCTCCTTCGCCTCACGCGTCCCGCGATGAAGCAGCGCGTGCAGCAGGATCGCCCCGAAGGTGGCGGTACCAATCCCGCCCAGCGTAAAGCCGCCCAGCGACAGCGCGAAATCGCCGGCGCCCAGCACCAGGGTCACAGACACCATGATCAGATTGCTGTTCTGGCTGAGGTCGACGCGGTTTTGCACCCAGATCCGCGCCCCGGCGACGGCGATCAGGCCAAAGACCACGATCGAGGCGCCGCCGATCACCGGCCCGGGAATGGTGTGGATTAATGCGCCGAATTTCGGCGAGAAGCCCAGCAGCATGGCAATCAGCGCCGCGGCGACAAACACCAGCGTCGAGTAGACCTTGGTCACCGCCATGACGCCGATGTTCTCCGCATAGGTCGTGACCCCGCTGCCGCCGACCGAGCCGGAGAGCATGGTCGCCAGACCATCGCCGACGAAGGCGCGCCCCATGTACGGATCCATATTGCGCCCGGTCATCCCGGCGACGGCCTTCAGGTGGCCGAGGTTCTCGGCCACCAGGATCACCGCGACCGGGGCAATCAACATCATCGCCTGGCCGTTAAAGGATGGGGTGGTAAAGTGCGGCAGCCCGAACCACGCCGCCTGGGCGAGGGGAGAGAAGTCCAGCGGTTTGCCGAGGCCAAAGCCGTTAGCCAGCAGGGCGTACAGCGCGCAGGCGACGATCAGGCCGACCAGGATCAGCAGACGCTGCAGCATCCCGCGGGTAAATACCGCGACTATGCCGATACAGAGCACGGTTAACACCGCCATCCAGCTGTCGAAGGCGCTGGCGGAGACGCTGCGCACGGCAATCGGCGCCAGGTTCAGGCCGATAGCCATCACCACCGCCCCGGTCACCACCGGCGGCATCAGGCGCTCGATCCAGCGGGTGCCGATCTTCATCACCACCAGACCGATCAGGGTATAGACCAGCCCGCAGGCGATGATCCCGCCAAGGGCGACGCTGAGGTGAGGGTTGAGTCCCTGGCCGTTAAAGCCGGTAATGGCGATCACCACCCCGACAAAGGCGGCGCTGGAGCCGAGATAGCTCGGCACCCGTCCGCCGGTGACGACAAAGAACAGCAGGGTGCCGACCCCCGACATCAGTATGGACAGGTTTGGGTCGAGCCCCATCAACAACGGCATCAGCACCGTCGCGCCGAACATCGCAACGGCGTGCTGCACGCCCATCACCAGCGTTTGCCCGGCCGATAAGCGTTCATCGGGCGCGACAACGCCGGATTCGGCGGCGGGGGAGGTCAGCTTCCAGCGAGGAAAATCGAAGAGTGCCATGATGATATCCCGGGTTAAAGGTTAACAAGCGGGTCGCATAAGCGTGTGATAGCCGCGGTCAAACCACATCAGACCCCGGGGTTCCGGGTGACGGGTAATGGCCACGACGTGACAAAACAGAATGTCGTGCGTGCCGACGCTGACGCGCTGGTCGATGCGGCAGTCAAAGCTGACCAGCGCCGCCTCCAGCCGCGGGCAGCCGGTGACGCCGGTCTGCCAGTCGGCGGCGGCAAAGCGCTCGTCCATCGCCGTTTTACCGCCAAACAGCGTTGACAGCGCCTCCTGTCCCGCCGCCAGGGTATTGACGCACAGCGTGTGGTGTTCGCTGAACACCGGCCACACGGAGGCTGAGCGGTTCAGACAGACCAACAGGGTCGGCGGGGTGTCGGTCACGCTGCAGACCGCGCTGGCGGTAAAGCCCGCCCGGCCCGCCGGGCCATCGGTGGTAATAATGTTAACCGCGGCGCCGACGCGGGCCATGGCGTCACGAAAACTCTCTTTGTCCGCTAACTTCATCGCCAACTCCTTATGCCAGCAGGCAGGCTTCATCAAAGGACAGACGCGGCAGGCGGCCATACAGTTTGCCGGGGTCGCCATAGCCGATGTTCACCAGCAGGTTGCTTTTCCAGCCGTTGTCGGCGAAAAACGCTGCATCGACTTTTTCCCGATCGAAACCGGACATCGGCCCGGTGTCGAGTCCCAGCGCCCGGCAGGCGAAAATCAGATACGCCGCCTGCAGGGAGCTGTTGCGAAACGCGGTCTCTTCCGCCAGCTGCGGGCTGGAGGTGAACCAGCTGCGGGCATCGCCGTGGGGAAACAGGGTCGGTAGCCGGTCGTAAAAGGCGCTGTCCCACGCCACGATGGCGGTCACCGGCGCCTGCATGGTTTTCTGCAGATTGCCGCTGGAGAGCGTCGGGCGGAGCTTCTCTTTGCCTTCCGCGCTGCGCACGAACACGATGCGCGCCGGCGAACAGTTGGCGGAAGTCGGCCCCATTTTCATCAGGTCCCAGACTGCCTGCAGCTGCGCATCGCTCACTGGCTTATCCAGCCAGCCGTTGTGGGTCCGGGCCTGGGTAAACAGCGTCTCGCAGGCCGTCTGGTTTATCGCGTCGTTCATCGGGTCTCCCTGGCGACCGGCAGCATAGCGGCCAGCCCGTCGCGTAAAATGGTATTAAAGGTATCGGCGTCGGTGACGTTGCAGGCATGCCCGCCCCACGGCATTTCCACGCGCTGGCTGCCGGGGATCGCCGTCTGCAGCACGCGGGAGCAGGAGGCCGGGACCAGCAGGTCGTCAGCGGCGCTAACCATCAGCGTCGGGCAGGCGATGGCCGCCGCACGACGGGAAAAATCAGCCTGCTTCAGGGCCTGCAGCCGCTTCAGCAGGTTCTCCTTGCCCTGAAAATGGCTGATGGCAAGCGCATCTTCGGCTTCGAGGCGCGGCAGGCGCGCGGCCATCCATTCCGCCGGGTAGAGAAACAGCGGCTGCGCTTCGACCCACGCCTGCGCGCCGCCGGCATGCAGCAGACGCTCGCGCACCAGGAAGCAGCGGCGGGTGTGCGGCGACAGCGACAGCCAGCCGTTGACCAGCACCAGGGCGCTCACCGCCTCGGGGCGATCGAGCGCCAGCTGCAGGCCAATCAGCGCCCCCAGCGCGTGGCCCACCAGCGCGAAGCGGGCGATCCCCGCCGCCTGCAGAGCGCTGAACAGCTCCCCGGCCATCGTCGCCATGCTGTAGTCGGCGGGCAGCGGACCGGCGTTCTCCCCGGTCCCGTTATGGTCATAACTTACCAGCTGATACTGTTCCTCCAGCGCCGCGCGCTGCGCCAGCCAGTAGCCGCCGCCGCCGCCCAGACCTGCGCTGAGGACCACCACCGGCGCGCCGGGCCATGGGGCCGGAGCAATATTGAGCCTCATCATGTCGGGGTGCCGATATGGGCGACGCTGGCGATTTCCACCAGCGCATCGGGCTTCACCAGCCCGCACTGAATGCAGAAGCGCGCGGGTTTATCGCCGGGGAAGAACTCGGCGTAAACCTCGTTAATCGCGGCGTAATTTGTCCAGTCGGTGATAAAGATGCTGTTGAAAGTCACATCCGCCATACTCCCGCCCGCCGTTTCGATAACGCTCTTGATGGTCTCCAGCACGTGGCGGGTTTGCGCCTTTGGGTCGCCGATGTGCACCACATTGTTTTGCTTATCAAACGGCAGAGTGCCGGAGACGTAGATCACGCCATCGGCGAGCGTCCCCGGAACAAAGGGGGCAATCGGCGTGGTGGTGCCTGGCGGAATAATCACCTGTTTAGGCATAACGTTTCTCCTTGGCTAAAGACAGCGGGGTGGCAGGGGACAGCGCGCGGCAGAAGCTCTCGACGTCGCTGACCCAGCCGAAAAAGGTTTCTATATTGAACAGCGCCGCCTGCTGGGCGAAGGCCGGTCCGGCCTGATGGGTAGCATCCTCCAGCACCACGCCGAAGTATTCGAGGAAGAAACCATCGCGCAGCGTCGATTCGACGCAGACGTTGGTGGCGATCCCGGTGAACACCAGATGACGGATGCCGCGGCTGCGCAAAATGCTGTCGAGCGGAGTGTTAAAGAAGCCGCTGTAGCGCGGTTTCGGCAACACGATGTCGCCTTCCTGCGGCGTCAGCTCGTCCACCAGCTGATAATCCCAGCCGCCTTTCGCCAGCAGCTTGCCCTGCAGTTCCGGGCGCTGACGCATCGTTTTCAGCGCGTTGGACTTATGGTAGTTCGGCGAGCCCGGGCCGCCGGCTTCAACATACTGGTCATCCCAGCCGTTCTGGAACCAGATAATCAGCATGCCCGCGGCGCGAGCGGCGGCGACGGCGGTATTAATATTGTCGATAACCGGCCGGGTGGCGGAGACGTCAAATCCGGCGAGATCCAGATAACCGCCCAGGCTGGCGTAGGCGTTCTGCATATCGACAACAATCAGCGCGCTCTGCTGCGGCGGGAAGGTCAGGGATTCCGGGCGAGCGGGAAGGGTAATCATCAGGCCACCTCACGGGTAACAGGAGCAATATGGTCCCGGCAGCGCATCAGCGGCTGAATGCGTTCGCCAAAGGCGTCGATGCCGGCAAGAAAATCATCAAAGGTCAGCAGCACGCCGTCGGTGCCGGGCACGCTCGCGACTTCATCAAGCATACAGGCGACGCTGGCATAGGATCCGACAAGGGTGCCCATGTTGATATTGACCGCCGAGGTGGGGTCGGCCATCTGGCGCACGTTGGTATCGCTGCCGGAGCGGGTGTCTTTCTGACTCTGCTCGGTGAGCCACGCCAGCGCTTCTTCATCGGCGCCCGCTTTGTAGTGCTCCCATTTGGCGCGCGCCGCTTCGTCGGTTTCGTCAGCGATCACCATGAACAGCACATAGGAGCCTACGTCACGGCCGGTTTTTTCCGCCGCCTGCATCATACGCGCCGCGGTCGGCGCGAAGGCCGTTGGCGTGTTGACCCCTTTGCCAAAGCAGAAGTTATAGTCGGCGTGCTGGGCGGAGAAGGCCATGCCGGCGTCGCTCTGCCCGGCGCAGATCACCTTCATCGGCTGCGAAGGGCGCGGGCTGACCCGGCAGTCGTTCATGGTGAAGTAGTCGCCTTTGAAATCGCTGCGCCCGGTGCCCCACAGGTCGCGGAGCACCTGAACGTATTCGGTGAGATAGTCATAGCGGCTGGCGAAATAGTCATCCCCTGGCCACATGCCCATCTGGTCATATTCCGGTTTTTGCCAGCCGGTCACCAGATTGACGCCAAACCGGCCGCCGGAGATGGAGTCGATGGTGGAGGCCATCCGGGCGACGATCGCCGGCGGCAGCGTGAGGGTGGCGGCGGTGGCGTAGATCTGGATCTTCGAGGTCACCGCGGCCAGGCCGGCCATCAGGGTGAAGGACTCCAGGTTGTGATCCCAGAATTCGGTTTTCCCGCCGAAGCCGCGCAGCTTGATCATGGAGAGCGCGAAGTCGAAATGGTAGTGCTCGGCTTTCTGCACGATAGCCTTATTCAGTTCGAAGGTCGGCATATACTGCGGGGCATGGGTGGAGATCAGCCAGCCGTTGTTGCCAATGGGAACGAAAACACCAATTTTCATACCTACCTCTCTACAGTCATGGAAGATGGGTTGCGGTGGCGCGGCATCCTGCCTCTCCCTGGACCACCTCGCAGAAGAGGTAAAGCAAACGCGATGCCAGTTTTATAAATGCTAATGTTATTAATGTGTTGCTATTGGGTTGCTAAAAAGGACGATAAAAAAGTGGACTGGATGGTCAAAATCAGTGCACGAAAAAACGGCAGTCATGCGCAATCAGGGTGCATGGGGTCGTGTCGGCGAAGGGCTTTTGCTATGCTGGTGGCGTCAACTGAAGGAGAGGATGTATGGCACAGGGCGCGGTGAAGAAAAACGGCAAACGTTCACAAGCGGTCAGCGCCAAAAAGGAGGCCATCCTGGCCGCCGCGCTGGAGGCATTTTCGCAATTTGGTATTCACGGTACGCGACTGGAGCAGGTGGCTGAGCGCGCCGGGGTGTCGAAAACCAATCTGCTCTATTACTACCCTTCGAAAGAGGCGCTGTACGTGGCCGTTCTGCAGCAGATCCTCGCCATCTGGCTGGCGCCGCTGAAGGCCTTTCGCGAGGATATCAGCCCGCTGGTGGCGATCCGCGAGTATATTCGTCTGAAGCTGGAGGTGTCCCGCGATCACCCCCAGGCCTCGAAGCTCTTCTGCCTTGAGATGTTGCAGGGCGCGCCGCTGCTGATGGGCGAACTGACCGGGGATCTGAAAGCGCTGGTCGATGAGAAATCGGCGATTGTTTCCGGCTGGATCGACCGCGGCAAGCTGGCGCCGGTCGATCCGCAGCATTTAATCTTTATGATCTGGGCCACTACCCAGCATTACGCCGACTTCGCCACCCAGGTGGAGGCGGTCACCGGCGCCACGCTGCAGGACGCGGCCTTTTTTGAGCAAACGGTCGATAATGTCCAGCGGATGATTATCGAAGGCATTCGCGTCCGTTAATTGGCCGGCGGCAGCGGGCAGCTTTGATCGCCGTCCTCGCACTGCAGCAGCGAGGCGAGGAAAGATTCCCGCTCCACGCTCTTATCGGTCATGCACTGGCTCACCAGCATCGGCTGCATGCTGCCGCCTTCGGCTCCGGACGCGAGGAAAGCGCAGTCGGCGTCGCGCAGGGCGATCCATGCCTGCTGGGCCTGCTTCAGTAATGTCTGCTGTTTACCCACCGCACGCTGCAGAGCCTGCTGCCAGGTGTCGTTCAGCTTTTTGTCGGCTGCCTGATACTGCGCGGCCGCGCACTGATTCATTTCGGTCTGGGTGTTGGCGTTGCTGCACTCGTCCGCCAGCGCCGCGCCGCTGGCCAGCAAGACCGCCGCGGCAAATAACATGCGTTTCATTGTTCTGCTCCCATAAAAAAGGCTCCCGTCCGGGAGCCTTAATTAAGCACAGCTGACGTCGGCTGTCATTAGCTGATCGCATCGCCGATTTCCCGGATGGCGGCGCACAGCGCCACCGGGGAGCCCGTCTTAGCCGATGGTCATCAGGCTGGCGTTACCGCCTGCCGCCGCGGTGTTGACGCTCAGCGAACGCTCGATGTACAAGCGCTCCAGCAGCAGATTGGTTTCGCCGCGGGCGAAGCCCTGCACGGAGACAATCGCCCCGTCGCGCGCCGCCACCTGCTCGCACAGCTCGCGCAGCTGGTCGGAGTCGCCGTGATAGATAACCGCGTCGAAGGCCTGGCCAGGCAACTGATCCGCTTTGGCGAAACGGATCCGCTCGCTGACGTCCCGCGGGAGTTTCTTCGCCAGATCGCGCTGCAGGGCGCTGTCCGGCCACAGCACTTCACAACCGACCGCCAGCACGGCCGCCAGCTGGATCAGCGCATCCTGCTCATTATCCGCCACGCACAGCACGCGCTCGCGAGGCATCAGCGTCAGGGTGTTGCGCTCGCCGGTGGGCCCCGGAAGCAGGCGTTGGGTGCCGCTTTGCGCCTGCTCGCTGTACTGCTGGCACAGAGCCTGCAGCTCAGGACGGCCCGCCGCCCACTGCTGCAGCGCCTGCAGCGGTTTTTCCAGCAGCGTTTTCAGCTGGGCGTCCAGCGGACGCTCTGCATCCTGGCGGGCGAAGGTCACGCCAACTGCGCCCTGCGGACGGCTGGAGAGCAGGCGGTAAAGGTACAGCGGACCGCCGGCTTTTGGACCGGTACCGGACAACCCTTCGCCGCCGAACGGCTGCACGCCGACCACCGCGCCAACCATATTGCGGTTGACGTACAGGTTGCCCACCTTCGCGCTGCCGGTGACCTGGGCGATGGTCTCGTCGATACGGGTATGTACGCCGAGGGTCAGGCCGTAGCCGGAAGCGTTAATCTGCTCCACCAGTTTGTCCAGCTCGTTACGGTTATAGCGCACCACGTGCAGCACCGGGCCGAAGACCTCTTTTTTCAGCTCGTCGAAGCTGTCGAGTTCGATAAGCGTCGGCGGCACAAAGGTCCCGTGGTTCCATTCGCGGGCGTCTTCGCTATTCTCGCGCACCGCCTGATAGACGGTGCGGCCTTTGGCGCGCATCGTCTGAATATGGCGTTCGATATTCTCTTTCGCTTCCGCATCGATAACCGGGCCGATATCGGTGGTCAGGCGGCCGGGATTGCCCATCCGGCACTCGCTCATCGCGCCGCGCAGCATGGTTAAGGTGTGGTCGGCTACCTCTTCCTGCAGGCAGAGGACGCGCAGGGCGGAGCAGCGCTGACCGGCGCTGTCGAACGCGGAAGCCAGGACGTCGATCACCACCTGCTCGGTAAGCGCCGACGAGTCGACGATCATCGCGTTCATCCCGCCGGTTTCGGCGATCAGCGGCGTTGGGCGTCCCTGAGCGTCGAGGCGGCTGGCGATATTGCGTTGCAGCAGGGTGGCCACTTCGGTGGAGCCGGTGAACATCACGCCGCGCACGCGCTCATCGGATGTCAGCGCGGCGCCGACGGTTTCCCCGCGGCCCGGCAGCAGCTGGATCACCCCTGGCGGCACGCCGGCTTCCAGCAGGATCGCCACGCCCTGAGCGGCGATAAGCGGCGTCTGCTCCGCCGGTTTCGCCAGCACGCTGTTGCCGGCCGCCAGCGCGGCGGCAATCTGCCCGGTGAAGATCGCCAGCGGGAAGTTCCATGGGCTGATGCAGACCACCGGACCCAGCGGACGGTGGGTTTCATTATCGAAATCGTCGCGCACCTGACCGGCGTAGTAGTGGAGGAAGTCAACGGCTTCGCGCACTTCGGCGATGGCGTTGCTGAAGGTTTTACCCGCTTCGCGCACCAGGATCCCCATCAGGGTCGGCATCTGGCTTTCCATCAGCACCGCGGCGCGCTCAAGAATGGCGGCGCGCTCCTGCGGCGGGGTGGCGAACCAGATGGGCGCGTTGTTGATAGCGCTGGTGAGCGCCTGCTGCACTTCGTCATCGCTGGCTTCGCGGACGTAACCGACGATATCCTTCGGCTCCGCCGGGTTGACCACCGGCTGCATCTCGCCTTCGGCCACCGGCTGCTCCAGCATCGGCAATGCCTGCCATTTATGCAGGGCGCTGTTGAGCAGGGAAGAGGAGAGGGAGGCCAGACGATGCTCGTTAGCCAGATCCAGACCGGCGGAGTTGCTCCGGCCGCTGCCGTAGAGATCGCGCGGCAGCGGAATTTTCGGATGCGGCAGACCGGCCTGGCCTTCCTGCTGCGCCAGTTTTTCCACCGCGCTGACCGGGTCGGCCACCAGCTCGTCCAGCGGCAGGGTATTGTCCGCGATACGGTTGACGAAGGAGGTATTGGCGCCATTCTCCAGCAGACGACGCACCAGATACGCCAGCAGCGTCTCGTGGGTGCCCACCGGAGCGTAGATCCGGCATGGCCGGTTCAGTTTGCCGTCGGCGACTTTGCCCACCACCTGCTCGTACAGCGGTTCGCCCATGCCGTGCAGGCACTGGAACTCATACTGGCCAGGGTAGTAGTTCTGGCCCGCCAGCTGGTAGATAGCCGCCAGAGTATGGGCGTTGTGAGTGGCGAACTGCGGATAAATCAGGTTCGGTACCGCCAGCAGCTTTTTCGCGCAGGCGAGATAGGAGACGTCGGTGTAAACCTTGCGGGTGTAGACCGGGTAGCCTTCGAGACCTTCCATCTGCGCGCGTTTGATTTCGCTGTCCCAGTAGGCGCCTTTCACCAGACGGATCATCAGGCGACGACGGCTGCGGGTGGCGAGATCGATCAGCGCGTCGATGACGAACGGGCAGCGCTTCTGGTAGGCCTGAATAACAAAACCGATGCCGTTCCAGCCCGCCAGCTCCGGCTCGAAGCACAGTTTTTCCAGCAGGTCGAGGGAGATCTCGAGACGGTCGGCCTCTTCAGCATCGATGTTAATGCCAATGTCATACTGGCGCGCCAGCAGGGTCAGCGATTTCAGACGCGGATAGAGCTCTTCCATCACCCGGTCATACTGGGCGCGGCTATAGCGCGGGTGCAGAGCCGAGAGCTTAATGGAGATGCCCGGGCCTTCATAAATGCCGCGGCCGTTGGAAGCTTTGCCGATGGCATGGATCGCCTGCTGATAAGAGACCATATAGGCCTGGGCGTCGGCGGCGGTCAGGGCCGCTTCGCCGAGCATATCGTAGGAGTAGCGGAAACCTTTATCTTCCAGCTTGCGGGCGTTAGCCAGCGCTTCGGCGATGGTTTCCCCGGTGACGAACTGCTCGCCCATCAGGCGCATCGCCATATCCACGCCCTTACGGATCAGCGGTTCGCCGCTCTTGCCGATGATGCGGTTCAGCGAGCGTGAGAGGCTGGTTTCGTTGTGGGTGGAGACCAGTTTGCCGGTGAACAGCAGCCCCCAGGTGGCGGCATTGACGAACAGCGACGGGCTGCGGCCGATATGCGACTGCCAGTTGCCGTTGCTGATTTTGTCGCGGATCAGCGCATCGCGGGTGGCTTTATCCGGAATACGCAGCAGGGCTTCCGCCAGGCACATCAGCGCCACCCCTTCCTGTGAGGAGAGGGAGAACTCCTGCAGCAGACTCTGCACCATGCCGGCGCGGCCGCTGGCGGTCTTCTGGTTGCGCAGTTTTTCCGCCAGCTGATACGCCAGCTTATGCGCCTGCTCGCCCAGCGGCTGCGGCAGTCGGGCCTGCTCCAGCAGCATCGGCACCGCGTCGGTTTCCGGGCGACGCCAGGCGGCGGTGATCGCCGCGCGGCTTACCGACTGCGGCAGGATCTGCTCGGCGAATTCGAGGAACGGCTGATACGGCTCTTCCGCCGGGGAACCCGCTTCATCGCTTTCATTGGCGGCCCCGGAGAGCAGCGCCGGCAGTTCGGGCAGCGTTTCGTCGTTCTCCAGCTTTTCCAGATAGTTGAAGATGGCCTGCTTAATCAGCCAGTGCGGCGTGCGGTCAATGCGGCTCGCGGCGGATTTAATGCGCTCGCGGGTTGCGTCGTCAAGCTTAACACCCATGGTGGTGGTGCCCATGCTCAAAACTCCTGTCATTTATCGTTAGGCTTATGCGGTTGCCTGGAAATATCCACTATGTTGCAACTTTGTGCAACCTTGTTAATTGAGGCGTGTGACGAAAGCCGTGAAATGGCGGATTTGTTAAAAATAGTGCCTAAAATAGCAGAATTTTAACCCCGGGCTCATAGGGTATTTGTATGCGTGAGTTAACACTTTTGTTTGGTGCAACCTTTAAAAACGTGAGAGAGTGCAACCTCTCGCAAATTGACGTTTTGCGCCGTCGGTTTTTCGTGTAAATGCTGTGTTAAATCGTTTGTGAAAAACCGAAGCTTCCGTCAGGATACGGTCGCCCAATTAAACAATGCGCTATTACCCCGTTCCGGTAGTGGAAAAAAACGACGAAGTTGGACGCTGTCGATAAAAATTCTGGAGACTTTGCATGGCTATTAGCACACCGATGCTGGTGACATTTATTATTTATATTCTTGGTATGGTATTGATAGGGTTTATTGCCTGGCGTTCGACCAAAAACTTTGATGATTATATTCTCGGGGGACGCAGTCTGGGGCCATTTGTGACCGCGCTTTCCGCCGGCGCCTCGGACATGAGCGGCTGGCTGCTGATGGGCCTGCCGGGCGCCATTTTCCTCTCCGGGATTTCCGAAAGCTGGATCGCCATCGGCTTAACGCTGGGGGCGTGGGTTAACTGGAAGCTGGTAGCCGGGCGCCTGCGCGTGCATACCGAGGTGAATAATAACGCCCTGACGCTGCCCGATTATTTTACCGGCCGTTTTGAAGATAAAAGCCGGGTGCTGAGAATTATTTCAGCGCTGGTTATTCTGCTGTTCTTTACCATCTATTGCGCCTCGGGAATTGTGGCGGGGGCGCGTCTGTTTGAAAGCACCTTCGGCATGAGTTATGAAACCGCGCTGTGGGCCGGCGCGGCGGCGACGATTATCTATACCTTTGTCGGCGGCTTCCTCGCCGTCAGCTGGACGGATACCGTGCAGGCCAGCCTGATGATTTTCGCGCTGATCCTCACCCCGGTGATCGTGATTATTTCCGTCGGCGGCTTTGGCGATTCGCTGGAAGTCATTAAGCAAAAGAGCATCGAAAATATCGACATGCTGAAAGGGCTGAATTTCGTGGCGATTATTTCGCTGATGGGCTGGGGGCTGGGTTATTTCGGTCAGCCGCATATTCTGGCGCGCTTTATGGCGGCGGATTCGCACCACAGCATCGTCCACGCGCGTCGCATTAGTATGACCTGGATGATCCTCTGCCTCGCCGGGGCAGTGGCCGTCGGCTTCTTTGGTATCGCCTACTTCAATAACAACCCGAGCCTGGCGGGCGCGGTTAACCAGAACGCCGAACGCGTGTTTATCGAGCTGGCGCAAATCCTGTTTAACCCGTGGATTGCCGGGATCCTGCTGTCGGCGATTCTGGCGGCGGTGATGTCCACCCTGAGCTGTCAGCTGCTGGTTTGCTCCAGCGCGATTACTGAAGATCTGTATAAAGCCTTCCTGCGTAAAAACGCCGGTCAGAAAGAGCTGGTCTGGGTGGGCCGTATGATGGTGCTGGTGGTTGCCCTGGTAGCCATTGCCCTGGCGGCCAACCCGGAGAACCGCGTGCTGGGTCTGGTGAGCTATGCCTGGGCCGGTTTCGGCGCCGCCTTTGGCCCGGTGGTGCTGTTCTCGGTGATGTGGTCGCGTATGACCCGTAACGGCGCGCTGGCCGGGATGGTGATTGGCGCTCTGACCGTGATCGTCTGGAAGCAGTTTGGCTGGCTGGGCCTGTATGAAATTATTCCGGGCTTTATCTTCGGCAGCATCGGGATTGTGGTCTTTAGCCTGCTGGATAAAGCGCCGTCGGCCAGCATGCAGCAGCGCTTCGCCGAAGCGGATGCCCACTACCATACGCCGCCGCCGGTACGCGCCACGGCTGAGTAAGCTCATCTGACGCTCACGAGCCCGCCGCTGGCGGGCTTTTTATTGCCTGTTGCCGGGCCGGAATATTATAACCCTTGCTAATTATTTGAAAATCCGCTGATATTTCCTGACTAATAACAATGAGGATAGCAAAGATGACGTTCAGACAGGGTGCAATGGCGCTGGTGCTGGCAGGGTTACTCAGCGGCTGCGCGGCGGGTGGAAGTTCATCGGCCAGCGCGCCGAAGCCCGGCGCCTGCCCGGCGGATCAGTCCATGGTGCAAACCACGCTTTACTTCGGTCTGAGCCGCCCGGCGGGGAAAGACATCACCCCTGAAGAGTGGCAACAGTTTGTCGACCGCGACGTCACGCCGCGCTTTCGCGACGGGCTGACGGTGTTTGATGCCCACGGCCAGTGGCTGGGCCAGAATGGACAGGTGGTGCGGGAGCAGAGTAAGGCGCTGATGGTGATCCATGGCAACGACGCGCAGAGCGAGGCCGGTATTGAGGCGCTGCGCCAGGGCTATAAATCACGGTTCGCGCAGGAGTCGGTGATGCGTGTCGACCAACCGGTCTGCGTACAGTTCTGAGTTAACGGCGGGGGCAGCCCCGCCGTTTGTCTTACAGCACCAGCCCGGCGAAGCTGGCCGAAAGCAGGCTCACCAGCGTGGCGCTATACACCAGCCGCAGGCCGAAGCGGGAGACGATATTGCCCTGCGGTTCATTCAGGCCTTTGATCGCTCCGGCGATAATGCCGATCGAGGCAAAGTTGGCAAACGACACCAGAAAGACCGAGAGAATGCCGAGCCCGCGCGGCGTCATGCTGGCGGCAATCTTTTGCAGCTCAATCATCGCCACAAATTCGTTAGCGACCAGCTTGGTGGCCATGATGCTGCCGGCGTTCAGCGCATCGCTCAGCGGAATGCCGACAAGCCAGGCCAGCGGATAGAAGACGTAGCCGAGGATCTGCTGGAAGCTGAGGCCAAACAGGGTAGCGAACAGCGCGTTAATGGCGCTGATCAGCGCGATAAAGCCGATCAGCATCGCCAGAATAATCATCGCCACCTTAAAGCCGGCCAGAATATATTCCCCGAGCATTTCAAAGAAACTCTGCGATTCATGCAGCTTCTCCAGCTTTATTTCCTGCTCGCTGCCCGGCCGCGTCGGGTTAATCACCGACAGCACGATAAAGGTGCTGAACATATTCAGGATCAGCGCCGCGACGACGTATTTGGCGTCCAGCATGGTCATATAGGCGCCGACGATCGACAGCGATACGGTCGACATGGCCGTCGCCGCCATGGTGAACAGACGCCGCGAGGAGAGGTCGCCCAGCACGCCTTTGTAGGCGATGAAGTTTTCTGACTGGCCGAGGATCAGTGAGCTGACGGCGTTAAAAGATTCCAGCTTACCCATGCCGTTGACCTTCGACAGCAGGGTGCCAATGACGCGAATAAAAATCGGCAGGATCCGCCAGTGCTGGAGAATACCAATCAGCGCGGAAATAAACACAATCGGACACAGGACGCCAAGGAAAATAAAGGCTAAGCCTTTTTCGCTCATGCCGCCAAAGACGAAATTGGTCCCTTCGGCGGCAAAGCCTAATAGCGAAGCAAAAAAGCCGGAGATATTTTTCACCAGCCACAGGCCGCTTTCGGCGTGCAGGAAAAAGAAAGCGAGCGCTATTTCGATAATAATCAACTGGAGAATATAACGAATACGAATTTTTTGTCTGTCATAGCTGACAAGCCAGGCCAGGGCGAGGATCACCGCCAACGCCAGCAGGAAATGAAAAAATGCAGTCATGTTGTTCTTTTCGCAGGTCAATAAGGCCGCCATTTAGCCATAGCCGCTGCGACGGGTAAATATCTGACGTAAAAAATCCTTTGCTTATTCTTTTCCCTCATAACAGGCGAATATTTTCATAAGTCATTATTTGCCAGCGATTTATTTACAACTGATCATCATTCTCTACACATTTTGCTTGTGTTTCTGAGTATTGTAATGATAATCACTATCATAAATATTACCTGTTTTTGCATTCGTTGACGGTGCTTTACATTTAAGGGTATTGGCATGTTTGTCCCATTTCTCATTATGTTACGCGAAGGCCTGGAGGCGGCGCTGATTGTCAGCCTGATCGCCAGCTATCTGAAACGCACCCAGCGCGGCAACTGGATTGGCGTGATGTGGATTGGCGTGATCCTCGCGGCGGCGCTGTGTCTTGGCTTAGGCATTTTTATCAACGAAACCACTGGTGAATTTCCTCAGCGTGAACAGGAGCTGTTCGAAGGGATCGTCGCGGTCATCGCGGTGGTGATCCTGACGTGGATGGTCTTCTGGATGCGCAATGTCTCACGCAACGTCAAGCAGCAGCTGGAGCAGGCCGTGGACAAGGCGCTACAGCGCGGCAATCACCATGGCTGGGCGCTGGTGATGATGGTCTTTTTCGCGGTCGCCCGTGAGGGGCTGGAGTCGGTCTTCTTTCTGCTGGCGGCATTCCAGCAGGATGTCGGCATCTGGCCGCCGCTGGGGGCGCTGCTGGGGCTGGCCACGGCTATCGTGCTGGGCTTCCTGCTCTACTGGGGCGGTATCCGTCTCAACCTCGGCGTGTTCTTCAAATGGACCAGCCTGTTTATCCTGCTGGTGGCCGCTGGCCTGGCCGCGGGGGCGATCCGCGCCTTCCACGAGGCGGGCCTGTGGAACCTGTTCCAGGAGACCGCCTTCGATCTGAGCACTGTGCTGTCGACGCATACGCTGTTCGGCACGCTGCTGGAAGGGATCTTCGGCTACCAGGAGACGCCAAGCGTCAGCGAAGTGGCTGTTTATCTGCTTTATCTGATCCCGGCGCTGGTGCTGTTTGCGCTGCCGCCGCGAAATAATACGACTGCCTCGCGGGCTGCCTGACCGGGCGCTGCGAGCTTATAAGCGACACTCTACTTACCGAAAGGGATGATCATGATGATTCATTTTCGCCGTAATGCGCTGCGGGTGACCGTGGCCGCGCTGCTCTGCTCTGCATTCGGTGCTCAGGCTGCGGATATCCCGCAGGTCAAAGTCACCGTCAACGATAAACAGTGCGAGCCGATGCAGGTGACCGTTAACGCGGGTAAAACCCAGTTTATTATTCAGAACCACAGCCAGAAAGCGCTGGAGTGGGAGATTCTGAAAGGGGTCATGGTGGTGGAAGAGCGTGAGAACATCGCGCCGGGCTTTACCCAGAAGCTCACCGCGAACCTGCAGCCGGGCGAATATGACATGACCTGCGGCCTGCTCACCAACCCGAAAGGCAAACTGATCGTCACCGGCGCCGCCACCAAAGACGCGGCGAAAGCCGATGCGGTGCTGAGCCTCGGCGAAGCGATCACCGCTTACAAAGCCTATGTGACGGCGGAAACCGCGCAGCTGGTCAGCGGCACCAAAGCCTTTACCGACGCGGTGAAAGCGGGCGATATTGAGAAAGCGAAAGCGCTGTACGCCCCGACGCGCCAGCATTACGAGCGCATCGAGCCGATCGCCGAGCTGTTCTCTGACCTTGACGGCAGCATCGACGCCCGCGAAGACGACTTCGAGAAAAAAGCGGAAGATCCGAAATTCACCGGTTTCCACCGTCTGGAAAAGGCGCTGTTTGGCGATAACAGCGTCAAGGGCATGGAAAAATATGCCGATCAGCTGAACAGCGATGTGCTGGAGCTGCAAAAACGCATCAGCGAGCTGGCGTTCCCGCCGTCAAAAGTCGTGGGCGGTGCGGCAGGATTAATTGAAGAAGTCGCGGCCAGCAAGATCAGCGGTGAAGAAGATCGCTACAGCCATACCGACCTGTGGGACTTCCAGGCCAACATTGACGGCGCGCAGAAAATTGTCGACCTGCTGCGCCCGCAGCTGCAAAAAGAGAACAGCGCGCTGCTGGCGAAAGTGGACGCCAACTTTAAGAAAGTGGACAGTATCCTCAGCAAATACCGCACCAAAGACGGTTTCGAAACTTACGATAAGCTGACCACCGCTGACCGTAATGCGCTGAAAGGGCCGATCACCACCCTGGCGGAAGATCTGGCTCAGCTGCGCGGGATCCTGGGTCTGGACTAAGTCGATGGCACAACAGAAACCACACGACGTGAACGAGCCGTCACGTCGTCGCTTACTGAAAGGGATCGGCGCGCTTGGCGGCGCGCTGGCCATCACCGGCGGTTGCCCGGTGGCGCATGCGGCAAAAGCGGAAAGCTCCCCCGGGACGCTTGCACCCGACGCGCGTCAGGAAAAACAGCCATTCTACGGCCGGCATCAGGCGGGCATTCTGACGCCGCAGCAGGCCTCGATGATGCTGGTGGCGTTCGACGTGCTGGCGTCAGATAAAGCCGACCTCGAGCGTCTGTTCCGGCTGCTGACCCAGCGTATCGCCTTTTTAACCCACGGCGGCCCGGCGCCGGATACGCCTAATCCCCGACTGCCGCCGATGGATTCCGGCATCTTAGGGCCGTGGATTGCCCCGGATAACCTGACCATCACCGTCTCGGTCGGCCATTCGCTGTTTGATGAGCGCTTTGGCCTCGCGGATAAAGTGCCGAGAAAACTGCAGCCGATGACTCGCTTCCCCAATGATTCGCTGGATGCCGCCCTGTGCCATGGCGACCTGCTGCTGCAGATCTGCGCCAATACTCAGGATACGGTGATCCACGCCCTGCGCGATGTCATCAAACATACGCCGGATTTGCTCAGCGTGCGCTGGAAGCGGGAAGGGTTTATCTCCGATAGCGCGGCGCGCAGCAAAGGCAAAGAGACCCCCATCAACCTGCTGGGTTTCAAAGACGGCACCGCTAATCCGGCGAGCCATGACAGCGCGCTGATGGATCAGGTCGTGTGGGTAACGGCGGATCAGGACGAGCCGGCCTGGGCCGTGGGCGGCAGCTATCAGGCGGCGCGCATCATCCAGTTTCACGTCGAGTTCTGGGACCGGACGCCGCTGAAAGAGCAGCAGACGATCTTTGGCCGCGACAAACACACCGGAGCGCCGCTGGGGATGAAAAACGAGCACGATACCCCGGATTACAGCAACGATCCTGGCGGCGAGACGATCGCGCTGGATAGCCATATTCGTCTGGCCAATCCTCGCACGCCGGAAACCCAGTCCAGCCTGATGATGCGCCGCGGCTACAGCTATTCGCTGGGCGTCACTAACGCCGGGCAACTGGATATGGGGCTGTTGTTCGTTTGCTATCAGCACGATCTGGAAAAGGGTTTTCTGACGGTGCAGAAACGGCTTAACGGCGAGGCGCTGGAGGAGTACGTTAAACCCATTGGCGGGGGCTACTTCTTTGTTTTACCCGGCGTAGTGGATGACAAGCACTACCTGGGACAGACGCTGCTGCAGGCCTGATACCGACCCTGTCCGCAAGGGCAGGGCGTTTTCTGCTGTTTTTCTCATTTTTCTTATATTTCCTGCCATGTGTTATATTTCTGTAATACAAATGACCGATAGTCTCCTACACTTGCTTAAGAACTATTTGTTGCGTCATTGTGAAAAATAAGTTGCATTAAGAATCTTTTTTGATGTACTTATTACATACGCGGTAGTTCCCGGCAGTGTGACGTTTCACTATGGAGATCGCGAATGGTAAGGTCCCGTACCGGACAACGTAAAACCACAGACCGTACTCTTCAGCACGGAAGCCCCGCTTCCGGCAGCGATTTTCTCACTCTTTCTCCCTCCGCTTCGAATTATTATCACCTTGGCAGGGTACGCGGTGCGCGTAGCCGCGACTCGTTGTCAGTTCTACCGGCAAGCAATGGCTTACAAGGAAGCCAAACCTCAATCGTTCGTGCGCATAGTCGCGTCGATGTTGACGCGTGTGATGTAAACCTACAACGCAAGGTGCTATCCATGGGAAGACAAAAAGCAGTGATCAAAGCTCGTCGTGAAGCAAAACGTGTGCTGAGACGGGATTCACGCAGTCATAAGCAGCGTGAAGAAGAATCGGTCACATCGCTTGTGCAAATGAGTGGCGTAGAAGCAATTGGCATGGCGCGGGACAGCCGTGATACTTCCCCAATTGAGGCGCGCAATGAGGCTCAGGCGCATTATCTGAATGCCATCGACAATAAACAGCTGATTTTCGCCACCGGCGAAGCCGGATGCGGCAAGACCTGGATTAGTGCGGCGAAGGCAGCGGAAGCGCTGATCCATAAGGATGTGGACAGAATTATTGTTACCCGTCCCGTTCTGCAGGCCGACGAAGATCTCGGCTTCTTACCGGGAGATATCGCCGAGAAGTTCGCGCCCTATTTCCGACCGGTTTACGACGTGCTGGTGAAAAGGTTGGGGGCTTCCTTTATGCAGTACTGCCTGCGTCCGGAAATCGGCAAGGTGGAAATCGCGCCGTTCGCCTATATGCGCGGACGTACCTTTGAAAATGCGGTGGTGATTCTGGACGAGGCCCAGAACGTGACCGCAGCGCAAATGAAGATGTTTTTAACCCGCCTCGGGGAGAACGTGACGGTCATCGTCAATGGCGATATCACCCAGTGCGACTTGCCCTCTGGTGTGAGATCTGGCCTAAGTGATGCGCTGGCGCGTTTTGAGGAAGACGAGATGATCGGCATCGTGCGTTTCACCACCGATGACTGCGTGCGCTCGGCCCTCTGCCAGCGGACGCTGAAAGCCTATTATTGAGCGTCATACTGTGAGCCAAGCCCGGGCTAGCCCGGGCTTTGTTGTTTTGATCTTTGCGACAGTCTGAAGTGCGGATAAAATTTCTGTTTTGAGGGATCCATCGCTGTAGGTGATAGAATTTCTTCTCTGTAATACAAGAATATCTGCTTTGCTATACATAAGCGCCTTTCTAATAATTTCTTTCGTCTTACGCCGTTTTACTCATTTAATTGTATGGATACTTGTAAGGGAAGCACTATGGTCGTACATGGGAAAGTTATCAAGTTATTAATTACTATTTTGATGGTGGGGTTGTCATCTGCTGCTTATAGTAAAGATTATCAGGCAGGGAAAAACTTCACTGTCATTAATTCTACTGTTAAGCAACCGCCGCAACTGGTTGAGTTTTTTTCCTTCTACTGCGGACCTTGTTATGCGTTTGCAGAGCGCATCAATGTTGATACAGCTATCAGAGAGCGCCTGCCCGCCGATATGAAACTGGAAAAATACCATGTCAGCCAGATGGGACCTTTAGGACCAGCATTAACAGAAGCATGGGCCGTAGCACAATATGCTGGGGTAGATGGCAAGGTGGAAAAGTTATTGTTTGAAGGCTTACAGGTTAAGCGTGATATTAAAACGACAGCTGATATTGTTAAGGTATTTAATCAACTTGGCATTACGTCCGAGAAATATGCCGAAATGCAAAGTAATTTTATGGTAAAAGCTTTAATTGCCAGACAGGACAATCTGGTCGAAAAAATGAAAGTAAGTGGTACGCCTTCTTTTTATGTTTCAGGGAAATATCATATTAACAATGCATCACTCGCGCAAGATGACTATGATACCTATGCAGAGGATATGGCGAATCTGGTTTTATTTTTGCTTAACAAATCCCAGTGACGTGAAGTGAGATAGTTTCATTCGGATTGTCTTTTTCGTTCTGTCCAGGTGGTTGCGCCAGTTGTCGAACCCCGGTCGGGGGTTCTCATCCCCCCCGGCGGAGAATATAAAAGAAAAGAGCCCGTACTTGCGTACAGGCTCTCATCTCGAATATGGCGGTGAAGGGGGGATTGACTCGCTTCGCTCGCCCCTGCGGGGCAGCCCGCTCGCAGGCTCGCGGTCTGTCCAACTGGCGTTGCCAGTTGTCGAACCCCGGTCGGGGGTTCTCATCCCCCCCAGCGGAGAATATAAAAGAAAAGAGCCCGTACTTACGTACAGGCTCTCATCTCGAATATGGCGGTGAGGGGGGGATTGACTCGCTTCGCTCGCCCCTGCGGGGCAGCCCGCTCGCGGGCTCGCGGTCTGTCCAACTGGCTGCGCCAGTTGTCGAACCCCGGTCGGGGATTCTCATCCCCCCCGGCGGGTGCCACATGCGAAAAAAAAGCCCGTACTTGCGTACGAGCTCTTCTTAAAATATGGCGGTGAGGGGGGGATTCGAACCCCCGATACGTTGCCGTATACACACTTTCCAGGCGTGCTCCTTCAGCCACTCGGACACCTCACCATATTGTCTTGCTGCTCACCTTGGGTGGGCAACGGGGCGCTACTATAGGGAGTTGCGTTTAAACGGTCAAGCATAATTTCTTCTTTCTTTACCGACCGCTCACGCAATGAACAACGCCCCGCTGCGACGTAGCGGGGCAGGCGTTTTAGCGCTGGGAATCAAGCTGTTCGTTATTCTTCACGACGTCCTGCGCTTTGCTATAGCTTTCGATCAGCAGCTGGTAGGCCGGGAAGACTTTGGTGTACACCTCCGCCCATTCTGCGGCGTCCGGGCGATTCCAGGTACGCTGCAGCTCAGAGGCGACGGCGGCGGTATCCATCGGCACTACGCCGGCCTGTACCACGCGAGCCAGGGTGATCTCCTGCGCCATTTTGCTGTAGGTGCCGGAAGCGTCAATCACGGCAAACACTTTATAACCGTCGGCGACGGCGGCAATCGCCGGGAAGGCCATGCAGACGCTGGTGATGGTCCCGGCGATAATCAGCGTTTTGCGACCGGTCGCTTTCACCGCGGCGACGAATTCCGGGTTATCCCAGGCGTTGATCTCGCCTTTACGGGCGATGTATTTCGCATGCGGCGCGTTCTCATGAATCTCCGGAATCAGCGGACCGTTCGGCCCCTGCGGCACGGAAGCGGTGGTGATCACCGGGATCCCGGCAAGCGAGGCCATCTTCGCCAGCGCGGCGGCGCGAGCGCGCAGCTCAGGCATCGGCATATCGCCGACGGTCTGGAACAGGCCGCTCTGGTGGTCAATCAACAGCATGGCGGTATCGTTGACATCAATCACCGGACGAGCACCGTTAAAGTTAGCGGGAGTAGACATAGTATTCACCTCAATGAGTTAGATTTGGCCAAAGCGGCCGCTGTTAAAATCGCGAACGGCTTCTGCGATCTGTGTTTTGTTATTCATGACAAAGGGGCCATAGCCCACAATCGGCTCCTGCAGCGGTTCGCCGGCCATCAGCAGAACTTTTGCCTGGGCGGTCGCCTCCAGGTGCAGTGCGTCTCCTGCCTGGCTCAGGACGGCGAGCTGGCCTTCGCGGGCGGATTCGGAACCGTTGATGATCACTTCCCCTTCCAGTACCACCAGCGCAGTACTCCAGCCTTCCGGCTGGCGCAGCGTGAGGTCGTGCCCCTGATTCAGCTGCAGATCCCACACGTTAAGCGGTGAGAAGGTATGGGCCGGGCCGCTGACGTCGTCATACTGGCCGGCAATAACCCGAACCTGTCCGGCGCCATTCGCCAGCGCGACGGTGGGGATTGTCCCGGCGGTAATGCTCTGGTAGCCGGGGGCCGTCATTTTGTCTTTGGCGGGCAGGTTGACCCACAGCTGGATCATCTTCAGCTCGCCGCCGCTGCGGGTGAAGGCCTCCGAGTGGAACTCTTCGTGCAGGATCCCGGCGCCGGCCGTCATCCATTGCACGTCGCCTGGGCCGATCACCCCGCCGCGTCCGGTGGAGTCACGATGCTCTACTTCACCGGCGTAGACGATAGTGACGGTTTCGAATCCGCGATGCGGATGCTCACCGACGCCGCGTTTATCGCTGCCTGCCGGGAAGGTGTACGGCCCGGCATAGTCGAGCAGTAAGAAGGGGCTCAACTGCTGGCCGTGCGTCTGATAGGAAAACATCGAACGAACCGGGAAGCCGTCGCCTACCCAATGCTGCGCAGGCGCGGTGTAGACTCCTGTAATCTGTTTCATGGCTTTCTCCTGTGTATCGGTAACTGATGTGAATAAGCTTATATCCGGGACGACGTGTGCGGTAGTAAGCAAAAATGACCTATACTGTTCCAAAAATGGAACAATGGAGGAAGGATGCAGGATCTCAATGACTTCGCCTGGTTTGTCCAGGTCGTGGACCATGGCGGTTTCGCCGCGGCGGGGCGAGCGCTTGACCAGCCGAAATCCAAGCTCAGCCGCCGTATTGCGCAACTCGAGGAGCGGTTGGGCGTGCGTTTGATTCAGCGAACCACTCGCCAGTTCGCGGTCACCGAGGTCGGGCAGACCTTTTACCAGCATTGCAAAGCGATGCTGATTGAGGCCGAGGCGGCGCAGCAGGCGGTCGACACGCTGCGCGCCGAGCCGCGCGGCAGCGTCAGGATCACCTGTCCGGTCACCTTGCTGCATGTCCATATCGGACCGATGCTGGCGCGATTTATGGCGCGCTATCCCGGGGTAACATTGCATCTTGAGGCGACCAACCGCCGGGTGGATGTGGTCGGTGAGGGCATTGATGTGGCGATCCGCGTCCGTCCCCGGCCAATCGAGGACAGCGACCTGGTGATGCGCGTGCTGGCGGACCGCGGGCACCGGCTGGTGGCCAGTTCGCAGCTGATTTCCCGGCTCGGACGCCCGCAGGCGCCGTCTGAGCTGAGCGACTGGCCAGGGCTCAGCCTGGGGGCGAACAAGCATCAGCATAAATGGCAGCTTACCGGGCCTGAAGGGGCAAGGGCGGAGGTGTATTTCACGCCGCGAATGGTGACCACCGATATGCTGGCGCTGCGCGAGGCGGCGATAGCCGGCGTGGGGGTGGTGCAGCTTCCTTTATTGATGGTGCGCGATCAGCTGGCGTCAGGGGAGTTAGAGGTGGTACTGGATGAGTGGCAGCCGCGGCGGGAAGTGATCCATGCGGTATTTGCCTCCCGGCGCGGGCTGCTGCCCTCCGTTAGAGCGCTGGTGGATTACCTCAGCGAAGAGTATCAGCGAATGGAGGAGGATTAGCTTCGGGATTCGCTTTTCCCGGGGGGCGTCCCCCCAGCGGAGAATATAAAAGAAAAGAGCCCGTACTTGCGTACAGGCTCTCATCTCGAATATGGCGGTGA
>NZ_JBEAHS010000018.1:0-23536 GCF_040062505.1 Klebsiella sp. JN_Kp127
TCGGGTAAAGCTCGCGAGACATCGGCCAGAGACGACTGCCGGTACCACCAGCCATGATCACAGGAAGCAACATATTAATATCCTTTAATTAAAACCCTGTTATTTAACACCCAGATATATTCTGAGGCCAGAAGCAGCTTATTATAGGTATACAAAAGTATAAATATGGCAAATTCTTAAAAGATAAGCTTTTGATTGATTAGAGCTGAATAAATAACGCAGCCGTGTAAATAAGATGATTTTGATCAGTTAATTGAAGATTAACAAACAATAGATAAATAACAGTCAGGCCACTTGGCCTGACTGTGGCATATAAAGATTATTCCAACCACTCGGTATGGAATACGCCTTCTTTATCAGTACGCTTATAGGTGTGCGCACCAAAGTAATCACGCTGAGCCTGAATCAGGTTAGCGGGCAGAACTGCGGAACGGTAGCTGTCGTAGTAAGCAATCGCGGCAGAGAAGGTCGGCACCGGAATACCATTATGTACAGCATACGCCACGACATCACGCAGCGCCTGCTGATAGTCATCAGCGATCTGTTTGAAGTATGGCGCCAGCAACAGGTTAGCAATGCCAGCGTTTTGTGCGTAAGCGTCGGTGATCTTCTGCAGGAACTGCGCACGAATGATGCAACCAGCGCGGAAAATCTTAGCGATCTCGCCGTAGTTCAGATCCCAGTTGTACTCGTCTGAAGCAGCACGCAGCTGTGAGAAGCCCTGAGCATAGGAAACGATTTTACCGAGGTACAACGCGCGGCGAACTTTTTCGATAAATTCAGCTTTATCACCGGCCGGCTGAGCCTGCGGACCACTCAGCACTTTCGAAGCGGCTACACGCTGATCTTTCAGAGAAGAGATATAACGAGCAAACACGGACTCGGTGATCAGAGACAGAGGTTCGCCTAGATCCAGTGAGCTTTGGCTGGTCCACTTGCCGGTACCTTTGTTTGCTGCTTCATCAAGAATGACATCGACGAGGTATTTACCCTCTTCATCCTTCTTGGTGAAGATATCTTTAGTAATGTCGATCAGGTAGCTACTCAGCTCGCCTTCGTTCCATTCGGTGAAGGTTTGCGCCAGCTCTTCGTTGGAAAGAGCCAGACCGCCTTTCAACAGCGCATAAGCTTCAGCAATCAGCTGCATGTCGCCATACTCGATGCCGTTATGAACCATCTTCACATAATGGCCTGCGCCATCAGCCCCGATATAGGTCACACACGGCTCACCGTCTTCAGCAACCGCCGCGATCTGCTTCAGAATTGGTGCAACCAGCTCATAGGCTTCTTTCTGTCCACCAGGCATGATGGAAGGCCCTTTCAGAGCCCCCTCTTCACCACCGGAAACACCGGTACCAATAAAGTTAAAACCTTCGGCAGAAAGTTCACGGTTACGACGGATGGTGTCCTGGAAGAAGGTGTTGCCGCCATCAATGATGATGTCGCCCTTATCAAGGTAAGGCTTCAAGGAATCGATGGCGCTGTCGGTGCCAGCCCCGGCCTTCACCATCAACAGGATACGACGTGGTGTTTCGAGGGATTCAACAAACTCTTGTACTGTGTAGTAAGGAACCAGTTTCTTGCCTGGGTTTTCGGCAATCACTTCTTCGGTCTTTTCACGGGAGCGGTTGAAAACGGAGACGGTATAACCACGGCTTTCGATGTTCAGCGCAAGGTTACGCCCCATCACAGCCATACCGACAACCCCGATCTGTTGCTTGGACATTACATACTCCTGTCTGGTGTGGTCACTGCGACACGTTCGCAGCTTAAATGTGATGATAATGTTAGCCCAAAGAACAATGAGCTCATAGTGAAAATTTGTTAACTAGCACAACATATAAACTTTGTACTATAAATGCACAAAGCTTGACTTAAGCAGCATCTGATTAATAAGCAGATTTGTTAATAAACCCTTTAAAAACAGTAAGGAATATTATTTTAAGATCTAACCAAATGCTCCATCCTCTGATATATAACAAATCATATTCGATTCGTTTTTCCATTTTTTCCAAAGTATCAGTTTCACCACGCCAACCATTAATTTGTGCTAAGCCCGTGATCCCTGGCTTTACCTTATGACGAAGCATATATCCCTGAATTAATGACCGATATTGCTCGTTATGTGAAACCGCATGTGGTCGAGGTCCGACAACGGACATCTGACCAAAAAGTACATTAAAGAACTGCGGAAGTTCGTCTAAAGAGGTGCTGCGTAAAAACTTGCCGACTTTAGTCACGCGAGTATCATTTTTTGTAGCCTGAATAACTTTATCGTCGTTTTCCATTACTGTCATTGAGCGAAATTTCCAGACTTTAATAGGTTTCCCGTCCATTCCATAACGCACTTGGCGAAAAATAACAGGGCCCTTCGAGGTAGTTTTAACAGCAGTAGCAATAACAAGAAGAATTGGTGATATCAGAATAAGAATCAAAGATGATACAATGATATCTTCCAAACGTTTGAATACCATATTGATCCCATTCAGCGGTGAATCAAACAAAGGAACAACTGGCACTCCATTTATTTCTTCAGTTCGTGACTGAAGAATATTAAAAGTAAAGATATCAGGAATTAACAATACGGAACAAGTAGTATCAGTTAATTGTCTAACAATGTCCTTAATTTTGGATTCATCATGCATGCTCATCGCGATGTAAATACGATCTATTTTCCCCTCACGAGCTTCCTGAATAAGCTTGTCTATATTGCCAGCATAAGGTACATTGTCATATTCGGAACTATCGAGTTGAATGTTATCATAAACACCTTTTACAACAAAACCTAACCATGGTTCTTCAATAAAACTTTTTAATAAATTAATACCCGCAGGTAAAGAACCAACAACTGCAACCTTCCTGGTGTTGTAACCAAACTTGCGAAGCAAACCAGAAATAAGTCTAATGATAGAACGACAAATAAGAAAACCAATATCAACTAATAGATACCATTGAAAGAAAAAAAAGAAACGCGTATCAATTGAAGAATCGAGGGACAAAAGACCAAGAGCAATTAATAAACTAAGCGTCCAATTTTTAAGTATTAAAATATACTCAGTAGAAAAAGCAACTCCGCGCCATGAGCGATAGAAATCTGTTATGCCACCTATCATCTGAAAAATTACTAGAGATAGTAATGACATCAAAGCATGTCGGTATTCAAACGAGACTGAATTCATAACGCAAACTAAATACAATCCCAAAAAAATTATGACCACATCGGAGAAGCGTTGAGCCATTGAAATCAAGGAAGCATTCGCATTCGAGCGAGTCCGATGATACAAGGTTGCCATGAAGATTTCCTTAAAATATTGAACCTTATGAAATAATAATTTGCAATAGAAATCCTGAAGTTCAGTAGATTAAAGATATATTTTTTCCATTAATCTCGAACTCTTTCACCTATATTATTGAAAATATGAACGTCAACAAGAGAATAAGAAAGACCTATAATATCAAGTTAAGAAACATTAGCATTCACAATTAAGTAATTAGACGAACCTAAAATAGGCCTAGATAATGGTTGACGTTGTAAAAATAGGGAATCCATTCCACCTAACATAATCTAATTGCTAATCCCTTGTTGCTATGAATTTTAGTTTTGTATATCTACAATAAAATTTGAAAGTACATTATTCATATCAAGTGATGCATTGGCATATTCAATTGCTATTTTGTTTTTCCGAGGCATCAACAAACACTGTTCAATACCAGATATAAGGGCATCAACAGATTCAGGCTCTATACATTGCGCTATACCTGGGTTATTTTTGCATAACTGACCAAGTTCAGTATGATCTTCTGCAGTAATTACTGAATTACCGCCTACGGCGAGAATATTTGTAAGCTTAGATGGCAAAACAGCATCAGCCGCACCTTTCTTTTGAACAACAAGATGACAATCAGCAAGATTTAATAATGCTGGTAATAGATCATAAGGCTGTAGAGGCTTGAAAATGACATTATCCAAATTAAGGTCCAAGCTCATTTTTTCTAAATTTTCTTTACCACCTCCTTGACCAACAAACAAGAATATATAATTTTTCATTGCCAACTTTTGTGCAGCAGCGATGACAATCTCAAGCCCTTGTTTTTCACCAATATTCCCAGAGTAAAGTATGACTTTTCTGTCTTCGGCTATTCCAAACTCTTCTTTCAGCATGACTGATTGGTCACTTTTAACATTCTTAAATCTTTCAAGCTCAGACCAGTTAGGGAAAAAAATCAGATTTTTTTGCGGCACACCTTTACCAGAGGCATTCAATAACATCGTTTTAGATATAGTGGATACTTTGTCTGCAGACGTTAAACACCATTTTTCAAACTTTTTGGCAAATTTCGCAAACACACCTTTCTTTGCCATCCCTAGGCCGAGCATAGCATCGACTTCGAAATCTTGTATATGAATTATTACTTTAGCACGAGTTAATTTTCTTAATAACAGGGCTCCCGGCACACAGAATAACGTGGGAACAATACAAATAACATAATCAGGTTTCCAGCGTGTTTGCATTAAAAGAGGGAAAAGAGAACTAAATGCAAAACTGGACAAATGCAATAAACGCTTTATCGTTGAAGGTTTATTAGGAACATAAAGTGGACATCTAAATACTACTTCAGGAAGTTTTTCTTTAGTGTATTTCCATCCAGAATAATTATCAGCAACCTTCCACGCAGGATAATATGGCGGAGCAGTAATGACCCTAACGTCAAGACCATTTTCAACAAACCACTTCACCATTTCACCACTATACTTGCCAATACCAGTTAATTCAGGACGATAATTGATTCCATATACAAGTAATTTCATACCTAAAAGTCCTAAGAAACATCTATAAAATAAGCTTTAGTATTAAAATGCACTAAATCATTATTAATGATTTCATCCGCGCTCATCCAGAGATATTCATTATGCTGTTCACGCGGAAATACTAAGCCATTTGATAAAATAGATATTTTATAAGCCAATACTATATAGTGAGTACTAAATTCACTATTAAAGTAATTATCATCATAGAAATGTTCAAAAACACCGAGAAAAGTGGTTTCATTTCGCAGCATCTCAATGCCAATTTCATTTTGAATTAATCTGGTGAAACCATTATTTAATGTCTCATTTTTTTGTATGCGGCCTCCAGGGACAAACCAAAAGCCCCTTGCGGGGCGGTTGTTTCTTTTACCAACTAAATACTCACCTTTCTCATTTTGAATGATCAAATCAATTGAGATTAGCGGCGTATTCTTTATTACATTTTTAAATGCATCATCATCTAAAAACATATTAACTCCGGAAGCTTTGCTGATTCTTTAAAAACCACTCATAAGTCCGAGTTAAACCTGCTTCAAGCTTAATTTGATACTTCCAACCTAAGCCTTCCAATCTCGAAACATCTAATAATTTTCTTGGAGTGCCATCAGGTTTGGTTGAATCAAAAACTACCTCTCCGCGATAACCAACCACTTTTGATATGGTTTCAGCTAATTCCCTAATAGAACAATCAACTCCAGTACCAACGTTAATATGTGACAACATTGGTTGTGTTTGCTCCTGCCAAATAGATTTATCAAGGTCCATGACATAAATAGATGCAGCAGCCATGTCATCAACATGCAGAAACTCACGCATCGGCGTTCCACTACCCCAAACAATAACTTGTGGTAGTCCTTCTAACTTCGCCTCATGAAAGCGCCGCAATAATGCAGGAATTACATGCGAGTTAGAAGGATGGAAATTATCGTTTTCTCCATATAAATTAGTTGGCATTACCGAACGATAATCACGATTATGTTGCCGATTATAAGACTCGCAGAGTTTTATACCGGCAATTTTTGCTATAGCATACGGCTCATTTGTAGATTCAAGTGTCCCTTGTAGTAATTCAGACTCGCTTATCGGTTGCTTAGCAAATTTAGGATAAATACATGATGAGCCTAAAAACATTATTTTATTGACATCATTAACATGTGCAGCATGTATGATATTTGCTTCAATAAGAATATTTTCATAAATAAAATCAGCCGGATAAGTATTATTCGCAACTATTCCGCCAACTTTTGCAGCAGCTAAATATACTTCATTAATACGCTCATTAGCGAAAAAATGATTTACGTCTTGAGCATTAAGCAGGTTGAGCTCCTGACGTGAACGCAGTACGAGCTCAATGTCGTCTCTATTTTCCAATTGTCTTACGATTGCTGAACCAACCATACCATTATGCCCAGCAACAAAAACTCTCTTCTTAATAGTCATTTCTTTACTCCAGAGAAATTGAAACCTCGTAACCATGTGATTTGAGAAGAGAATGCTTTTTAGCTGCCTCAAGATCCTTTCTTACCATTTCAACAACCATTTCTTGTAATGTTGTTTCAGGTTTCCATCCTAATTTATCGTGGGCTTTCGAAGGGTCTCCAAGCAAGGTTTCCACTTCAGCAGGACGGAAATAACGTGGGTCTACAGCTACAATTATATCACCTACTTTAACTGCAGGTGCGTCTTCACCAGAAACACTTTCTACAATACCCACTTCATCAACGCCATGCCCCTCAAAACGTAGTTTAATACCCAACTCTGATGCAGCAAAATCTACGAATTGACGTACTGAGTATTGGACTCCGGTCGCAATAACATAATCTTCCGGCTGTTCTTGTTGAAGCATAAGCCATTGCATTTTAACGTAATCTTTCGCATGACCCCAATCTCGCAAAGAATCCATGTTACCAAGATAAAGACATTTTTCTAATCCTTGAGCAATATTGGAAAGCCCACGTGTAATTTTTCTTGTTACAAACGTTTCACCACGGCGTGGCGATTCATGGTTAAACAGAATACCATTACACGCGTACATTCCATATGACTCACGATAGTTAACAGTAATCCAATATGCATAAAGCTTCGCAACTGCGTACGGAGAACGCGGATAGAATGGAGTTGTCTCTTTTTGCGGAATTTCCTGCACTAAACCATAAAGTTCAGAAGTAGATGCTTGATAGAAACGAGTTTTCTTCTCTAGTCCCAGAAAACGAATAGCCTCTAAAAGACGTAATGTGCCAATAGCATCAACGTCCGCTGTGTATTCAGGAGATTCGAAAGACACAGCGACGTGACTCATAGCTCCTAAATTATACACTTCATCAGGTTGAATCTCAGAGATCAAACGAGTTAAGTTAGATGTGTCTGATAAATCACCATAGTGTAAATGGAATTTTGGATTTGATGAATGTGGATCTTGGTAAATATGATCTACGCGATCAGTGTTAAACGAAGAAGAACGTCTTTTAATCCCGTGAACTTCATATCCCTTTTCTAACAGAAATTCTGCGAGATATGAACCGTCTTGCCCAGTGATACCGGTAATCAGAGCTTTTTTTACATTAGTCATTTCTTGTTTCCTATTAATAATAATCAATAACGATTTCTTAATACTTTGGCAGGTACCCCACCTACTACAGAATTAGGTGGAACATCTTTATTAACAAATGAACAGGCTGCAACAATAGCACCTTTCCCTATAGTGACATTACCCAAAATAACCGAACCAAATCCGATAAAATTATCTCCTTCCAGTACTATAGTGGAAGGCTTGTTTCTTCCAGAGAAATATGCTGAAGATGACTCATTAAATAAATCATGGTCGTTACCAATAAATGACACGCGTGAGGATATTAAACTATCATTTCCAATAGTCAGATTCACTTGTGAAATAAAATCAGCACCTATAGATACATTATCACCCATTTTTACAAAATTTGGGATATAAACATTTGCACCTGGGCCAACATAAGCATTTTTCCCCCGGGAAATTTTCCCTCTATTTTTAAATCTAATTAACTGAAATCTCCAATTTCTTATAAAGGATCTGATTAAGGAAACTAAAAAACTCCTTTGAACATCGGGATTATCTTGTTTGCGTGACACTTTCAATTACCCCATCAACCATAGTTTCAACTGAATACCTATGTTTGCAATCATTAACTATTTTTTCTCCGTCAAACATATTATATTCACGCCCGTGAAAATACTTTAAGATTTCATCTGCTAATGACTGAGGATCATTCGTATTAAAGAATCCTCCATTCAAACCAGTTTGTAATGCCTCAAGTTCAGGAGAGTGGTTTTCATCCTTTGAAATCAACATAGGCACACCAAATGAAAGACTTTGGGTTATTGAGAGACCAACATATCCCGGAGATATTGATACAAAGCTTTTTGAATAAATCTCCTTCAGTTTTGAATGATCTGCGATATGTCCGTAAAACATAACATTTTCATCGATGCCGAGATCACGCGACATTTTTTTTAATTCATTCGATTGTTCGCCATTGCCAACAATATGAAAAACAATACTCGGTTCGACTTTACAAACTAACGGAATTGCTTTAATTAATACATCAACTTTTTTGCTTGAAACTAAACGTCCTACATATATCACACCTGTGGATTTAGAGGACAAAACATTCATCATGTCTTTTCTGTAATAAAGAGAGTTTGGAGCAACAAAAATTTCATTTTCTTTTTTACATTGTTCGCCATAAGCATTAAGTAATTCTTGTTTCTGATTATTGGTATACAATAATAATGAGTTCGATGCTTTTCTCATTAAGTTTCTAATCTTTTCTGTTTTGCTTTCTTTACCTTTCCTTGCCCAAACGTGCCCCCAGAAGACTGTTTTTTTATTAAGAATTTTACGTAAAAATAAAACAAGCCAAACTGAAAGGATTCTAGGATTAAGTTCACATATAAGAATATCAGCTTTAAGGACAGTCCTCCAAGGAAGGTGTTGAAATGCCAATTTTCTTTTAAAGAAAAAAGAATTTCTTATAACCGTTGTTTCATCTAGCGAGAGGACAAATTTGCTTGTTTTGGTGGATTCTTCAAAATACTCTTCACCGACTACTATTTTAAATTGCATATCGCGATCATTCATTACATCAACAAGATGACGAATAAACTGATTTCTATAATCTGCAATGGCCATTTGCGTTAGTACAATTAGCATTGTTCTTCCTCTATAATTTTAAATCTTTTTGCATTAAAAATTATTCTGTCCCTTTTCTAAATTACCATATGTAATGAAAATTAATGCAATCGAAGTGAAGAGTGCTTTATGCATCCAAAACGATAAGCTTACAAGTGAAACAAAAAATAAGAAAATGAACATTGCTGCTACTACAGGAGTTTTAACATTCCCTTTATTAGTAATAATGCTATAAAAACAACTTCCTATAAGTACTACAGTTAATAATATGCCAACAATTCCCGTTTCTGCTGCAGATTCAAAGAATATATTATGAGGGTACATGTTGAATCTTTGAATAAATATTCCCACTCCCTCTCCAAGTATTGGATGCTCATAAAACGTGGCTATTGCATGATGCCAAGCATCAATTCGTTCACTTTCGGATTGGCCATATTGCTCCGTGGCTATATGACCGAAAGTTGAAAATAAACGAGCTACTAACTCTGCATTATTGGTTATAATATACCCTATAAAAACTGCCATTCCACTTATAGCTAGTAAAACTTTACCAAAATTCTTTCTTACAATAGAGAATTTATCTGACGATAAAAGAAGCAATAAAGCCAAAATAAATCCAATAACTACACTTCTCGTATTTGCGGCGAGAAATGCATAAACGATAGGAAGGAATGATATTAAATAAGGAATACTTTTTTTGCCCTTTTGAGTCATTATATAGTACACGTTCACAACAGCTGCCTGACCTAAAGTAATAGCAAGAGGTATTGTGCTTGAATCACCTACTGTAAGGCGCATAGTATATTGCGAAGAGCTATTATTTTGCATTAATGCTGTCACAGCAACAATAAAGCCAGTTATTAAAATTCCATGCATGTAATCATTAATAAACTTACCTTTATCTAAATACAATACATAACTAAATCGCGCGAAGAAATAAAATGAGGCACCAAGGAAAAGATATCTCAAGGAAAATTCAAGACCTATGACTAAGTCATTTGAGAAAAAAGCAGATAATATATAGAGTAAAAAGAATCCAAATATTATTCCATCTGCGAATTTAAATTTTACTAACGAAACTTTATCTTTGAGAATGATTTTGCTTAAAATAGTGACGAAACAAATTAAAGGCCCTAAGACATTAAACACAGGAGAATCAGAATCTCCGCCACTTATCATAGCATTAAATAAGTAGGCGTTTGATGCTAAAGCTAATCCAACCATTGGTCTAAGCCATGACAGGCTTAGTACCGCAATGATATAAAAAGCACCTGATATCATTTTTTTTCATCCCTTTATGAGATATTAAAATTCAAATGAAATTACACATTGCATCATTACCATTCCATTTATTTGAATTTAATAGTTGGGATTGAATTGCTTGTTCAAGTTCGAAACGGTTTACATCGTCGTTTTCAATATTTACGATGACATGATCCATTTTTAGATCTTTCAATACATGAAACACCTTAAAGTTTTCATCCTTATCCCCTATAGCAATTGGATACGCTCCAAATTCGAATGCAAATAAGAGACTGTGCAATCTATTTGAAAGAATAATTTTTGTTTTTTTATAAATATCACCAATTGCCACGAAACTTGTTTTTGTTATATCATAATAATACTTGTTGACAATTAATCCGTTTTCAATAAGTTCTTTTTCAATTAAATTATTAAATACTAAATCAGTTTGAACCTGTGTTACATTGTTAACAATTTTAATACCATTCTTTGAAGCTACGTCTATTATTGCCGATGCAATTTTTTTCGCTTGCAACTCAGGTGGCAGATTAGATTTCTTATACGGACGAAATGAATAACTTATTGTGTCTCTTTTTTCTTCTAAATATTTTTCTCTATTTTTTAAAATAGAGAAATATGCTAAATCTGAAACTCGCTTATATTTTTTAAATGAGTTATCTTCAACAAACTTCAATGAATAATCTTCTCGAACACCATATATGTAAGATTTAGCACTAATATTCATTTCCGCTTTTAAAAAAGAACCACTTAACGGGCCAACAGAAACACCTGTCTTAATAATCTTCACGCCTACAAAGTGCAATGCATTGACATAAGTTATTTTCAACAGAGCTTTGATACCGGTTCCATATTCCTTGCTACCCCCAAACAGATGCCCCGGTTTATATACAAAGGCAACATCTCTATTCAATAGACGATAAACTAAAGGCATCAGGGCAAATTTAATTTTGCTAACTCCAACACAATTATCATTTTTAATGATATCGATAAATCCTTTAGGGATGTCTTCCGTTAGCAAAAAAATTGTACCTTTTTCACTTAATATATCTAACAGATTTTTTGCAATTAATGCATCGCCAAGATTTTCGTATTGTGTTGTTGGTTTATAAAATAAAAACATATTAAATTTCTCGTTCCCGTAAATAGTTTTTATTGAGACTAATTAATAGCAACCATAATGCAATGATCAATTCTGTTATACAAAATGCCAGAACATATGCCCAAGTTAATGAATCCGTTAAAACTGATAACAGCCAAAACAATGCAGTCGTGAAAAGTGCATTTAACATTATTATTTTAGCATATTTTTGATGCCTTTCAGTAGATAATAAAGAAACACTATTATAATATGAAATCGCGATCAACAATGAATGTAACGAAACAATTAAATAAAGAAAATAATCTTGCTGCGTTGCTACATCCTTTAATTGAAACCATTGGCAGAAATAGTCATAACCAAATATAAGAATAACACTTGCCAAAGATAATATGGCTACATTCACTACATTAAACTTTAAAAACACCCTATTGAATTCTTTATATTTCTCTTCTGCCCATAACCTCGAAAGTTCAGCCCAGATACTTTTACCTAATAATGAGGAGAACATCACCATAAAACGAGAGGTATTTCGTATAACAGTAACAAAAGCTAAAACCGCCGGACCGTAAAACGATGATATTATTACTGAACTACCTTGAAGAAATACAGCTTGACTGAAAGGTATTCCTGCATATGGAATAGATTGCTTAATAAAAACAAAAAACTGTTCTAATGTGACTTTTGCATTGAATATTTCAATCTTAATAAATTTCAATTGTTTTATCAAAAGACTTATCATAACACTTATCACTATTATTCTCGCGAGTAAATAAGCAATAGATGCTTCGACAATATCTCCACCAGTTATTAAAACTATACATACAAAGGCTATTTCTAAAAAGCGTGTAAATTGTGCCAATGCATTATATATATGATATCTTTCTGTTGCGCGCCCAAGAGAACATAATATTTGAGAACATAGGATCATACCTGCATGTAAAGACATAAAAAAAACGGAATAGGTTATTAAACTTACATCAGAATCTTCTATACCTAAAAAACCTCTTAAATCAAAAAAAAACTGCCCTATTCCGAAAACTAAAATGATACTTAATAATAAAAATATCAAAAAAACACTTAATTTTATTACATGTGCTGCTGCATTATATTCTTTTTTTATTATCGCAACACTGATTGCGTTTCCTGCATGGCTTGCAATACCTACGTCTGTAGTTAATAACAAATTAGGTATCGTCCTAATTAGTATCCACTCACCAAACTTAACCAATCCCCACGAATGAATAAATAGTGGTACTATAAGTAGCTTTTCTATAACATTAATCGCAAGGCCAAACCCTTGTGATAATAACATGCTTAGTATTCTTTTATTCACACCCAGTCCTTAAGTAAATTAAATTTTTTCCGGGTTTATATTAAACCCGGAAAATTAATTTAGCTTATCTATTCTTTCGATTTGTACTCGTATTCATAATACGCATATTCACCATACTTATTACTAGCTTTTCTGGTCACAGCATTTAATATCACGCCTTTGACGATAACACCGCTATGTTCCAATCTATTTTTAGCAACTTCGATTTCTTTGACAGTATTCTTTTCAAAGCGAGCAACTAACAATGTAGTTCCTACATGGCGACCAATTATTGCAGCATCGGTCACTGCTAAAATTGGCGGAGTATCCACTAATACAAGATCATATTTTGCACTCGCCCACTCAAGGAACTTTTCAATCCGACTCCCCATCAATAGCTCCGCAGGATTTGGTGGTATTTCACCACGACCAATGTAATCCAAGCCAGCTATTTCTGTATGAACAACAGCCTTCTCGTAATCTACCCTACCTGTGAGTATTTCTGACAAGCCATTGTTAGGTAAACCGCCAAAATAGTGATGCATATATCCTCGTCGCATATCTGCATCAATTAATAAAACTTTTTGTCCTGCCTGAGCAACTACCCCTGCAAGGTTGGTACTGACGAATGTTTTACCTATTTCAGGACTTGGACCTGATATCATTAAAATATTGTTTTTCGCTTCTAACATTGCGAAATATAAACGCGTCCGTAACCCTCTAATAGCTTCAATAGCTAAATCTGCACCATTCTCCTTAATTAATACATCAAATTTTTTCTTATCACTTTTGCTGCTGTTATTGTTAACATTTTTTAACTGCCAGTCAGATAAAGGGATACTCGCGTACACATTCAAACCATTTTCTTCTAGTTGTTCGGCACTTTGAACACCTTTGTGGAACGCAACCTTAACTATGACATACATCAAGGAAAGCATTGTTCCAAACACTGTTAAAACAACTATTACAAGTAGCTTTTTGGGTTTGATTGGATCAGGTTGTGTTACAGCATTATCAATTATGCGTACATTACCCACTGTGCTTGCTTTTGTAATGCTCAGTTCCTGTTCTTTGTTTAATAGCTGTAAATAGACATCTTGCCCAACCTGAACATCACGAGTTAAACGTAATACTTCTTGTTGTGTTTCTGGAAGATTATTAATCTTTTTCTTCAGATTATTTTTCTCTTCTTCAAGAGTTTTTCTTTTTTCTAAAAGAGCCCTATATGTTGGATGCTCCTTTGTATATAGTTTGGATACTTCAGCTTCAGAAAATGTTAGTTGATTAATCTGCGCATCTAATTGAACCATTGTATCCAGAAGAGATTTTGCCTCCATAGTTAAATCAACAGAGCTATTTTGCTGTCTGTAATAATTTAACTTATTTTCTGCAGCATTAAGTTCATTTTTGACATCAGGGATTTTTCGATCCAAAAAATTTAAACTTTTTGCTGCCTCTTCCGATTTCCTCTCAATGTTCTGCAACAAATAATTGTCAGTAATACTTTGAAGTATCGTCTTTATTTTTTCAGGATCATTTCCTGTTAATGATAGAGACAATACACCTGTATCTTTTCCAGTATCTGCAACAGTAAACGCGTCATTAAGATCACTGAGCACTTGAAGAGAATCTTTGCGTTTTATGCTAAATTCAGTCCCTGGCGGAGATTTAATTTCCGTCAGCAATATTTCGAATCCATTTTTAGATACTGGCTCATTAACTTGACCTTTCATTTCGCCGGCATCATCAAGATCAATGGTATAGCTGTCTTTACCAGTTATTTTGATTGTAAACTTCGTGTCTAACGCATCATGTGGGACATTAAAATATTTTACGTTTATTGAACTGCCGTCATCACCGCGTATTTTCTTTAAAAACTGACCTATAATTGGCGTAGTTTTCTCTTCAATTACAACGCTCAAATTTAAATCATTGATAGTTTTACCAAGCACCATCCTTGATTTTATTAGTTCAATTTCAGCTGCTGATTGAGGCGGAGTTGTTGGAAGAACCTCAGACAGACTCGATAAAAAATTATTTCCTGCATTTTGTTCAACCTGCACTAATGAATCTGCTTCATATACGGGTGGAGCTAGAAATGCATATAAAAAACCTAGCCCCATAAAAAAGAAAGTTACAGAAATTATCAATCCTTTATGATCAATAACCTCACCGATTAAGCGACCTAGATCGATCCCGTCACTTTCTTGGCTTCCTGTAGACATTGAATTAAGTTTATCAGTCATCTGATACCCTGCACTATTTAATTAAGACGTCTGCCCATTTTTGAGCTGATTCGTCGAGAAGTTTATATACAGATTCGAACGCTTCTTTACTTTTCATATATGGATCGGCTATTTCTCGTTGCCCTATCCAATGTCCGAATAACATAGTTTTGCCACGTAATTCCGGTGCTAGTTTACATATCAGGTCTATATGTTTTTTTTCCATAACAAGTATTAAATCATATTCTTTACAAATATCTTTAGTTACTTGTCTTGCAATGTGTTCATCAAGATCTAAATTGTTCTCATGGGCGACCTTTTTTGCTGTAGCGTCCGCTGGATGGTTAACTAAAGCACCGAGGCCAGCAGAACCGATCTTAAAATCTTTCAGTCTTTTTTTCAGCAACATTTCGCCAGTTGGTGATCTGCAAACATTTCCAATACAAACAACTAAAACTGATTTAAACATATAGTTACCAGTTCCTTACATATCTCGCGGCTTCTGTCATATCATGCACCCCGGTAATAGTGGGAACCAATTGAGAGACTACACGGTTCCAACGTACTACTGGAGCAGCTGTAACGTAAACAATGTCGTAAGGTTGTAAAGCAAATTCGGTGCTCAATACCATTGCAGATGCATCTTTCGCATTCAATTGGTAAACATTAGCGATTTTACCCTGCTTATCACCTTTGAGCTGTCTTATTACAAATACACCTGTCGCATCACTCAATGCTTGTGACATTCCTTCAGCATTACCTATAGCTTCAGCTAATGTCATCCCACTGCGATCCATTTTCATGGTACTTTGTTTACCAACTTCACCCATGACAAATACTTTCAGATCATCATTTCGTGGTACAAATAAAATATCGCCCGGATAAAGCAAGTGATTTTGTGTAAGATCACCTTTTTGCATTAAGGCATATAAGGAGATCTTAGTATCTTTACCGTTATGCGTGAGGACGACATTTCTCCAATCAGCGTCAGGAGCCAAGCCACCCGCGGCATTAATAGCATCCATTACAGTCAACGGGATATTAGTGATTGGTTGTTGACCAGATTTTACAACTTCACCTGTAACATAGGTTTTTTGCGATCTAAAAGATGCTATGCTTACATCAACCTGAGGGCTTTCAATGTAAGTCGTTAATCTGCTGGCGATATCCTGGCGTACCTGACTTAGGGTTTTTCCAGCTACTTGCACCTTACCGACATAGGGGTAGAAAATAGTTCCGTCAGAATTAACCCAGTTACCAGTATCGCTCGCGCTACGGTACTGGCCTGCCGGAGTAGTCAATTCCGGGTGATCCCATACGGTAACCATTAGTACATCGCCAACCCCAATACGATATTCATAGCTACGTAATAAATTATCCAATTGCGGGTTTGGTCGTGCTAACACAGATTCAGGACGAAGCTGATCAATTAACCCAGGTGTCATAGGATAGACATTGACCAATTTATCCAGATCGTAATCGCTATCCGGTAGCTCAACCACGTTCTTACGTAAACTATTCAATCCCTGACCCGGGATAATGGTACAGCCCGATAAAAAGCCGATTACCAACGCTAATGCCGAAATTTTAACAATTTTTTTCTTCATAATGTCACATCATTAGTAAACCAAGATTGCCAATTCCTGAGCAGCTGTCATCGCCGTTGCTTCCCTACCGGCTTATGGAGAGATAAAAGCTGACTGCGTCCTGCAGCGCTACCACGATCTCTCCTGTTTTCCAGCATTCAGCCTTATAAACTAAACGGTATTTCAATTCCTGCACTGGCGCCAACTTCGTCCGTGTCACTATTGTTAGCATTGGTGTACCAGAGTGAGGTATTC
This sequence comes from Klebsiella sp. JN_Kp127, assembly GCF_040062505.1. Lineage (NCBI taxonomy): Bacteria > Pseudomonadati > Pseudomonadota > Gammaproteobacteria > Enterobacterales > Enterobacteriaceae > Klebsiella > Klebsiella sp. JN_Kp127. The sequence continues at coordinate 16,716 of NZ_JBEAHS010000018.1, forward strand.
AACCGGACCGACTGATACACATCCCCACTCCAACTAAGCTGCACACCCTTCAGAGTATCTGCATGTGGAAACGCTTTATTAATCGACTGATTTTCAGGGTTAACTTTGGCATAAACCAGTCGCGTACTCCAGCGCTGGTTATCCTCGGTAATAAGCTCAACTTTGCCTGCTAATAACTGGCCATCGCCCCCCATCGCATCACCCAATGGATAACCTTGCTGGTAATAACCATCGGTATACGTATGATGCCAGTAGCTATATCCGGTTCGATTCATATTTGTCCGTGTATCATGAGCTTCCAGATACCAATTTATCGCGTCCTTACCCCAACCGTGATGCCCTTCCACGCCGCCGAGGAACATATTGGCTGATGGTAGGTAACCAGACTCATCCTCGCCGATCATCTGCCCATAGAAGCTTACCGGCCAGCCCAGAGTCGGCTCAAGTTTGAACTTAAAGTCAAACCCGGCCAGCTGGTTACCTGGTTCGTTATCTGTTCCGGTATTGTCTTTTCCGGTAAAGCCATCCCAGAAACTGCTAAAGGATTGCGGTCGCCCTTCCCCACCCCACTGCATAATACGCGATGCGCCTAACTCTAAAGACTGGAAAGGTGAAAAAGTGAAACGTCCGCCGATTATTTTGGCATGGGGCACCGCGGTATATTGATTCATCTGGCTGGCAGAGATCTGGTACTGCCATGGGCCCACCCAGCGCAGCCACCATGTTTCCGGCGCCGCCTGCTCTGCCCGCTGCATCAGGAAGCCGGTCATCGGCCGCGTGGCATCCCCACGGATCAGGCTGCCTTCATAGCCCGGCCCCCACCACTGCGGTACCTGGCCAAAGGAGAGCCACTGGTTCCAGAACTTCACCGCGCCATAGGCGCCGTTGGCGTTGAAGCGCGAGCCGTTGCTGATCCGCTCTCCCCCTTCGACGTTGCCCTGGAGGTGGACATCCCACCACTCGCCGCTGTTATTGAATGCCAGGCCTAACGAATTATCTGCCGGCTGCGTCTGGCCAAACCCCTGCGGGGTACCCGGCTGGTCGGTGGAGGTGTAGCCGGTGACCCGGAAATCGGCTTTTAAAGCAGACAGTCGCTGGTTGATACGAGCCAGAACCACTTGCTCAGAGGAATAAGAAGGTTTGGCCTTTTTTAGCGCCCGGGCGATCTCTTCCTGACTCAGCGGCCAGGTCGACAGGCTCAGATGGATGACCCCGCGATCGGAAAGCCAGGCAAGGTCGTTTCGCAGATCGTTATCATTTACTACTAACCCGGCCGCGTAAGCCTGGGCTCCCAGTGAGGAAAGCAAACCCAGCGTCACGGCAATGCGCGCAATTTTTATCATTGTACAAGATCCATTTTCAGCCCCGCTGTCGTATCTCAATGAGAATGACGGGAATAGCAAGATAGAAAGCGCTCGCGGCACCAGCTGACTTCACTGTGCAACACCGACGAGGCAAGTACAGTTACCCTAAGCTGCTTGTCATCTTTATAACATCCGCCCAGCTCACAATGTAGGCGAATTTTACCCTACAGGCTATCGATGAGATGGGAAAATTAATGTCCAGGTGATATCAGCAGCCGCTCCTGACCAACTTCTGAGGATATCCGTGGAAGATGGTTAGATATCTGATGAGGGCATTCATCCTGGCTGGGTCGATTTTTTATAGCCGTTGAACAGGAACTATAGTACAGCAGCAGGCGGCTTCAGAGACGCTACCGCCCCTGGCTTCACAGCTACCAGCGCACTGACTACCTGAACGACTTATTTTATCGACCTGTGGATGAATAATTGGCCAGGCCTTTATTTTTTGCGGCGTTAAGTCTACGGGATTTCGGTCACAATTGGGAGTCTTAGTGCCGAATATCTGCCAATTAATCCTATCCGCTGTTTTATTGGCGAAAATTAGCGGTTCGTCAATAAAGATTATTTACTGCTCTCAACAATCGAACACCTAGACGACATCGTTGTGCCGACTCAGACACAGCTAACCAACTGAAAAAACAAATATTTTTCATGACGCTCGTGTCATTCTAAAATCAGATGATGTCGTCATAGTCAACTACAATTTCTAATAGTTTCCAGTGTCTCGATATACATTAAATCTGCATCAGGTGCTTTTTGTACGCATTTAAGAAACGTCTGAGCACGGCTATATCCAGGTAAACAGGCGATAGCAATGTAGTAGCACTTCATTATTTCATAAATATGAATTATCAATTGCCCGGCATATAGTAGATTATTTTCTTATTTGTCTAATTAACCAACGAAAACTTAATTTCCCCTGTAAAACAAATGGCAATTACCAAGCCTGCTTGTGCAGCTCGGTACGCGTAAAGGGTTTGTCCAACGGCCCAACTGCGGTGGCGATTTCCCCCAGCAGGGACTGGGTCGGCGCTTTATTGCCGCTATGTAACAGGATAAGCGGAACCATCACCAGGCACGCGACGCCGCCCCAGGAAATATTCACGCTATCCGAACGGGTGGTACGTTTTTGCAGCAACAGGAACAAAGCGCTGCCGGTAGCACCCAGCAGCAGGCCAGCGATCACTTCCGAGACGGAATGCGCATGGATGACCAGCCGTGAATACCCCACCACTGCGGCTAAAACATAGCCGGTGGCGGCCGCTGCTCTTTGCACACCCGCCGAAAAACGAGCGCTGAGCAGCCATAAGAAGATAGGCCAGAAGGCCGCGGAGAGCGCTGAGTGGCCGCTGAAGCCGGTGTAATCCAGCTCACGAATACCCAGTCCCCAGCCCATAAAGGCCAGTTTGGAGGCGCAGACGATGGCGCCGGTGATGCCGAACAGCAAACTCCACTGCCACGCCAGCAACCGCGACGTTTTACGCAGCATCAGGACAATAAACAGCGCCGCTGCGCTGGGCAGCAAGACGGTGCTATCGCCAAAAAATGAGATGAGTTGCCAGTTCATATACCTGTGATCCTTCGATGATGTCCACTGCCGTGCTCAGGGATTATCCATAATGTCTGTACCAGCTCGCATGCCAATTCATTTCACATTTTTATGCATGCAAGTGAGATGTTTAAAGCGGAAACATGATCGCAGTCAAGTTTTATTTTTGGCTGACGTTGATCGCTTTCCCTGCACTTTAGGAATTGTCGCACTAAGTGACTATTCATAAAGCATTATTGCCGCTACTCCGACCATTGCACCACAGAGGCCAGAGACAAACTACCAGAAGTCTCCGAAGCCATACGTTTCTTTACAATCGTTATAACATTCACGTTATGAATAAATTCTGCATAACGTTATGAGCGGCAGGACGGATGTTCAGAGCCTGCCGCTCGGTCTCAGGCTGGCGTTCAGGCCAGCAGCTTTTTGATGCTTTCGCGGAATTTGGCGCCCTCTTTCAGGTTACGCATTCCGTAGGTGACGAAGGCCTGCATATAGCCCATTTTCTTACCGCAGTCATAGCTTTCGCCAGTCATCAGCATCGCGTCGACGGACTGCTTCTTCGCCAGCTCGGCAATGGCGTCGGTCAGCTGGATGCGCCCCCAGGCGCCCGGCTCGGTGCGCTCCAGTTCGGCCCAGATATCTGCCGACAGCACGTAGCGGCCCACCGCCATCAGGTCGGAGTCCAGAGTCTGCGGTTCATCCGGTTTTTCAATAAACTCCACGATACGTGCTACCTGCCCTTCCGCCACCATCGGCTCTTTGGTCTGGATCACGGAGTATTCGGAGAGATCCCCCGGCATGCGTTTCGCCAGCACCTGGCTGCGGCCGGTCTCGTTAAAGCGGGCGACCATGGCGGCGAGGTTATAGCGCAGCGGGTCCGCAGTACCGCCGTCAAGGATGATATCCGGCAGGACCACCACAAACGGGTTATCCCCGACGACCGGGCGGGCGCAGAGAATGGAGTGGCCCAGACCCAGCGGCTGCGCCTGGCGCACGTTCATGATGGTTACGCCCGGCGGACAAATGGCCTGGACTTCCGCCAACAGCTGGCGCTTCACGCGTTGCTCAAGCAGGGCTTCCAGCTCGTAGGAGGTATCAAAGTGGTTTTCCACCGCGTTCTTCGAGGAGTGCGTCACCAGAACAATCTCTTTGATCCCGGCGGCGACGATTTCGTCAACAATGTACTGAATCATTGGCTTATCAACGATCGGCAGCATCTCCTTTGGAATTGCCTTGGTGGCCGGCAGCATATGCATGCCTAGTCCTGCGACCGGAATAACCGCTTTCAAATTCGCCATATTCATCTTCACCTGTTTGGTTGCAAAACACGCGGTTTTGCAAAATTGTACATGTCACAAATCCATTGAAACTGATAATACACGGATACTGCCCGGGCATCTGCCCGCCAAATTCTTAAATTCACTGTCACGTAAAAGAATACACATAACTCCCTTTTACCAACAGTTAGAAGTGAGAATAATCTTATTCTCGATCAGGTTATTCAGCGGTGCGTTTCTCTGCGCCGTGCAATGTGGCCGAGATCCACGTCCACAGGGCGCGCCAGCACGCCAGGGCTGCCGTGCCGCACCTATGCCCGCAAAGAATAGGTATAGATAATAAATTTATCCAGGCAATATATTTCAGAACTTACCGCTGGACAGTTCGCTATACAAGCCATAATCGGCGGAATAAAACCAGGAGCCGCCCTATTCTGCGCCCCCTTTATGAGCTGAATTATGCCGATTTTGCGAGGAATTTCGCTCTTCCCCCATAGCGTGGGCATCACCGCTCGCTGCGACGAGCGGTGTCACAGCGCCGCTTTTGCGCCCCTGGCGGAAGCGCAGCGGCAGACGTTCTGATATTGGCCCGCTTATTCCAGGCAACCGCCATAGTGTTATTTTTTCACTGTTCTTTACCGGAACATAATTCTTATCGGTTCGCTTAATCTGCTGGAAATATATCCACCCATGGCAGGACGCTATCCGCGTCGTTATTGCATTTTATACCCATCTTATCCATGATCGGGGTAACACATACCGCAGTCGTACAGGTTTTAATACATATGGAATGGATTGCCGATCCGTCAATCTGGGCAGGTCTCGTCACGCTGGTCGTTATCGAACTGGTGTTAGGTATCGATAACCTGGTCTTTATCGCTATCCTCGCTGAGAAGCTCCCGCCCGCCCAGCGCGACCGCGCGCGGATCACTGGCCTGATGCTGGCGATGGTGATGCGTCTCCTGCTGCTGGCCTCTATCTCCTGGCTCGTCACCCTGACCAAACCGCTGATTGTTTTTCACGACTTCAGCTTCAGCGCCCGCGATTTAATTATGCTGTTCGGCGGCTTGTTCCTGCTGTTTAAAGCGACCGTCGAGCTTAATGAGCGACTGGAGGGAAAAGACAGCGATAATCCCACCCAGCGCAGAGGGGCTAAATTCTGGGCCGTGGTGGCGCAGATCGTGGTGCTCGACGCTATCTTCTCGCTCGACTCGGTGATCACCGCGGTTGGGATGGTCGACCACCTGGCGGTGATGATGGCCGCCGTGATCATCGCTATCAGCCTGATGCTGATGGCCAGCAAGGCGCTGACGCGCTTCGTTAACAGCCACCCGACCATCGTGATCCTCTGTCTGAGCTTCCTGCTGATGATCGGCTTCAGCCTGATTGCTGAAGGCTTCAGCTTTATTATTCCGAAAGGCTATTTATATGCGGCAATTGGCTTCTCGGTGATGATTGAAGCCCTTAACCAGCTGGCGCTGTTTAACCGCCGTCGCTTTCTCTCCGCCAATATGACGCTGCGTCAGCGCACTACCGAGGCGGTAATGAATCTTTTGAGCGGGCAGAAAGAAAAAGCTGAACTGGATGCTGACACGGCGTCGCTGGTCGCCGATCAGGACCATCATCCGCTGTTTAATCCGCAGGAACGGCTGATGATTGAGCGGGTGCTGAACCTGAATCAGCGCACCGTCAGCAGTATTATGACCTCCCGCCATGATATCGAGCGCATCGATCTCAGCGCGCCGGAGGAAGAGATCCGCAGCCTGGTGGAAAAAAATCAGCACACCCGCCTGGTGGTCACCGGCGGAAAGGATAATGAAGACCTGCTGGGGGTGGTGCATGTTATCGACCTGCTCCAGCAGTCCCTGCGCCAGGAGCCGCTGGATCTGCAGGCGCTGGTGCGCCAGCCGCTGGTCTTTCCGGAAGGGTTACCGCTCCTCTCCGCCCTTGAGCAGTTTCGTCAGGCCCGCACCCATTTTGCCTTTGTGGTGGATGAGTTTGGCTCCGTCGAGGGGATTGTGACCCTGAGCGACGTGATGGAGACCATTGCCGGTAATCTGCCCAACGAGGTGGAGGAGATCGACGCCCGGCACGATATTCAGCACCATCCGGACGGTTCGTGGACGGTCAACGGCCATATGCCGCTGGAGGATCTGGTGCAGTATGTTCCGCTGCCGCTGGATGATAAACGTGAGTACCACACTGTTGCCGGTCTGCTGATGGAGTATCTGCAGCATGTGCCGCAGGTGGGAGAAACCATTGAGATTGACGGTTATACCCTGCGTACGCTGCAGGTCGACAGCCATCGGGTGCAGAAGGTGCAGATCGTTCCGCTGGCAAAGCAGGATGAGCTGGATTATGAGGTGTAATCGTCAGGCATAAAACGGCCCGGGGTATCCCGGGCGGTGGGACGGCTAATCAAAGCCATGCCTGATGGCGCTTCGCTTATCAGGCCTACGGGATGGCGACGCAAACCGGGGGATTACCCCTGCCGCACAACCCAGGCCGGGTCAGGCGTAGCCGCCGCCCGGCATCAACGTGACATCACACCTGGACGACATTCTCAGATCACGGGGAATTGATGCTCTACCGCCGCCACACTGCCTGATGGCGCTTCGCTTATCAGGC
>NZ_JBEAHS010000019.1:0-17948 GCF_040062505.1 Klebsiella sp. JN_Kp127
GCCGCCAACGTCGAACTGATCGGCTATGAAAACGTCGGCTCCGGCCTGGTCACCGCGATGGTGAAAGGCGACGTCGGCGCGGTCAACGCGGCGGTCGACTCCGGCGTGGAAGCGGCGAAACGCATTGGCGAAGTCGTCAGCTCTCGCGTCATCGCGCGTCCCCATAACGACATCGAAAAAATCGCGGCGCAGCACAAAGCATGACCTGACAGGGCACGCCCCGTCCCCACTCTTTTCGTCTGATGAAGGATAGACTCATGATTGAACTGGATAACGATTTGCAGTCCCGGCAGAACGCCCGGGAACTGGTGCGCAACGCCAAAAAGGCGCAGGCAATGCTGGCCACCTTTTCGCAGCAGCAAATCGACGCCATCGTGAAAAACGTGGCCCAGGAAGCAGCGCACCATGCCGAAGCGCTGGCGAAAATGGCCGCGGAAGAGACCGGTTTTGGCAACTGGCAGGACAAAGTGCTGAAAAACCGCTTCGCCTCGCTGCGCGTCTACGACGCCATCAAAGATATGAAGACCGTCGGCATCATTCATGACGACCCGGTAAAAAAAGTGATGGATGTGGGCGTGCCGCTGGGCGTGATTTGCGCGCTGGTTCCCTCAACTAACCCAACCTCTACGGTTATCTACAAAGCTCTGATCGCCCTCAAGGCCGGCAATGCCATTATCTTCTCCCCGCATCCGGGCGCGCGTCAGTGCAGCTGGAAGGCGATTGAGATCGTCAAACGCGCGGCGGAAGCGGCCGGCGCGCCGGAGGGCAGCGTCGACGGCATCACCCAGCTGACCCTCGAAGCCACCTCAGAGCTGATGCACAGCAAAGACGTTTCGCTGATCCTCGCCACCGGCGGGGAAGGCATGGTGCGCGCGGCCTACGCGTCCGGCACCCCGACCATCAGCGGCGGCCCGGGCAACGGCCCGGCATTTATCGAACGCAGCGCCGATATCCATCACGCGGTGAAAGATATCATCACCAGCAAAACCTTCGATAACGGCGTGATCTGCGCCTCCGAGCAGTCGATCATCGTCGAAGGCTGCATTTACGATGAGGTTCACCGCGAGCTGGAAGCGCAGGGTGCTTACTTCATGAATGAAGATGAAGCGGCGAAAATGGCGGCGCTGCTGCTGCGCCCGAACGGCACCATCAACCCGAAAGTGGTCGGCAAAACCGCGCTGTACCTCAGCCAGATGGCCGGCTTCTGCGTCCCGGCCAGCACCAAAGTGCTGATCGCCGAGCAGACCACCGTCTCGCCGAAAAACCCCTACTCGCGCGAAAAACTGTGCCCGGTACTCGGCCTGTACGTGGCAGAGGACTGGAAAGCCGCCTGTCACCGTGTGGTAGAGCTGCTGACCAATGAAGGGCTCGGCCATACGCTGGTGATCCACACCCGCAACCAGGACGTCATCCGCCAGTTCAGCCTCGAAAAACCGGTCAACCGCATCCTGATCAACACCCCGGCGGCGCTCGGCGGCATCGGCGCCACCACCAATATCTCCCCGGCGCTGACCCTCGGCTGCGGCGCGGTCGGCGGCGGTTCCAGCTCCGACAACGTCGGCCCGATGAACCTGCTCAACATCCGCAAAGTCGGCTACGGCGTGCGGTCGATTGACGAACTGCGCGCCCCGGGCAGCCGCCCTGAGCCGCAGCCGACCATCGTCACGCCGACGAGCGATCCGCAGCGCAGCATTCTTGATGACGTGCGTTTCAACGCCCCGGCGAACGCTGCGCCAGCACACCCGGCAGGCAGCGATGACCGCTTCGCCAGCGCAGGCGCCGCAGCGCATGCGGAAGGCGCAATCAATGAGCAAAACGTGGAACGCGTTATCCGCCAGGTGCTGGAGCACCTCGCTAAGTAACCCACTGATATAAGGCGATAAAACGATGATTCTCGCAAAGGTGACCGGCCATGTTGTCGCCACGCAAAAATGCGATGAGCTGCGCGGCAGCAACCTGCTTCTGATCACTCGCTTAGATGACAAACAGCAGCCGATGAAGGACCAGACCTGGGCCGCCGTCGATAACGTCGGCGCCGGTATGCACGACATCGTGCTGGCGGAAGAGTACTTCGCGCTCAATAAAGACCGCTACAAAGCGATGTCGGTGGTCGCCATTGTCGAGAAGGTGTTTCGGGACGCCGAACAGGAGTGAATAGCCCAATGAGTGAATTTTTACTGAAACCGCGGATTTGCTTCGGTCAGGACGCCCTTTCGGTGCTGAACGAACTGTCCGCCCGCAGCGTGCTGCTGGTGACCGATCAAGCGATGGTGAAGTTTGGCCTCGCCGAGCGCGTCACCGCCCTGCTGCGCCAGCGCGGGATCGCCTGGCAGGTGTGGGACGACGTGGTGGCGGATCCGGATATCGCCACCGTGGTGCGCGGTATGAAGCTGATGGATAACCACTACCCGGATCTGGTTATCGCGCTCGGCGGCGGTTCGGTTATCGATGCCGCCAAAGCGGTTATTTTCTCCCTGGCGCAAACCCGTCCGCAGGCCGGCCGTCCCCGTCCGTGCTTCGTCGCCATCCCGACCACCAGCGGTACCGGTTCGGAAGTCACCGCCTTTTCAGTGGTGAAAGCCAACGCGGAAAAGCTGGTGCTGGTGGATGCGTCATTGCTGCCGGATATCGCCATTCTGGACCCGGCGTTGGTGGCCTCGGTGCCGCCGGCTATTACCGCCGACACCGGCATGGACGTGCTGTGTCACGCCCTTGAGGCCTACGTCTCCCGCGCCGCCAGCGACTTTTCCGACGCCCTGGCGGAGAAAGTGGTGCAGCAGGTATTTCGCTATCTGCCAACCTGCTGGCGCAGCGGTGACGACCTGCAGGCGCGCGAAAAGATGCACAACGCCTCCTGCATGGCGGGGATGGCCTTCACCAACGCATCGCTGGGGATCACCCACAGCCTGGCCCACGCGCTCGGCGGCGTCTTCCGCGTGCCCCATGGCCGCGCCAACGCCCTGCTGATGGCGTACGTCGTCGCCTGGAACGCCGATTTCCACGGCCAGTGCGACACCTTCGCGGCGCATAAATATGCCCGCCTGGCGCATCTGCTGGATCTGCCTGCCGCCTCGCCGCGCCAGGGCGTCGCCAGCCTGCTGGTCGCCATTCAGGCGTTAAAAGACGAACTAAGCATGCCCTCCGGCATCAGCGAAACCGGCATCGAGGCGGCTGAATTCGACCGCCGTTTGCCGGAGATGGTTGGCCAGGCGCTGCGCGACAGCTGCACGCCAACCAACCCACGTACGCCGGACGCTAATGCGTTAACCGAACTTTATCGCCAGGCGTGGTCCGGTTGCCCGGAATCGCCCGGCGGCGCTCCGCTTGCACGGGCCTACGGGTAACGCGCGAGTAGGCCGGGTCAGCGCAGCGCCACCCGGCAACAATGCGGGCAACTAACAAGAACATCTGGAGAATACTTCATGGCACACTACAACTTAACGCCGCGCGTAAAAGTGCTGGCAGACCGTTTACTCGCCCAGAAAAGCACCCTGTGCACCGAACATGCCACCACGCTCAACGCCCTTGATGGCGATATCGCCGGGGTTCCCGCCGCCGTCAAACCGGCGCGCCGTTTCTATGAACTGATGCGCCAGCTGCCGCTGTGCATCAGCGCCGACGAGCTGATCGTCGGCAACCAGACCCGCAAACCGCACGGGGCGATTTTCCACGACGAGAGCGCCGCCCGTCGCCCGTCCGCGTTCCAGTTTCTCAATCTGAATAGCGATCTCGACTCCCCGGATTACAAGCTGGTGGTCGAAAAAGGCGTACTGGCGATAAAACATCAGCTGGAAGAGAAAACCCGCGCGCTGGGCAGCGCCGTCAGCCGCAGCGGCATGGATGAAGTCAACGGCTGTCGCGCCGCCATCTACGCCTGCGACGCCCTGCTGGCGCTGGCGCAAAACCTGGCCAACAGCGCCGAACAGCTGGCCGCCGCGGAAACCAACGCTTACCGCCGGGCGGAACTGCTGGACAGCGCCGCCATTCTGCACCATGTTCCGGCGCATCCGGCGCGCAGCTTCAAAGAAGCGTGCCAGGCCTTTTATCTGTTCCAGCTGGCGCTCCAGCTCGATAACGGCAGCTACGCCGTCAACCCGGAAGGCGCCGACAAAGCCCTGCTGCCTTACTACCAGCACGATATCAACAACGGCGCGCTCTCCCCGCAGCAGGCGTATGAAATCGTCGAATCGCTGTGGTTCAAGCTGGCGGAACTGTGCGAAGTGCGCGCCGCCTGCGCGATCGACGGTTATCCGATGTTTGACGCCATGCTGCACGGCGCAAGCCTTGAGAATGCGCGCATCAACGAACTCTCCGACATGTTCCTCAGCGCGCAGCAAAACCTCAGCGCGCTGAATCTGCCGGTGCGTCTGTTTAGCGGCGTACAGCAGGTCAGCCACGCCCCGTTTGCCGCCTGCGCCGACACGCCGGTGATGGAAGGGTTAACCCCGCGTATGCAGCGCCTGCGCAACCACTACCTGACGGTGCGCCCGAGCGTCTCTATCTATCGCGCGCTGGCCTTTACCGAAGTGGTGAAAGCTAACCCAGGCATGCCGACCATTCTGCTGCGAGCGAAAGCCTTCCGCCACGCCTGCGAAACCGCGCCGATTCTGATTCAGGACGATGAGCTGATCGTCGGCCATCCGTGCGGCAAGCCGCGCGCGGGCGCCTTCTCGCCGGATATCGCCTGGCGCTGGGTGCGCGACGAGCTCGACACCATGAGCACCCGCCCGCAGGATCCGTTTGAGATCAGCGAAGCGGATAAAAAAACCATTCGCGAAGAGATCGTCCCATTCTGGGAAGGCCGTTCGCTGGATGAGATTTGCGAAGCGCAATACCGTGAGGCTGGCGTCTGGGCCTTCAGCGGCGAGACCTTCGTCAGCGACCTCTCCTATCACCAGATTAACGGCGGCGGCGATACCTGCCCGGGCTACGACGTGCTGCTGTTCACCAAAGGGATGAACGGCATTAAAGCCGATGCCGAGGCGCATCTGGCCAGCCTGAGCATGGAAAATCCGGAAGATATCGACCGCATTTACTACTACAAAGCGGCGATTGAAACCTGCGAAGGGGTGGTCAACTACGCTCGCCGCATCGCCGCCCATGCCCGCGAACTGGCGGCTAAAGAGCAAAACGCCCAGCGCCGCGCCGAGCTGCTGACCATCGCCGACGTCAACGAAAACGTGCCGGCCAATCCGCCGAAGACCTTGCAGGAAGCGCTGCAGAGTATCTGGACCGTCGAATCACTGTTTGAAATCGAAGAGAACCAGACCGGGCTGTCGCTGGGGCGCGTCGACCAGTACTGCTATCCAATGTTCGAAGCCGATATCCGCGAAGGCCGCTTGACCCACGACACCGCACTGGAGCTGCTGCAGGCGTTTATCATCAAATGTGCCGAACTGATGTGGATGTCGAGCGAACTGGGAGCGAAATATTTCGCGGGTTATCAGCCGTTTATCAACCTCACCGTTGGCGGCCAGAAACGTAGCGGCGGCGATGCCTGTAACGATCTGACCTATCTGATTATGGACGCCGTGCGCTTCGTGAAGGTTTACCAGCCGTCGCTGGCCTGCCGTATCCACAACCAGTCGCCGCAGAAATACATGGAAAAAATCGTCGACGTGGTGAAAGCGGGAATGGGCTTCCCGGCCTGCCACTTCGATGACTCCCACATCAAGATGATGCTGCGCAAAGGCTTCGATTTTGAAGACGCCCGCGATTACTGCCTGATGGGCTGCGTTGAACCGCAGAAATCCGGGCGCATCTACCAGTGGACCTCCACCGGCTACACCCAGTGGCCTATCGCTATCGAGTTCGTGCTTAACCGCGGGCGGATGGTGCTGTTCGATAGCTATCAGGGGCTGGACACCGGCGACCTGCGCGACCTGCGCACCTTCGAAGCATTCGACGCGGCGGTAAAACAGCAGATCGCCCATATCGTGCGCCTGTCGGCTATCGGCACCGTCATCAGCCAGCGCGTCCACCGCGATGTGGCGCCGAAGCCGCTGATGTCGCTGCTGGTCGAAGGCTGCATGGAAAGCGGCAAAGATGTCGCCGCCGGCGGCGCGATGGTCAACCACGGTCCGGGGCTGATTTTCTCCGGTCTGGCGACCTACGTCGACTCGATGGCGGCGATCCGCAAGCTGGTGTTCGAAGAGAAGAAATACACCCTTGAGCAGATCCGCGATGCGCTGCTGGCCAACTTTGAAGGTTACGAAGCGCTGCGTCGCGACTGCCTGAACGCGCCGAAATACGGTAACGACGATAACTATGTCGACCAGTACGCGCTGGATATTACCGAATGGACCGAGAAAGAGTGCCGTAAGTACAAGATGCTCTACTCGACCCTCAGCCACGGCACCCTGTCTATCTCCAACAACACGCCCATCGGCGAGCTGACCAACGCCACGCCGAACGGCCGCCTGGCGTGGATGCCGCTCTCCGACGGCATCAGCCCGACCCAGGGCGCGGATAAGCAAGGCCCAACGGCGATTATCAAGTCGGTCAGCAAGATGAACGTGGAAACCATGAATATCGGCATGGTGCACAACTTCAAATTCCTCAAAGGGCTGCTGGATACCCCGGAAGGTCGCCATGGCCTGATTACCTTGCTGCGTACCGCCTCGATTCTCGGCAATGGCCAGATGCAGTTCAGCTATGTCGATAACGAAGTGCTGAAGAAGGCGCAGCAGGAGCCGGAGAAATACCGCGACCTGATCGTCCGCGTCGCCGGCTACAGCGCCTACTTCGTTGAGCTGTGCAAAGAGGTCCAGGACGAGATCATCAGCCGTACGGTGATTGAGAAGTTCTAGTTCTCTTAAAGAGAATTAAATGAGCTGTATTTGAGAAATAACCGGAAGTTCTCCGTCCCGTAACGGGACGGAGCGGGAGGCAAGCGTGATCGCAAAACAAGAATTAACGGGCCGAATTTTCAATATCCAGAAATATTCGATCTATGACGGCGATGGCATTCGCACGCTGGTGTTTTTTAAGGGCTGCAACATTCGCTGCCCGTGGTGCGCCAACCCGGAAGGGCTGAACAGCCAGTTCCAGGTGATGTTCTCGCACGACAAATGCATTAACTGCGGCGACTGCGTCAGCGTCTGTCCGGCGGGTATTCATTATCGGGCGGAAGAGAACGGCGAAATGAAGCACTTCGTCGACCGCCATAAAGACTGCATCGGCTGCCGCAAATGCGAAGAGATTTGCACCCAGAACGCGCTGGACATTATGGGCAAGGACGTCACCGTCAGCGAGCTGATGGAGATCATCATGCAGGACTACGACTTCTACATCTCCTCCGGCGGCGGCGTCACCATCGGCGGCGGCGAGATGAGCCTGCAGACCGATTTTGCCGTCGCCTTATTCAGCGAATGCAAAAAGATGATGATTAACACCGCCGTCGAAACCCAGGGCACCACCCCACTTGCCAACTACCAGAAGCTGGCGCCGGTCACCGACACCTTCTTATTCGACATTAAGCAGATTAACAGCGAACACCACAAGGCGATGCTCGGCATCGGCAACGAAGGGATCCGCCGCAATCTCGAATGGCTGGTGGATTCCGGCGCCAACGTCATTGTGCGTATGCCGCTCATTCGCGGCTACAACGACTCATTCGACGCCATTACCGGCGCCATTGATTACGTACAGAAGCTGGCGAAGCGCGGGAATATCCGCCGTATCGACATGCTGCCGTACCACCAGCTGGGACGCAAAAAGTACGAACGCCTGGATATGCCCTACCCGATTAGCCAGGACCCGTCTTATTCGCCGGATGAACTGGACCGGCTGGAAGCCTTCTTCCGGCAATTTGATTTTGATATTCGCTTAGTCCGCCATTAACAGGAGCCGACCATGAAAAGTTTAGGCGTAATTGAAACGCGAGGATGGGTCGCCGCCATTCAGGCCGTCGACGCCGCCTGTAAAGCCGCGGGAGTGACCTGCATTGGCTATCGCAAACCAGGCTCCGGGCTGGTGAGCGTCTGCTTTGAAGGGGAAATCAGCGCCATCCACACCGCTATAGAACGCGGCGTGGCGGTTGCCGGCGCCGAGCACACCGTGAAGTCGCTGGTCATTGCCCGTCCGGAGCGCTGCGTGGTTGAAGCGTTAAGCAACCTCAAAGGCAACCCTCCGCGCGAGGAAAAAACGGACGAACCGGTGGTTATCACCGCCCCGGAACCCATCGTTCCGCCCGCTATCCCGAACGAAGCGGAAGATAAGCACCCTGCGCTGAAGAAAGGGAAGAAGTCATGATCGACACTTTGCTTCGCGAAAAAATCGTCGCCCGCCTGAGCGCAACGGCGCCGGCGATCCCGGTGGGGATCTCCAACCGCCACGTCCATCTCGCGCAACAGGACGTCGAGGCATTGTTCGGTAAAGGCTACAGCCTGACGCCGTTCAAACCGCTGCGCCAGCCGGGGCAGTTTGCCGCCCAGGAGTGCGTAACCGCCGTCGGGCCGAAGGGCTCGCTGACCAACGTTCGCGTCCTCGGCCCGACCCGCCCGCTATCGCAACTGGAAGTGTCGCGCGCCGACTGCTTCACGCTCGGCATTCAAGCGCCAGTTCGTGAGTCCGGGCAACTGGAGAATGCCGGTAGCGCGCTGCTGATTGGCCCCGCCGGTCACGTTGAGCTCCATTCTCAGGTGATCTGCGCCTGGCGGCATATTCATATGTCGCCGCAGGACGCGCGCCAGCTCAACGTCAGCAATGGCCAGAAGGTCAGCGTGCGCAGCAACGGCGAGCGCCAGCTGACTTTCGATGAAGTGGTGGTGCGGGTGCGCGATGACTTCGCGCTGGAATTTCACATCGACACCGAAGAAGCCAATGCCGCCGGGTTAAAAAACGGCGCGCAGGTGACGCTCATCGGCTAACGGAGGCTCGCCATGACCGACGAACAGATTGAAGGTGTAGTTGCGCGGATTTTGCAGCGCCTGCGGCCGCCGGTACTGGTGATGGTGACCGCCGCAGACGGCTACCGCGCGGCAATCCGCCAGCGCCTGGCGGGAAGCGGCTATCCGCTGCGCCTCGCGCTGGAGGAGGGTCTCGCCGACGCCACCGCTTGGCGAGAGGTGGGCGAGATTATCCCGTCATCGGCCTGGCAGGATGCCCTGCCGTCAGCGCCATGGCGGGGGGTACTGCTGCCTTTTCTCGATTATCCGCAAGCCTCGGATCTGCTGAACGGCACCCTGCGCAATCCGGTTTCCCGCTGCGCGCACGAGGCGCTGCTGGCGGGTATTCCGGTTCTGGCCCTGCGCTACCACTGCGATCCGCACAGCGAGCTCAACCAGCTGCGCGGCGCGCAGGCCGGCAGCGCCTATGCCGGGCATCTGCAGGCCACACTGGCTCGTCTGGAAGCCTGCGGCGTCTTCCTCGGCACCATGAATGAGCTGCTGGCGAAGCTGGACGCACCCACCGCGCCGGCCGCCGCCAGCAGCGAACCGCGCCGTTATCTTACCGTCACAGACGTGGTGAATAATCCGGCGCTGGCGGCGGCCCCGCGCGCTCAGCTGACCGATGCGGCCATTGATTACTTAAAAAACAGAAAGATATGACCTTACCCAACGAAAAACCTGGAGCTTAACGATGTCTTCGAAAACAAAATGCTGGTTATGGATGCTGCTGGTTATCCTCTCCGAAACCTCGGCAACCTCGACGTTAAAAATGTTCGGTAGCAGCGAAGGCGGCAGCAAAATGCTGCTGCTCGGGTTGCTGATTGCGCTTTACTGCACCTGCTATTATTCGCTCTCAAGGGCGGTGAAAGATATCCCGGTCGGTCTGGCGTACGCCACCTGGTCCGGCACCGGCATTCTGGTGGTCTCGACGCTGGGAATGGCATTCTACGGCCAGCACCCGGATACCGCCGCCATCATCGGCATGGCGGTGATCGCCAGCGGCATCATTATCATGAACCTGTTCTCGAAAATGGGTTCCGAAGCGAGCGAAGAGGCGGCGCCCGCCGCGCCAGCCGCCGCCATGGATAAGAACATCGCTAACTAACAGGAAAGGAATACCCCCTATGTTTAATCTCGGATTTTTATGGCTGGCGCTGTCTATCGGCTCCGAAATCACCGGCACCTCGATGATCAAAAAGACCAACGGTTTCAGCAAACTGGCCCCTTCGGTGCTGGTGGTCTGCGCCTACGGCCTCTGCTACTTCGCCCTCACCCGCGCAATGAGCACCATCCCTGTGGGTGTGGCCTACTCGCTGTGGTGCGGCTTCGGTATCGTCGGCGTCACCATCTGCTCCATGATCCTCTATAAGCAGAAACCGGACCTGGCGGCCATTATCGCCATGGCGCTGATTATCTCCGGCGGCGTGATCATGAACGTCTTCTCGACCATGTAACAGCGGTCGTTTTATCCTGTTACCCGGCCTGTGCGGGCAGTCCGTAGGCCCGCGCCAGCGCAGCGCCGCCGGGCGTTTTACCAAACAGGGTTTACCCCACTATGGTTTCGTGGCAGGATAAAAAGATGAACAGAAACGCGATCGTGACCTATCCCCGCCGTTGGTGGCTGCCTGCATAACAGGCGGCACGATACACGTTTCCATTTTCAAAGCCGCCGGAAGGCGGCTTTGG
Source organism: Klebsiella sp. JN_Kp127 (assembly GCF_040062505.1). Taxonomy (NCBI): domain Bacteria; kingdom Pseudomonadati; phylum Pseudomonadota; class Gammaproteobacteria; order Enterobacterales; family Enterobacteriaceae; genus Klebsiella; species Klebsiella sp. JN_Kp127. The sequence goes on from NZ_JBEAHS010000019.1 coordinate 10,578, forward strand.
TGTTTTCAGGACGTCTTTCGGCTGAACAGTCTGATAAGGAGTCCCTGATGAACCATCCGCAAACCATCCTCACTGGCGACCGCCCCACCGGCCAGCTACATCTTGGCCATTACGTCGGCTCGCTGCGCCAGCGCGTCGCGCTGCAGCACAACCACCAGCAGTTTATCCTGATCGCCGACCTGCAAGGGCTCACTGACAACGGCAGCAACCCGCAAAAAATCAGCCATCATATTCTCGAAGTGATGGCCGATTATCTGGCCGTCGGCATTGACCCCAGGCTCACCACGATCTGCCTGCAGTCCGCCCTGCCCGCGCTGGCGGAGCTCAGCGCGCTGTATATGAATATCGTCACCGTCGCCCGCGTGGAACGTAATCCGACGGTCAAAAATGAGATTGCCCAGAAGGGATTCGCCCGTTCGCTGCCGGTGGGCTTTCTCGCCTATCCGATTAGCCAGGCGGCAGATATCACCGCCTTCAAAGCCGAACTGGTGCCAGTGGGCGACGATCAGCTACCGATGATTGAGCAGACCAACGAGATCGTCCACAAGATGAATAGCCTCACCGGCGCGCCAGTGCTGCGCCACTGCAAGGCGCTACTCAGCGAAGTGAGCCGCCTGCCGGGCGTCGACGGCAACGCCAAAATGTCGAAATCGCTGGGCAATACGCTGACGTTATCGGCCAGTGAAGAGGAGATCCACCGCGCGGTCAGCGCGATGTATACCGACCCGACGCACCTGAGAGTCAGCGATCCGGGGCATGTCGACGGCAACGTGGTGTTCACCTATCTCGACGCTTTCCATAGCGATAAGGCACTGGTGGCTGAGATGAAAGCCCACTATCAGCGCGGCGGGCTGGGGGATCGCCAGTGTAAAAATGAACTGGAAACCTGCCTGCAGGCGCTCCTGGCGCCGATCCGCGAACGGCGGGCCACCTTTATTCAGGATAAAGGGATGTTGCTGGAATTGTTGCGTCAGGGCAGCGAGCGCGCCCACCAGTTGACGCAGCAGACGCTGCATGAAGTGAAACGAGGTCTGGGGCTGCCGGTCCTGTTCTGAGGTGATGAAAGGTTTCCGGTAGTGGATATTTTGTTAACGCGTCGACAAGACCCTGCCTTTAGTGTGGACAACACCGCCGCGAATGTTACTATCACGTTAACGGTAGCTCTCACTATGCGTGTTTCATTAAGGCCAGGATCGCTGATGATGACCACATAAGTAGTACAGCGTTCGGCTGCGCATCGACGCGGTAGAGCGCTGCGTCAGCGGCCCTTCCCCACTCATTCGTCCTTCGCAAGGAGGACGCTCCGCCCGCCGGAGAAGACACGCGTATCACTTCGCACAGGGAATCAAGCGAGTCGCGTATGGACAAAATAAAGAAACGTTGGACAGGGTATTTTGTCGGCTTACTGGTGGTACTCGCCGCCGCAGCATGGTGGCTGCTGCGCCCGCCGGGCCTCCCGGAGGGTTTTGCCAGTAGCAACGGACGAATCGAAGCCACCGAGGTGGATATTGCCAGCAAAATCGCCGGGCGTATCGACACCATTCTGGTCAAAGAGGGCCAGTTCGTGCACCAGGGAGAGGTGCTGGCGAGAATGGATACCCGTGTACTGAACGAGCAGCGTCTTGAAGCCGCCGCGCAAATCAAGGAAGCGGAAAGCGCGGTCCTGGCCGCCAGAGCCTTGCTCGATCAGCGGCAAAGTGAAATGCGCGCCAGCGAAGCGGTAGTGAAGCAGCGTCAGGCGGAGCTCGACTCCACGGCGAAACGTCACGTCCGCTCGCACACTCTCTCCCAGCGCGGCGCCGTCTCCGCCCAGCAACTGGATGACGATCGCGCGGCAGCAGAGAGCGCTCGCGCGGCGCTGGAGTCGGCGAAAGCCCAGGTCTCTGCCGCCCGCGCCGCCATCGAGGCCGCCCGCACCAGTATTATTCAGGCGCAAACCCGCGTCGAAGCCGCCCAGGCGACCGAGCGGCGGATCCTCGCCGATATTGACGATAGCGAGCTGAAAGCCCCCCGCGACGGCCGTATTCAGTATCGCGTCGCCGAGCCGGGTGAAGTGCTGGCCGCCGGTGGTCGGGTGCTGAATATGGTCGATCTCGCTGACGTCTATATGACTTTCTTTCTGCCCACCGAACAGGCAGGTCTGCTGGCGCTCGGCAGCGAAGCGCGCTTGATCCTCGATGCCGCTCCGGATCTGGTGATCCCGGCCAATATCAGCTTTGTCGCCAGCGTCGCCCAGTTCACGCCGAAAACGGTGGAGACCCGCGACGAGCGTCTCAAACTGATGTTCCGCGTCAAAGCGCGTATCCCGCCGGAGCTGCTGGCGCAGCACCTGGAGTATGTCAAAACCGGTCTGCCCGGCATGGCTTACGTGCGGCTGGATAACCAGCTGTCCTGGCCTGAAGCCCTGACGGTAAGGTTGCCGCAATGATACTGACGCCACAGGATACCTCGCCCCCCGTCGCCCGGCTGGACAACGTTGGCCAGCGCTTCGGCACCACCGTGGCGCTGCGGGATATCAGTCTGGCGATCCCGGCGCGGCGCATGGTCGGCCTGATTGGCCCGGACGGCGTCGGCAAATCGAGCCTGCTCTCTCTCATCGCCGGGGCGCGGGCCATTGAGCAGGGTAACGTGATGGTGCTCGGCGGGGATATGCGCGACGTTCATCACCGCCGCGAGGTGTGCCCGAAGATTGCCTGGATGCCGCAGGGGCTGGGGAAAAACCTCTATCACACCCTTTCGGTGTATGAAAACGTCGACTTCTTCGCCCGCCTGTTTGGCCACGATAAAGCCGAACGCGAATCTCGTATCAACGAGCTGCTGCAGAGCACCGAGCTGGCGCCGTTTCGCGATCGCCCGGCGGGTAAGCTCTCCGGCGGGATGAAGCAAAAGCTGGGGCTCTGTTGCGCCCTTATCCACGACCCGCAGCTGCTGATCCTCGATGAACCCACCACCGGCGTCGACCCGCTTTCCCGGGCGCAGTTCTGGGAGCTTATCGACAGCATTCGTCAGCGCCAGCCGGAGATGAGCGTGCTGGTGGCTACCGCCTACATGGAAGAGGCTGAGCGCTTTGACTGGCTGGTGGCGATGAACGCCGGCGAGGTGCTGGCGACCGGTACCGCTACGGAGCTGAAAGCGCAGACCGGCAGTCAGACGCTGGAGCAGGCGTTTATCGCCCTGCTGCCGGAAGCGCAGCGCCAGGCGCATAAGGCAGTGGTAATCCCGCCGCGCGACGACCGCGAGGAAGAGATCGCCATCGAAGCCCGTGGGCTGACCATGCGCTTTGGCGACTTCGTCGCCGTCGACCACGTTAACTTCCGCATCGCCCGCGGTGAAATCTTCGGCTTCCTCGGCTCCAATGGCTGCGGCAAATCCACCACCATGAAGATGCTCACCGGCCTGCTGCCCGCCAGCGAAGGCGAAGCCTGGCTGTTCGGCCAGCCGGTCGACCCGAAAGATATCGCTACCCGCCAGCGGGTGGGCTATATGTCGCAGGCTTTCTCGCTCTATAGCGAACTGACCGTCCGGCAAAACCTCGAACTGCACGCCCGCCTGTTTCATATTCCGGACGGCGAGATCCCCGGGCGGGTGGCGGAAATGAGCGAGCGCTTCATGCTCAGCGAAGTGGAAGACGCCCTGCCCACCGCCCTGCCGCTGGGCATCCGTCAGCGTCTGTCGCTGGCGGTGGCGGTCATCCATCGCCCGGAAATGCTGATCCTCGACGAACCCACCTCCGGGGTCGATCCGGTGGCACGGGATATGTTCTGGCAGCTGATGGTCGACCTCGCGCGTCAGGATCGGGTGACCATTTTTATCTCCACCCACTTTATGAATGAGGCAGAACGCTGCGACCGCATCTCGCTGATGCACGCCGGCAAGGTGCTGGCCAGCGATACGCCGCAGGCGCTGGTCGAGCAGCGCGGTGCCGCCAGCCTCGAAGAGGCGTTTATCGCCTGGCTCCAGGAGGCGCAGCCAACCGCCGCAGCTCCTGAGGAACCTGCGCCTGCTGCAGCATCCCATCCAGAACGCGCGGCCCCGCGCCAGGCCTTCAGTCTGCAACGGCTGTTCAGCTACAGCCGCCGCGAAGCGCTGGAACTGCGCCGCGATCCGGTGCGCTCGACGCTGGCGCTGCTGGGAACGGTGATCCTGATGTTTATCATGGGCTATGGGATCAGCATGGACGTCGAGGATCTACGCTTTGCGGTACTCGACCGCGATCAAACACTGAGCAGTCAGGGCTGGTCGCAGAATATCGCTGGCTCACGCTACTTTATCGAACAGGCGCCGCTGCGCAGTTACGATGAGCTCGACCGGCGAATGCGCGACGGCGAGCTGGCGGTGGCGATAGAGATCCCGCCGAACTTTGGCCGCGATATCGCCCGCGGCACGCCGGTGCAAATCGGCGTCTGGGTGGATGGCGCAATGCCAAACCGCGCGGAAACGGTGCGCGGCTACGTGCAGGCCATGCATCTGGCCTGGCTGCAGGAGATGGCCGCCCGGCAGAGCAGTCCGCAGCGCGCTACCTCTCTCATCTCCATTGAGACCCGCTATCGCTATAATCCGGACGTGAAGAGCCTGCCGGCCATCGTCCCGGCGGTGATCCCGCTGCTGCTGATGATGATCCCGGCGATGCTCAGCGCCCTGAGCGTGGTACGCGAGAAGGAGCTCGGGTCGATCATCAACCTGTACGTGACGCCGACCACCCGCAGCGAATTCCTGCTCGGCAAGCAGGTGCCTTACATCGTACTGGGAATGTTTAACTTCTTTTTGCTGTGCGCGCTGTCGGTCTTCGTCTTTGGCGTATCACATAAGGGCAGCTTCCTGACGCTGAGCCTGGCGGCGCTGCTCTATGTCACCATCGCCACCGGACTGGGACTGCTGATCTCAACCTTTATGAAGAGCCAAATCGCCGCCATCTTCGGCACCGCCATCATTACGCTCATCCCGGCGACCCAGTTCTCCGGGATGATCGATCCGGTGGCGTCGCTGGAAGGCCCCGGGCGCTGGATTGGACAAATCTACCCGACCAGCCACTTCCTGACTATCGCCCGCGGCACCTTCTCCAAGGCGCTGAATCTCAGCGATTTGTGGGGCTCCTTTATTCCCCTACTGATTGCGGTGCCGCTGGTGCTCGGGCTGAGCGTGTTGCTGCTGAAGAAACAGGAGGGGTGATGCGCGGATTACGTAATATTTATAACCTCGGCGTTAAAGAGCTGCGCAGCCTGCTGGGTGATAAAGCGATGCTGGCGCTGATCGTGTTTGCTTTTACCGTGTCGGTGTACTCCTCAGCTACGGTGATGCCCGGCTCGCTGCACCTGGCGCCGATTGCGGTTGCCGATATGGATAAGTCGCAGCTCTCTTCACGCATCATTAACGCTTTCTACCGCCCCTGGTTTCTCGAACCGGAGCTGATCACCGCCGATGAGATGGACGCCGGCCTGGATGCCGGGCGCTACACTTTCGCCATCAATATTCCGCCAAATTTCCAGCGCGATGTGCTGGCCGGCCGCCAGCCGGAAGTGCAGGTCAACGTCGACGCCACGCGCATGAGCCAGGCCTTTACCGGCAACGGCTATATCCAGAATATTATTAACGGCGAAGTAAACGGCTTCATTGCCCGCTATCGGGAGAACAGCGTGCTGCCGGTAGAGCTGGCGGTAAGAATGCGCTTTAACCCTAACCTGGAACAGGAGCGCTTTGGCGCGGTGATGGCGATCATCAACAACATCACCATGCTGGCTATTGTCCTCACCGGTTCGGCGCTGATCCGCGAGCGCGAGCACGGTACCATCGAGCATCTGCTGGTGATGCCGGTTACGCCGTTTGAGATCATGATGGCCAAGATCTGGTCGATGGGGCTGGTGGTGCTGGTGGTCTCCGGGCTGTCGCTGCTGCTGATGGTTCAGGGGATTTTGCAGGTGCCCATTGAGGGGTCGATTCCACTGTTTATGCTGGGGGTGGCGCTCAGCCTGTTCGCCACCACCTCGATCGGCATTTTTATGGGCACCCTCGCCCGCTCGATGCCGCAGCTGGGGCTGCTGATGATCCTGGTGCTGCTGCCGCTGCAGATGCTCTCTGGCGGCTCCACGCCGCGGGAAAGTATGCCGCAGCTGGTTCAGGATATCATGTTGACCATGCCGACCACCCACTTCGTCAGTCTGGCGCAGGCGATTCTGTACCGCGGCGCCAGCTTCAGTATCGTCTGGCCGCAGTTCTTAACCTTGCTGGCTATCGGAGCGGTGTTCTTTACTATCGCCCTGCTGCGTTTTCGCAAAACGATTGGTCAGATGGCGTAAGGGCTTAAGAAGGGCCATCGACTCCCGGCGGCCCGAATGGTTTATTTGTGGCGATTCATAAAGTGACGAAGACCCCAGGTGAAGGCCATCGCCATGCTGAAGAGAATGAACAGCAGCACCACCCAGCTGATGGAGATGCGCAGCAGCGTGCCGGGGGTCATAAACGGCTGCAGATAGACAGTGAAGGACTGGGCGGGTGATTTCCCCAGCAGTTCATACAGGTTATCCGTCAGCCACACGCCGACCCGGCAGAACAGCCAGATTATCGCTGGCCAGCAGAGCAGCACCAGAAAGGTAAAGCGCTCCTGAAGGTAGGTGAAGAGCCGGCGCAACGGCGACCAGTTAAGCAGGATTTTCATTTCTATTCTCATATTGCCAGCCGATAACCAGAGCAGATAACGCAAGGTACGTCGGGCAGCATCCATACAGGCAATCATCCCTCTTTGTATATCAAATTTGCTGTCATATAAACCAGATCAAGTTAACAAAGTGTTAATGATATGGCGCATCAAGCCCAAAAACCGGCAAGATGCATACCCATTGTTGCAATAAATGGGGAGTGAAGTCCTCAGCGGCGGAAATAATTTCGTAATTTCGCTAACGCGTTAATATCCCGAAAGAAGAAGCAGCGCTATTATTTCGCAGAGCACAAGATAATAGCGCTGAAATAGAGAGAGATATTTAACCGTAGCTACTGATAATTATTTTTCGACTCGTATCATTGGATAAATTCACGGTACGAGCGACCACACCACGCGCGTAATTCTCAGTATTTTTCGAGGCAAAAAGATAGGTATTTTATCCGCAGCGTTGCAGAGGTTGTTTATTCACCATACCCGTGTTGCAGGTTTCTGACACCACCCGCCCGGAGAGCGTCAGGTTGGCGGGTTAGCGAAGCAGTAGCAGGACTTCAGGCGATATTTTTCCCTGAGTCGGTGCGACCTATCTTGTCCGCGCCACAGGAGGGGCGTAGCCCCATGTCGGATCCGTAGCCCCGGTAAGCGCAGCGCCACCGGGGAGGCGTACCCCACACAGCAAAAAACCCCGCACCTTTCGGGACGGGGTTCTTTTTAAACGC
>NZ_JBEAHS010000020.1:0-11565 GCF_040062505.1 Klebsiella sp. JN_Kp127
CCTGGTGCCGTTTGTAGGCCGGGTCAGGCGTAGCCGCCACCCGGCAGTAAGACGGTACGCCGCCACCCGGGATGTCGCCCCTATCCGTGGGCGAGAAAGCGGGCCAGGCGCTGCTGCAGCAGGCGATTTTCGCGGGTCAGCCGCGCGTTCTCATCCAGCAGCGTCAGCGCCACCGCAATCCCCGGCCAGTCCAGCTCCAGCTCGTTACGCAGGCGCACCGCGCGATGGACGATCGTCACCGCGCTGTCGTCGAACAGCCAGGCGTCCGCCTGCGGCTGGTACGGTTCAATCATGCCTAAGCCGACAATCTCCGTCAGCTCCTCTTCCGACACCCCGGTACGCAGGCACAATTCGGTAATGGTAAACGTCACTGTTACTGTAGCCATCAGGCTTTCCCCCATGTCTTACGCGGATCGAAGCTGGCTTCGGCGGTGGCCAGCTGTTGCCAGAGCTCACGCGCTTTTTCATCTGGTTTTGGCGGCATCACAATTTTAATAACGGCGAACAAATCGCCGGTGTGGGTTTTGCTCACCAGCCCTTTGCCCTTGATACGCAGGCGCTGCCCTGCCTGGCTACCCGGCGGCACCGTCAGCAGAATGCTCTCTTTCAGGGTGGGCACCGTGACTTTGGCGCCCAGCGCGGCCTCCCACGGCGCCAGCGGCAGGACGATCTCCAGGTTATGTCCCACGATGTCGAACAGCGGGTGCGGGGCGATGTGGATCACCAGCCACAGATCGCCGTTCGGCCCGCCGTTTTCGCCCGGCGTCCCCTGGCCTTTCAGGCGGATGCGCTGTCCATCGGCCACCCCGGCGGGGATCTTCACATTCAGCGTTTTCGGCGTCTCGCTTTCGATCATGCCGAACACGTTATACACCGGCAGGTTATAGCTGATGGTGCGGGTCTGCTCAGCCAGCGTCTCTTCAAGGAACACCGCGACCTCGATCTCCAGGTCGTGGCCGCGCGACGCGTGCTGACGGCGACGCTGATGCGCCTGCTGGCCAAACATGGAGGAGAAGATGTCGTCGAAATCCTGCTGGCTGTAGCTCTGCTCGTGGGTCTGCTGCTGGCGACCGAACCCGGGATCGTTGCGATGCTGCCAGAGCTGATCGTATTCCGCGCGCCGTTGCTCATCTTTCAGGACTTCCCAGGCTTCGGCGAGATCCTTAAATTTGGCTTCGGCATCGTTTTCTTTACTGACGTCGGGGTGGTACTTGCGCGCCAGGCGGCGGTAGGCGGTCTTGATGGTTTTCAGATCGTCGGTTGGTTGCACCCCGAGAATGGCATAATAATCCTTCAATTCCATGCTGTTATCTCATCTATGCTCAGTGCGGTGGTTACATATTCCCTGGATCAGGCGTCTGTATAAAGCGTAGGGCAAATGCGCCCTGAAGGGGAAGAAAAGTGGCGGAAACTTGACGCCGTCGGGGTCAACGGCGTCATGGGCGCGGCTAGTCTTTCACCTGCGGCCGCGGACGACGGCGCCAGCCTGCGAACAGCACCAGCAGCGCGCCGATGGCGCCGGCCAGGCGCGCAATGCCGTCGCCGGCGGTGGGAAACAGCTGGCGAAGGGTAGGGTCGCTGACCAGCATTGACCCGGCAATCCAACCGATAAGCATCCCGCCCAGCAGCACCACCGCGGGAAAGCGAGTGAGCAGGGCCAGCACCAGCTTGCTGCCGGCGACGATAACCGGAATGCTGATCGCCACGCCGAGGGCGACCAGCGCAATGTGCCCTTTGCCTGCGGCGGCCACCGCCAGCACGTTATCCAGCGACATGATCACATCGGCGACGGTGATGGTGACTGCGGTGCGCCACAGGCTGCCGGAGCTGGCAACCTCGCTCTCGTCCTCCTCATTACTGACCAGCCTGATGCCAATCCACATCAGGAGCAGCGCGCCGACTATTTTCAGCCACGGCAGCGACAGGAGATACAGGGCGATCGCCAGCAGCAGGATGCGCGCCAGGATAGCGCCTACGGTGCCGATGACGATCGCTTTGGTGCGTTTTTGTGGCGGCAGTTTGCGACAGGCCATGGCGATCACCACGGCGTTGTCGCCGCCCAGCAGTAAGTCGATGGCGACAATCTGCAGCATAATCACCGCCATGTCCCATTGTTGAAGAAACGCATACATATCGAGAGAAACCACCTGAAGTAAATACCACGAAAAGCCGTTGCGCCGGGGGCTCCGCCCGGGGAGCGTTGACCACTGGCGCCGGTCCGCGCCGTCGCGCGGGAAACCTGAGCCTGAAAAATAAAGTTACGAATCAACGCGCCGTCGGGCAAGGCTTCGGCGAAAAAGGGTGATATTTTGTCATGCAGACTCACCTGCTGTTCACTTATCGCAAGGATCCCCACTATGTCTGGCCACAAGAAATACCTCTCTGTCGCCCTGCTGAGCGCTGTCTTACTGCCGGCGATGGCTTCTGCCGCTGACGCGCCGGCGACTTTCACCGCGGAACAGGAGGCGCAAATCGGCAAAATTGCCGCCGATTACCTGGTCGCCCACCCGGAAGTTCTCCTGCAGGCAAGCCAGAAACTGCAGCAAATTCAGGCTGAGCAGCAGGCCAGCGCGGCCACCCAGGCGGTGCTGAAGAATGCCGCCTTGCTGACCCAGGATAAAAATACCCCGACCTACGGCCCGGCCAACGGCAAAGTCACGGTGATTGAGTTCTTTGACTACCAGTGCGTCTACTGCAGCCGGCTGGCGCCGGTGATGGAGCAGGTGATTAAAGCGCATCCGCAGACCCGCTTCGCTTTTAAAGAGTGGCCTATCTTCGGCGGCCGCTGGGAAAGCTCGCTGGAAGCAGCGAAAACCGGCCTGCAGATCTATCAGCAGAAAGGGGCGGATGCCTATCTGGCCTACCATAACGGGATCTACGCCACCGGACATAACGAAGGCAAGCTGACGACGGCGGATATCCAGCAGCAGGCGAAGAAAGCCGGCTTTGATGCGAAGAAGGCCACCGACGTCGAACCGGTGCTGCAGAGCATTAACGACTTGGCGCAGGAGATTGGTCTCAGCGGCACGCCGGGCGTGATCGTGATGCCGACTACTGGCGCCACGGAAGCCAGCATCACCGTCTTCCCGGGGCTGGCGGATAAAGCCTCGCTCGAAGCCGCCATTAAAAAGGCCGGCGGCTGATCGGCGGCGTCGTTACCCAGTCAGGGCCGCCGGGGGCGGCCCTGCTATCATTCCTGATCCCTCTCCTCGGGCGGCGGCGGCAGCGCGTGGCTTTTTAAATCAATAATCTGGCCAATGTGATCGTGGTAAACGGTCAGCAAATTATAGCGACTCATTTCGGAGATGATCTGCGGGGCGACGTTAAAGCTGCTGGCCAGCTCCTCATCTTGCAGGGTAAGCACCGCGGTGTGACGCCGGGTATGGGCGCGGCGTCGGTTATAGTGGTACCAGAGGATCAGCAACCAGCCGTTCAGCGCGGCAATCAATAAATACACCAGCGCCGTATTCAGGGAGTCCATCAACGACGACCAGCGCGGGGAGGGCGGCGCGATGAACTGCATCAGCAAATTGGCGTAGAGAAAGAACAGAAAACCGAGCCAGGCCAGCAGCGTTAAGCCGGCGTCCACCAGCCGGGGCAGCACGCGGTGTTCGGTTAAGATGAGCGTATTTTCATTCATCGCAGGCTTCCTTTTCCCCGGTCCGGGCTCACCCAGCGCGCGCGGGAACGTTGACGTTTCAACATCACTTTCGGAAAAGCGACCAGCGTGGTCAGCAGGCCGATCATCCAGTAAACCATCGGGAACCAGATCACCCAGAACAGGGATTTGGCGACCTTTTTCTCATAGCGCCGTTCGATATACAGGCTGGCGACGAACTGCAGCAGGCACATCAGGCCGAGCAGCATGCCGGTGAACTCAGGCGGAAACAGGCTGTGCACTGTCAGGTTGTCCGGCAATGGCATCAGGCGGCTGAGGATAAACAGCAGGATGGTGACCGCGTAGGCAAAGGCCCACAGCGTGGAGCAGGCATACTCCAGAAACAGCGGCCACATCCGATGATGCTGCCAGTGAAACAGGCGGCGCAGGTTGACCAGAAAGACTTCGGCTCCCCCCTGGGCCCAGCGCAGACGCTGCTTCCATAACCCTTTGAGGGTCTCAGGCATCAGGATCCAGCACAGCGCCCGCGGCTCGAAAAAGATGTCCCAGTGGCGGAGCTGAAGCTTCCAGCTGATATCAATATCTTCAGTGATCATATCCGGGCTCCAGTAGCCGACGTCCGCCAGGGCCTGACGCCGGAAGGCGGCGATCACGCCGGAGACAGTAAAGACCCGGCCATAGATCCGCTGCGTCCGCTTGATAAGGCCAATGATCGACGAGAACTCCCCTACCTGAATGCGGCCGATCAGCGTGGATCGGGTGCGGATCCGCGGATTGCCGGTGACCGCCCCGACGTGCGGGTAGTGGATCAGCGGGGCGACCAGCCAGGCCGCGGTATCCCGGTCCAGCAGGGCGTCGCCATCGATGCAGACCAGCAGATCGCCGCGCGCGGCGGCGGCGCCCGCTTTGAGCGCCACCGCTTTTCCCTGATTGGCGGCCAGGTGGATCACCCGCAGCCTTGGCTCCTCCTGCGCCAATTGCTGGAGCACCTGGGCGGTGTTGTCCGAAGAGCCGTCGTTAATCGCGATCACTTCGAGGTTGGCGTAACGCTGGGCCAGCGCCGCGCTGATGGTCTCCCGGGCGTTTTTCTCCTCGTTAAAGCAGGGGATCAGGATCGAGATCAGCGGATTGCCCGGTAGCGACGGCGGCGGGGTATCCTCTCCCCACGGCCAGTGGCGCTCCAGCTGGAACCAGAAGTACAGACCCCCGGTGATCCATAGCACCGACATAAACAGCGGCCAGAAAAAGACAAAGTCGAGGATAAGCTCGCCGGTAAACGCCGCTGCGACGCCTAACGGCAGCCCGAAAACGAGGCATAAAATGCACAATGCGATAATGCGATCAGTCATGGTCAGGGTACCACCAGGAAGAAAATTGCGGTCTGATACGGGAGATATCTGGCTGATTGTTAATGAAATCGTCTGGGTAGTAGCCGTAGTTTTTGACGCCATTTAGCCGCAGCAAATGCATCCAGTCCGCCAGCTGTTGGTCGGGAATGGCGTTGCGTTGGCGTCGGTTCCAGTCTCTGGCCTGTAGCTCAAAGATGGTTTTCTTCAGCGCGCCCGGGCGGCGGGCGACGGCCTGCACCAGCCGCGTCAGCCAGGCCTGGCTGGCGTCAATCGGCACGGACTCCATCAGCGGCATCGCCATGGGGACCGTCCAGTCATAGGCGGCAAGGAAGTCATCCAGATTTTGCGCAAACCAGGCTTCGCTCTGCGGCTCAAGGATCGGCAGGGCGAAGAGATTACGCGCCGTTTTTACCTGCGGGCCGCGGATGGCCTGCACCGACTGGCGCAGCTGCAGAGTGAAGCGGGTCAGGGTTTGGCTTTTGAAACGCATCCATGCCTGGCGCTCTTGCGGACTTTGGGGCACCGGGCCGGCATCGTGCGCCAGGCCACTCTGCCGCCAGGCGGCGACCGCCTCCGGGCTCACGTCTTCAAAATCGGTCAGCACGGCGTCGTCGTGGAACAGAATCCCGCTGAAGCTGGCGTGTCGGGCCAGATCCTCATAGATGTCGGTGATCTGCTGGCGAACCCGGGGATCCCAGGGCGACAGGCGGACATAGGGCTGACGGGCAAGTAACGCCTTCCCGGTTTGCGGATCCCAGCGCTGAACGCGCGGCAGATCGGACGAGAGATCGAAGGCCAGCACCGGCATCCAGGCATAAACCTTCACCCCGCCGCGGGTCTGCAGCTGCCAGGAGACGAAGTTAAACAGGTCGGCGCGCATCGGCAGCCAGCGGTTGGGGAAATAGAGCGACTTGACCGTGCCGTCACCCTGCGGGTCGGAGAAGGCCTGCAGAAAGACGTGGCTGATTTTCATGTCATAGACGCGCTGCACCAGCTTATCGATATTCTTTGCCTGCTGGACGGGATTGGGGTCATAGACATAGTCCAGATCCACATGCATCACCCGAACAGGATCGGCTTCCTGAATCTGCGCCACTGCGTTGGCAAAGGCCTTGATCGACGGGTTACCGGCGATCAGCATGCGCGGAATATTATCCAGATCCTTCACGTTGCCCAGGCCGTCGTTCAGCGTAAACGCCAGTTGATACCCCTGCTGTTTGGCGATGGCCAGGGTGCTGCCGCTGGCGGCGCCGTAGGGCCACACCCAGGCGCGCGGCGCTTTCCCGGCGACGTCGTGGATTTTCGCCGTCACTTTCTCCACGTCATCGGCCATTCGCCGGGTAAACTGCGCGTCGCTTTCATAGCGGCCGGTGGTTTTGTCCCAGCCGCGGTTAGCGGCGGCGGGCTCGCGGCTGCCCTGTGGATTGGCCGGCAGGCCGTAGTGCGAGGCCCAGGTGTGCGCGCCGATCTCCACCAGCGGCGAGCGACTAAGCTCGCGCACCATCTCCCAGGTGGCGAAGCGATCGCGCGGCGTCATCAGGCCGCCAAAATTAACGGGCTGGTTGGCGGGGGTGTCCACCCAGCTGCCCACCGGCGCCCACAGCGCCGGAACGTTCCAGGCTTTAAGCAGCGGCCAGACGCGAGTGTAAAAACTGCTATAGCCATCGTCGAAGCTGAGAAGAAAAGCCTTAGGCGGCAGCGGCTTAAGGCCATGATGCGCGTCCAGAATGTCCTGAACGCTCACGGCATGGTAGCCGTGATGCAGCAGCCAGGCGATCTGCTCATTAAGCGCGCTGGTACGCACCGAAAGATAACGCTGGTCGGCGGCGTCGTCTTCGACGTCATGATAGGCCAGCACCAGAAAGCGATCCGCCGGCCAGGGGTTATTGGCCTCCAGCTGGGGTCGTTGCTGCGGGGCGAGGAAGGGGACTTCCTCAGCACGCACGCTGAAGATAAGGCACAGCCAGCCGAGAAGCATCAGGCCGTTGCGCAGGGTCGTGTTCAGCATGGTCATCCTTAAAACCGTATGTTTGCATCAACAGTGATAGCGAGGTTGTTTTCACGTTTACCGTCGTAGGGGCGTTTGTCCCAGTTCAGCATCACCCCGGCGTCGACGAGGTTGTTCCAGCGCAGACGCTGTCCGTAGCCCAGCGTCGTTATCGCGCCGGCGGCGTGATTTTTTTGCCAGTAGCTGCCGCCGCCGGCGAGTAGCTGCTGACTCCAGACGGTGTCATACCGCTGGTAAAGCGTGTGATCGACCGCCAGCGCCGCGGTGGCCGCGAGGTCGCGGGCCGGACTGTAATACGCGGTGTCGGTGCGGCTATTGGCGCTGGCCGACAGACCGGGCTGCAGATCCAGCGTTAGCCACGGGGTCTGCCAGAGGCGCTCTTTACCGGAGAGGGTGTACTCCTGACGACGGTTGTGGTCGGTAAAGCGGCTGGCGGCCGCGCTGACGCGGTACTCCCGGCGCTCGTTTTGATACCAGCGCAGCCAGCCTTCGCCGCGGTTGGCGCTGACGCCGTTGCGTAACGCGCGCAGCGGCGTCTGCTGCGAAATCCGCTCCAGCTCGCCGCCCAGCTGCCAGCGATCGTTGACGTCGTGCGCGGCGGAAAGGCGGACGCCGGGCTTATTCTCGCCGTGAAAATTGACGCTGGAGAGTTCAAGTTCTCCCCAGGCGTCGCGCGGACGCCATTCAATACCGGCGAACAGCTGGCGACGGCTGCCTTTCCCCTCTTCAAAATTGCCTTGGGCAAAGCGGTGGCCGCCGAACAATCGCCAGCTGTCGGCTATCGGCGGGCTGTAGATCGCCGTCTCAAAACTGAGGTCGTGGGTACCGCTCACCGGGTTGTCGGAATGCAGCCCTTTGCCGACGCTCAGGCGCAGCTCGGAGAAATGATGGATTTCGCGGGCTCTGGCCAGGCGCTGGGTATTCAGATCCCGTGGCGAGCGGGCGATAACGTCGTCGGTCAGCAGATCCATCTGCCGCCACTCCTGCAGATCGAGGGCGACCCAGGCCTGCTGGCGCTCCAGCTGCAGGCTGGCGGGCTCCAGGGCTTCCGCCGCTTTCAGCTGGCGTTCGGCTGCCCGCGGCAGCCCTCTGTCCTGCAGCAGGGCGGCATAGTCGATCTGCAGCCCCTGGTTGCCGGGGGCCGTCGCCGCCAGGCGCTGCATACGGGCTTCGGCCTGCGGCAGGGCGTTGGTGGCGGAGAGATAGTGCACGTTAAGCGACTGCGCGGTGAGCCAGTCGTCGTTCGGCTGGGGCGTCGGCGAGCCGTAGAGATGACGGATATAGGGCGCATTCCGGGTGAGTCGGGCGACATACCGCTGCGCCGCCGGGTACTGAGCGGTGTCCAGCAGGGCGTAGAAAAGCTCATGTTCTTCATTCTGTTGGCTCGTCAGCCACGAGGGATGCTGATGAATAAGCGTCAACGCGGGCTCAATCTGCTTAAGCGCGATATAAGAGGAGATAACCCAGCCGATGGCCCAGTCGGGAACCGCCTGCTGCTGCGCCATCAGGCTTTGGTATTCGCGAATAACCTGCGCGTAGTCTGCGTTGGCGTACAGCGCGCCCAGACGGTCAATGCGCGCCCGGGTGATGTCCGGGGCGGCCTGCGGGTCGGGACGCCAGGCGGCGATCATCGCGTCGTATTGCGCCAGCGCCGTGCGGGCCAGCGCATAACGCGCCTTTTCTTCACGGGAAGGCGTATCGGCAAGGCGCACCAGTTCGGCGGCGGCGTTCAGCTGCAGGTTGCGCTTTTCCGCGGGCGTCAGTTCGACGTTATTCGCGAGGCCGAGGGCGGGGGAGTCGATCCGGTTGCGGGTCAGGGTCGCCATCAGGCTCGCCAGCGCGGCTTTATTCTGCGGTTCGCGATCGAGGATCTGCGTGTCCACCAGCAGCTGGTCCCAGCTCTTGCCAAGCCGCAGGTAGACATAAGAGAGGGTCTGCAGGTGGGCAATGCTCGCCTGCTCCGCCACCAGGCGACGCGCTTCTCTGAGCGCCTCGCCGTCCTTGCGGGCATCGGCCAGCGTCTTGATATAGCCGATACGATAGTCGTCACTGTCGGGGGCCTGGCTGAGAGCCTGCTGCCAGAGGAGGAGCGAGGCTTGCCACTGTTTCTGGTTGCGCATCGCCTGCGCCGCGGCGGCGGTGCCCCGTGCGGGAAGCGGCATATAGACCTGATAGCGTCGCCAGACTTTCACCACCTCGTCGTCCTGGCCGGCCCAGAGGGCTACCTGCAGCCAGTCCGCTACCTGAGAAGGGGTTAAGGCATGCCGCAGCTGGTATTGCTGAAGATATGAGAGAAAGGGGGCGTACTGGCCTTGACGCGCTTGCAGGATCTGCTGGTCATAGAGCGAGTCCGCTCCCTGAACCAGCGTCGGGAAGAGCAAAAGCACGCCGATTGACAGCGAGAGTTTCGTGTTGCGATTAAACAATAACGTATTTGAATAAGGTGATCTTTCCATTTCTATTTGCCATATGTTCATCAAGAATCCATTGCACAACACGACCGTCCTTTGACGGTGAGTTAAAGGATGAGGATGGTCCCATTTAGCTGACTGGCACTGCGGGTGAATGACTTATTGCAAAGTAATAAACATATCTCCTGTGGATAATTGAATGGATAATTTATACCCGATACCGCAGCGGATAAATATGGTTAAATGACGAACTGCGTTTTAAGATAAATCTGTAAAAATGGTTTAATTCGAATCGCCATGTTGAAGCGAGTTCCTTTAACTTACTGAAATAAATAAAAAATGGAGTTGGCTGAAATTTTGTTTTAATTTTGTTGGGTGGCTTATATTGCAGTGAGGAGAAAGGTTTTTCATGGATATTTAAGATGATTTCTGACAAAAATTCTCAATAGCAAAAAAAGCATCTTTTCTGTGGGATTTTTTTATTTATAATTAATCCGTTTATTTTCTGTCCGCACCCAGGGAGGTTTTTCACAGCCAGATTCAGATGCCGCGCTAATGATAAATCACAGATCTCGTTATTTTTACCGCCATGCGGAGCGTTCCCCAGGGGCAAGGAAAACGTCTGGTTGACGAGAATTTGTTGATTAAATGTTAAAGGGAAGACTTGTGGCAAATTCAATGATATTAGTTACCCAGGATCACTATCTTTTTCAAGGAGTTAAGAATTTCTTTCCTGATATCATTCAGTTAGATTCTAGCGGAAAAGCGATTTTAGATAATGAGGTTGATGAACTCTCTCTGCTGGTTGATAGCCGTTCGCCGCTTTGTCATTACGATTATCTGGTCATGGAGGCGGCACAATCCAGAAAGCGAATATGCTGTATTGTCCTCGATATGCGCCATCGGGAAGAGCATTTACTCAGTCTGAAATCGTTTTTAAACATGTCATTATCACCCGCCGATATGGCGACCTTATTTGGGCTTTTTCTGGAGATGAAGAGCAAGCGGCTGACCAAAGAGTGGTTCGACAATCTGCGCTTAAGTATGACAGAGCAGCTGATGCTGCGTTTTCTTGGGGCGGGGATGACAATGGAGGAGGTGGCGGTGAATCTGAATACTTCGCTAAAAAGCCTTTACCGCAAGCGGACCGCGCTTTATGAGCGACTGGGGTTAGATAATTTTAATGAAGCCTGCTTATTTATCTTCAAAAATAAACTGCTGGACCAGTCCGGTCGATCGCCATAAGGCGTGGTTGTACAGGGAACAGGTGATATCGCAAGGTATGTGACGATGGAAATGTAATAAATTAAATAGATATTGATAGGTACAACCGTCGATACCAGTCGGTATCCAGGGCGGCGCCCGGCATATAATTCCGGAGCTCTTTGGAAGTAATTACCGCCATGGCGGTTTGCTATGCACAGCGATTATTATAATGATTATATTCCTTGCGCCGCAGAGGAATAGTTTTGTCATAAATTAACTCTACCATGGTATTCCGACTCACGCGTCGGAATACCATGAGATATCGTGAAAGCATCAGAGGAGCGAGGTGGATGAGAATAAGGGACAGTATTGCGGAGCGGTTAGAAGCCTGCGGGCTCTACCGTCGGGCGGCATCCAGATGGATTGAGGTGATGCAGCGTTGCCTGGACGATGAGGACCGAGAGTGGATCCGTCACCATCGCAATCAGTGTCTGAAAAAGGCGCAACGTCCGCCGGCGCCGAAAGAGGAGTTCGCCGATCTCCACCAGGCGGCAAAGGAGACGCAGTATCGCATGGGCATTGCGAAGCCCTATGGCGAAGCGTTCAGGCTGCCCGGCAAAGGGAAAACCGCCGCCGAGTAATACCTTTCTTCACTGCGTTTGTGCAGACGTTTCATTGACCCCCAGGCCCGCGCAAGCGCAGCGTCGCCGGGCGATATACATCAGACGCCGTACCCGCGGTTGTGCCGGGTGGCGGCATCAATGCCTTATCCGGCCTACGGGTCCTCCCGCAGGCTCAAACAGCGTAGGCCCGCGCAAGCGCAGCGTCGCCGGGCGATATACATCAGACGCCGTACCCGCGGTTGTGCCGGATGGCGGCATCAATGCCTTATCCGGCCTACGGGTCCTTCCGCAGGCTCAAACAGCGTAGGCCCGCGCAAGCGCAGCGCCGCCGGGCGATATACATCAGACG
>NZ_JBEAHS010000021.1:0-9960 GCF_040062505.1 Klebsiella sp. JN_Kp127
TCAGGTGTTAGTGTCCTTACGGACGTGGGGGTTCAAGTCCCCCCCCTCGCACCAATATTCTTCCCTCTCCCGGCGTTATCCCCTCAGTTTGATATCCACAAGCATCAGCATTATTCCACCAACCAGTGCAACGCACGATGGCAGCAGAATAAAATGGCGCAGTTGACGATGCCATATCATCGCCGCGGACATCAGCATGCCCACCGCGACCAGCGTCCGCCATACGTCAGCCGACACACCGGCATACCCGAGAGCGACAATCAGCGCGCCGGGAACGATGACTCCCCAACCGCTTCCTAATGCTCGCTGCAGCATGGTTTCACCTCTCACAACGATAATGATAACCAATACCATATGATAATTTTTATCATTTGTCATTTGCGATGTGCTCTGCGCCTTATTCTTTACGTTCGCGGTAATGACATACATTCATGAAGGTGATAAATTAAGCGGATTATCGATATATATTAAATATTTTTCTTATTTTGCAAATAACCTTTTTTTGCACATTGTTATCAGACTCTTCATTTTTGGCTTTCATCATTTTGAAATTTAACGACTAATAATGATTCTTCCGATATGACTGCACAAACCTGGCGAGCACACTACGCACAAAAATATCAATATTCCTTACGGCTTTTTTTACTGCTTAATTTCATTTCATCCTCTCTGTCGCTGGTCACCCCCCTATTTACGGTAGTTCGTTTTACGCTGCCTTGCGCCCTGATCGTGGCCTGCAGCGGGTTGCTGCTGCTCTGGCACTGGAAATGGCCGCAATCGAAAATAAATATTCCCGCTATCTCGTTGTTATTTGGCATGCTATGGGCATGGCACGTAGTGACAAAGGCGATGCTATTGACACCGCCGCATTTTAACTATCTGGTGATCGCCCTATTAAGCATTCTGTTTATCGGCACCATCGCTTTTTCCAATAATATCACTGCCTTTACCCTCCACTCTTTACCGACTTTCCTTGCCTGCCTGATAATGGCGGAGGGGGAACAATGGTTGCGCATGACTTACTGTTTTATGCTGCCTATTGCCGGTATTACCCTGCAAAATATTATCCAGAAGCGCAGCGATGCCTTCACACAAGGATTAATGGATAAACTCATGCAGGAACGCAACACCCTCAACGATCTCAGTATGCTGGATCCTCTGACCGGTTTGTATAACCGCCGCGGACTGCAGAATCGCCTCGATACCCTGCTGGCGCTGGACGGCGACAACCACTTCGTGCTACTCCTCGATATCGATCATTTCAAAGCCTATAACGATCACTATGGTCATATGATGGGCGACCAGGCGCTCATTCGCGTCTCTGCTGCTATTCGCAACGCCGTACGCTCGCGCGATATTGTCGCCCGCTTTGGCGGAGAGGAGTTTATGGTGCTGCTGACCAACAGCAGCGAAGAAACGGCCTGGCAGGCTGCCGAACGTATTCGGCAGCGGGTCTATGACCTGAAAATCCCGCATATGTTTAATGAGAGCGTCGCCACCAACGTGACCATCAGTATTGGCCTGACGCCGCTCATTGATGACAATATTGAGCAAGCGCTGGCGCGCGCCGACGGCGCACTCTATGACGCTAAGAATAAAGGCCGTAACATTATTCTGGCCAGTTAACCTGCGCGCGCCGCGGCATCGTGGCGCCGACAAAATTCTTGCCATGCCGCCTGCAAACAACTAATATCAGGAATCATTATCATTTAGATTTGTATCTGGAAATCGAATGGCCTGGCGTTCCCTTCCTCTCAGCGATGAACTTATCTGGCGGGCCCCTTTGCCGACGGCTGAGCGCGCCCTGGCGGAGAGTATTCGGGAAAAAATCGCCACCCTTCGCCCCCATCTGCTCGATTTCCTGCGCCTGGATGAATCCGCTCCAGGGCACGCTTTGACGCTTGCCGAGTGGTCGCGACCCACCGCCTTACGCTCTCTGATGGCCACTTATTCCGATCATATCTATCGTCATCAGCCAACGCTGACACGGGAAGCGAAACCTCTGCTCTCGCTCTGGGCGCAATGGTATATCGGTCTGCTGGTGCCGCCGCTGATGCTGGCGTTGCTCAATGAACCACAGGGTCTCAGCCTGGCGCCGGAACATTTCCACGTCGAATTTCACGAAAGCGGCAGGGCGGCCTGTTTCTGGATTGATGTCCATAGCGATGCCGGTATTGAGAGACTGTCACCGCTGTCGCGAATGGATGCCCTGGTGACGCGCACCCTGCAGCCGGTTATTGAGGCGCTGGAAGCCACGGGCGAGATCAATGGCAAACTTATCTGGAGCAATACTGGCTATCTGATTAACTGGTATCTTGGGGAAATGCGCGCGCTGTTGGGGGATGAGCAGCTTGCCGCCCTGCGCCAGCACTGTTTCTTCGAAAAACAACTCGCCGATGGTCAGGATAACCCACTATGGCGAACGGTTGTGCTGCGTGAAGGACAGTTAGTCCGACGCACCTGCTGCCAGCGCTATCGCCTGCCGGACGTCCAACAGTGCGGCGACTGCACGTTAAAATAACGCCCTGTCTACAATAAGCTACGGGCGGCCTGTGGCCGCCCGGTCACTATTTATGCGGTCTGCTGACTCTCCTGCTCCGCCCGTTCAGCCTCTTCCGCTTCCTGAGCAAGCAGCTGCTTCTCATACACCTTAAAGAACGGGAAGTAGATAATCGCCGACACGCAGGCCAGAACGATGACCAGAATCGCCGCCCGGAAATCCCAGCCCAGCGCCCAGGCACCGCCAATCGGCGCCGGCGCCGTCCACGGTACCACGGAGATGACGCGGCCAATCAGATCCAGCTTCATTGCCGCCCAGGCCAACACCGCATTCACCATCGGCGCCAGCAGGAACGGAATAAAGAACACCGGGTTCATGACGATAGGCGTCCCAAAGATGACCGGCTCGTTAATGTTAAACAGGCTTGGCACCACGCTTAAACGCCCAATGGAGCGCAAATGCGCTGAGCGGCTGCGCAGATAGCAGAACACCAGCCCCATGGTGGCACCGGAACCTCCGACCACGATAAAGAAGGTCCAGAACGCCTCCATAAAAATATGCGGCAGAGGCGCGCCCTGGGCCAGCGCCTGCTGGTTCATACCGAGGTTGGTCAGCCAGAACATCTGCAGCATCCCGGAAACAATCGCCGCACCGTGGATCCCGGCAAACCACAGCAGGTGGCCGATGAGGACCGCCAGCAGGATCGCCGGCAGGGAATCGGCTGCCGAAACCAGCGGTTTGAAAATTGCCATAATGGCCTGCGGGATCAGCATGTCAAAATGGTGCTGAATAAACAGGCTCAGCGGATAGAGCGTCAGCACAACCACCAGCACCGGGATCAACAGATCAAAGGAATTTTTGATCATCGGTGGGACCTGATCCGGTAGACGGATACCGATATTATGCGCCTTGAGAAAACGCATCATCTCCACACAGTAGATCGCCACCAGAATGGCGGTAAAGATCCCTGTTCCGCCAAGGCTGTCCACCGGCAGCGTGCCATTCGTCTTCGGCGCGGCAATCAGTAAAAAGGCCATGATCGACAGCATCGCGCACATAAAGGGATCGAGCTGATTGGATTTCTCGTAGTGCTTACCGAGGTTGTAAGAGATTGCCGCGCAGATGTAGATCGACATGATCCCCATCGTCATATCAAAGGGGGTCAGAATGCGCCCCTCAAACTCTTTTGCCAGATCCAGCCAGGCGCGGGCAAAACCCCAGGTGGTGTCCGGGGAGAAAGGAGGATAAGCAAACACCAGCAGGAACGATCCGACGATCATAAACGGCATCGCGGAGATAAAACCGTCACGGATAGCCATGACGTGACGCTGCGATGAGATCCGCCCTGCTATGGGGCTTATGTAATTTTCTACAAAGCGAAATATCAAATTAAACGCAGCATGGTTAGCAGACATAGTAGCCCTCCTGACAGGCTATTGATACTGGCCCAACAACGATTACCCTGCCGTTACGATGACCGCTTATTGATGCAGCACGCCGCGGGTGGATTACCGGCTATACTGCCCATAACACAACGATTCATACACGGCTCTTTTGTTATAAATAAAAGGAGAAGTGACTGTTCCAGTATTCATCTCAATGCAGATAACCGCAACCGGTTACTGTAACCGGTTACGGTGAATGTGAAGGAGATCGACAAAATAGAAAGAATCTGGATTGTCCGCGCTGATATTTACACTCTGCCAGGCTTGTGACAGATTTAACCAGCCTTAAATCAGGAGAATCCAATGAGTCTGCAGTCTGTACGGCAGTTTTTTGCCGAACACGCCCCCGATATCGAAATTATTGAGTTAAACCAGAGTACCGCCACTGTGGCGCTTGCCGCTGCCGCGCACAACGTTGAGCCGGGACAAATAGCCAAAACGCTGTCGCTCAAGATCAAAGATAAGATTGTACTGATCGTCGCCAGGGGCGATGCGCGGCTGGATAATAAAAAGCTGAAAGAGACCTTTGGCGCAAAAGCGCGTATGTTGAGCAGCGACGAGGTGGTAACCTGGACCGGCCATCCGGTTGGCGGCGTGTGCCCGTTTGGTCTGGAAAATCCGCTGGCCGTCTTCTGTGACGTCTCGCTCAGGCACTATCAGGAAGTGCTACCCGCAGCGGGAGCTATTCACAGCGCCGTTCGCATTGAACCAGAACGAATGGCGCAGCTCACCGATGCAACATGGGTAGACGTATGCATATAGCCGCGTTATGCCACCTGTTTAACGGCGCTGGTCGGGCCGCTTATCGGTAAATGCAGCAAGATATCCGCCGCGTTTAATAAACCAATGTCAGAGCGAACCCCGAGCTTGGTCATGGCGTTGAATTTATGCGCGCGGATGGTTTTAATGTTCCGGTTCAGCTGCACCGCAATTTCCGCAAGCGAATATCCCCACGACATATACCGAAGAATGGCGTGCTCCGTCGGGCTTAGCGGATCGTTGCATGCCTCTCTGCCGCAAAAGTGCTCTTTGCCGGCGAGGGAATGATTATCCAGCAGCTGTAACAAATGCTCCTGCAATCCGCGTCGCGGCGCGGATTTATTTAATATACCCTGCAGGCAGGCCGGCATTAAATGGCCGATCAGACGCATTTCGCTTTCATTATTAGCCAGAATAATCGTTTGTACTTCCGGTCGGATCCTCGCCATTTCGTGAAGAAAAAGCAGGCTCTCGGCTCTGGACGAACGACTCCCCGAAAGTGAAAAGATGATTGCTGACCATGGGAACGACGTTTCCACCGCCCTGAGCAAATTGATATTTTTAAAAAAATGAATGCGGTATTGGCTGCTCTCTTCACGGCTAAAGGTATAGCGCCAGGCCATTTCCGTCATCACACATTTTTCTACGATGGCGACATGACGGGTTGTGCTATTTTTTTCCATTCCATTTGTTCCCCGTAAGCTGAATTGATATTCAGCTCTTGCATTCCCTGCGCACTGTTGATCCAGGCATACATTTCAGCGTTGCTGCGTAGCGATAAACGACGCATTGCGCTATTTTTCTGCGCGCTAATCGTCTTATTACTCTTTTTCAACAGCGCGGCGATCTGGTTAATTCCCCATCCCTTCGCCAGAAGGCGCAGAACTTTCCGCTCTGACAGGGTCAGCATCGCCGCTGAGTGGTAGCTAGCGAAATCGCTGTCCACATCCCCGGTAAACAATGTACGGCTAATCTGCTCAGCCGCACGGCTACCGGCGCAAATCACCTCAATCAGCCGGTCAACCGGCTCGCTCTCGGAGATCAGCGAGCTTTCGGGACGAATTAAAAGCTCAACGGCTAATGGATAGAGGCTGTCGCCGACCATAAAAACCCAGTGAATATCTCGATACTGGGTCATGAGGGAGTAATAACGCTCGCAGACGGCCCGGGGGTGCGCAATCTCGCCGGAGATATCCGCAACGACCAGCACCGCTCGCCGCAGTTGTAATAGGGTGAGCTCATCATGAGTGCGACAAAAACTGAGTTCGTAATCCGGGAGGTTCTCATTGAAGATCACCTTTAACCCTGACTGCATGACGGGGATTTTACTAATAACGACGCCAAACTTACCTTGTCCTGGTAACATAACACCTCCGCTTCCTGTCGAAGTTTCTTCGCTTGCCCGCAAACGATCGGCGAGTGACTCGATCGCCATACCATTTACTGGATGAATATTAAAAGCATATTCATGGCCCGCGTACACGATATACTGCATGACCGAACCGTGGTCATATCAAGTAAATATTATTCCTGTGTATACTTGCGATGAATATTAGCACAGATGCCCTGCGCTAATAAATTAGAAAAGATAAAACCATTATTTAGCAAAAATAATTTCAGGCATGAACATTATGAAGCATTCTCTTTAATTGCTTCTCTAAATGCTTTAGGCGACATACCGCTATAGCGGCGGAAAAAGCGAGAAAAATAGGCGGCGTCGCTAAAGCCCAAATAATCAGAGAGTTGCGTTATCGTCATGCGGGTGTATTGCAGATTACGCCGCGCCTCAAGCATCAGTCGCTGATGCAATACCCCAAGGGCGCTACAGCCATAGAACTCGCGACATAAATAGTTTAAATGCGTGACCGACAGCCCAATCAACTTCGCATACTCCGCCAGCGGGAGGTGCTGTCGGTAGTGGCTCTCAATAAGCCGGGAAAAATGACGCATCATACTGCGCTTTCGCTCCGCTTTATCTTCCGCGGGCGGTGCGGGGCGGCACTGCCGGTTCAACCAGGCCAGCAGCGTCCCCAGCAGCGAATAAAGCATCATTTCCCGGGCATCATGATCGGCACTGTACTCCTCGCGAAGCGCTGAAAACAGCGTATGCATACGCCCCCGGGAACGCCCCACCGGCAGACACTGCGCAACGCTAAGCACATCCAGCGGTCGGCCAAACTGATTTTCAAAGCGGCTCAGCAGCGGCAGCGCCAGGGAGAGCACAAATCCGTGCGTTCCGGGTGAAAAATGAAAGCCATGAATGCAGAGGGCGGGCACCACCTGGATGCAGGACTCCGTCATCACCGAGGTGGTGCCTTCAATTTCGATCTCCGCCCGACCTTTGTGCAGATAGAGGAGCTGGACCATTTCGGCGTGCTGGTGGACGCGAATATGCCACTGATACAGGCTGCTGCGCTGCAAAATCGACTCGCAGTGCAGCAGGTCCGGCGTCGGCCAGCCGCGCTCCTCGCCATACAGCTTAAATACCGGAACAGTTTGGACGGGCGGCATAGTAACTCCTGTTCAGTCAGACGACACGCTCCATGGGCAGGCCCACGTAGTTTTCCGCGATAGTGGTCAGCCCGGCGCGCGAACCCAGATAGTAGCGGCGATCGGCCGCCTGCATTTTGGCGTCGAACTCGCTCTGCTGCGGAAAATCGTGCAGCAGGCGGGTCATGAACCAGCTAAAGCGTTCCCCTTTCCAGACCCGATCCAGCGCCAGTCGCGAATAGGTCGCCAGCAGATCGCTCCGGCCGTGATGGTAGTATTCACGCAGGATCCGCCACAGATAGTTCACGTCCGATGCCGCCAGGTTCAACCCTTTAGCGCCGGTCGGCGGTACGATATGCGCGGCATCCCCCACCAGGAACAATCGCCCATATTGCATTGGCTCCACGACGAAGCTGCGCAAGGGAGCGATGCTTTTCTCAAGTGAGTGACCAGTCACTAACTTTGATGACAGATCCTCCGGCAATCGGCATTTCAACTCCTGCCAGAAGCGTTCGTCCGACCAGTCCTCCACCTTATCGCTCAGCGGAACCTGCAGATAGTAGCGGCTGCGAGTAAGTGAGCGCTGACTACATAAAACGAATCCCCGCTGATGATGCGCATAGATCAGCTCCGGATTGACCGGCGGCGTATCCGCCAGCAGGCCTAACCAACCGAACGGCCAGACGCTCTCGTAAGTCTTGAGGATGTCAGCGGGAATACTTTGCCGCGACACGCCATGGAACCCGTCGCAACCGGCGATAAAGTCACACTCCAGGCGGCAGAATTCACCTTCGCTAAGATAGGTGATCGTCGGCCGGTCGCTTTTTGCGTCATGGATAGTCACTTCGCTGACGCCGTACACGATCGGCGCGTCGCTGGCGGCCCGGGCAGCCATCAGATCGCGGGTCACTTCAGTCTGGCCGTAAACCATCACGCTCTTGCCGTCGGTCAGCTCGCTCAGTGAGACGGGCACCCGCTGGCCGTCAAAGAGAAACTCCACCCCATGATGCACCAGGCCTTCGATATCCATCCGCTGCGCCACGCCCGCTTCACGGAGCAGATCGACGGTACCGCTTTCCAGAATTCCCGCACGGATGCGCCCCAGCACATACTGCGGCGTTTGACGCTCAAGAATGACCGTGTGGATCCCGGCGTTGTGCAGTAGCTGCCCCAGCAGCAGCCCGGAAGGGCCAGCGCCAATAATCGCGACCTGTGTTTTCATAGGATTGTCTCACTTTTGCAGGGTTAATTATTTGTATAATTTTTGTTTAATAAAAGTGCTTTCCTGCATTTTTGATAAGTCAGACGGGAAAAAGAAGGGATGAATGGCGACAAAAATTGCACTTTTCACCAAACTGGCAAAAGTGTGGGACGCTTCAAATTCCGCCACCCCGGCGGACGGGAGATTTTTGCACATTATTTGATCCCACCCCCCTCAGCCGCCCCGGCGCTTCAGGTTAAAGTATCGACAGATACCAGGCGTCGCGGACAGCAGAGGAAATATGCAGGTTGATCGGGCACAGCAGCGGGCAATCACACGATTATGCATCCAGTGTGGTCTTTTTTTGTTACAGCACGGCGCCGAAAGCGCGCTGGTGGAAGAGCTTTCAACCCGTCTCGGGCTGGCGCTGGGGATGGACAGCGTCGAAAGCGCCATCTCCTCCAACGCTATCGTCCTGACCACCATTAAGGATGGCGAATGTCTTACCTCAACGCGTAAGAATGTCGACCGCGGCATTAATATGCATGTGGTGACGGAAGTGCAGCATATCGTGATCCTCGCCGAGCATAAGCTGCTGGACTATCGCGACGTCGAGAAGCGCTTCGCGCAGATTAGGCCCCTGCGTTATCCCCGCTGGTTGCTGGTGATCATGGTGGGCCTCTCCTGCGCTTGTTTCTGTAAACTGAATAACGGCGGCTGGGATGGAGCGCTGGTCAGCTTCTGCGCCAGCACGGTGGCCATGTACATTCGCCAGGTGCTGACCCACCGTTCTATGCATCCGCAGATCAACTTCTGCATCACTGCCTTTGTGGCCACCACGATCTCCGGGCTACTGCTGCGCCTCCCGACCTTTGCCAGCACCCCGACCATTGCCATGGCCGCCAGCGTCCTGCTGCTGGTCCCGGGCTTTCCGCTGATCAATGCCGTCGCCGATATGTTTAAAGGGCATATAAATACTGGCCTCGCCCGCTGGGCGATCGCCAGCCTGTTAACCCTTGCCACCTGCATTGGCGTAGTGATGGCAATGACCGTATGGGGGCTGCGGGGATGGGCATAATTTCGTTTATTTTCGCGCTGGCGGAAGACATGCTGCTGGCGGCGATCCCTGCCGTCGGGTTTGCGATGGTCTTTAATGTCCCGCAGCGCGCCCTACGCTGGTGCGCGCTGCTGGGAGCCATCGGCCATGGTTCGCGCATGGTCATGATGAGCGCTGGTTTTAACATTGAATGGGCCACGTTTCTCGCCGCCCTGCTGGTGGGCTGCATCGGCATCCAGTGGTCGCGCTGGTATCTGGCGCATCCGAAGATTTTTACCGTCGCCGCCGTGATCCCGATGTTTCCCGGTATTTCTGCTTACACCGCGATGATCTCCGCGGTAAAAATCAGCCATTTTGGCTATTCTGAAGAGATGATGATTTTGCTGCTGAGCAATTTTTTAAAGGCCTCTTCGATCGTGGGCGCCCTCTCCATTGGCCTGTCGATACCCGGTCTGTGGCTGTATCGTAAGCGCCCTCGCGTCTAACCCCGGCGGGGGGGGGGGGGGGG
>NZ_JBEAHS010000022.1:0-4520 GCF_040062505.1 Klebsiella sp. JN_Kp127
CGGAGCCGGTGGTGCGCCTGAACGTTGAGTCCAGAGCGGATACGGCGTTGATGAATGCAAAAACCGAAGAGATTTTAGCTCTTCTCAAGTAATGCATTATCCATAATGGAAGCCATAGGGTCAGATTTTAATCGTATTATTGACCTTATGGCTTATTCTTGACATCCCACTGGTCAAAGCGTAAAACCGCCCACAGCATTATTTAATTTCGTGGCTATCCGCCATTATCCAGTTAACTGATTAAAGTGTAATCTCATGAAAATTACTATTTCCGGTACAGGTTATGTTGGTTTATCGAACGGTATCCTGATTGCGCAAAACCACGAAGTGGTGGCCCTGGATATCGTACAGGCCAAAGTGGATATGCTTAACCAGAAGATCTCTCCGATTGTCGATAAAGAGATTCAGGAATATCTGGCAGAAAAACCGTTAAATTTCCGTGCCACCACGGACAAGCACGACGCATACCGTAATGCCGACTACGTGATCATTGCGACGCCGACCGATTACGATCCCAAAACTAACTACTTCAACACCTCTACGGTGGAAGCGGTTATTCGCGATGTCACCGAGATCAACCCGAACGCCGTGATGATCATTAAATCGACCATCCCGGTGGGTTTCACCCGCGACATCAAAGAACGTTTAGGGATTGATAATGTTATTTTCTCCCCTGAGTTCCTGCGTGAAGGCCGTGCGCTGTACGACAACCTGCACCCGTCGCGTATTGTCATCGGTGAGCGCTCTGCGCGTGCCGAACGTTTCGCAGACCTGCTGAAAGAAGGTGCGATCAAGCAGGATATCCCGACCCTGTTTACCGACTCCACCGAAGCGGAAGCGATCAAACTGTTCGCTAACACCTATCTGGCGCTGCGCGTTGCCTATTTCAACGAACTCGACAGCTATGCTGAAAGCCAGGGGCTGAACAGCAAGCAGATTATTGAAGGGGTTTGCCTGGATCCGCGGATCGGCAACCACTATAACAATCCGTCCTTTGGCTACGGCGGCTACTGCCTGCCGAAAGACACCAAGCAGCTGCTGGCGAACTACGAATCGGTCCCGAACAACATCATCGCGGCTATCGTCGATGCCAACCGTACCCGTAAAGACTTTATCGCGGATTCTATTCTCGCCCGCAAGCCGAAAGTGGTGGGTGTGTATCGCCTGATCATGAAGAGCGGGTCAGACAACTTCCGTGCCTCTTCTATTCAGGGCATCATGAAGCGCATCAAGGCGAAAGGTATCCCGGTTATTATCTATGAACCGGTGATGCAGGAAGATGAGTTCTTCAACTCCCGCGTCGTGCGCGACCTGGATGCCTTCAAACAAGAGGCGGATGTGATCATTTCTAACCGTATGGCGGAAGAGCTGGCGGATGTCGCGGATAAGGTTTATACCCGCGATCTGTTTGGTAACGATTAATTCTGCCTGTCTGGCACTGGCGGCTCCCCGCCGCCAGTATGCTTCTTTATCTCCCCACTATATCCCTCACTGCGCGTATTTCTCGTATATTCAGATTAACCTCAATAAATTGTGATGGACATTACGCTCCTGCTCAAAACCCGTTGCGGGTTGAAAACAGGTCCGATAAGTTAAACTTACCTTGTAAAGAGCTACCGTCACTGTGATGTAGATGCCGGAGATAAGCGCCGGGAGGTAAAACGAAGCCTGCAACGCAGGCTTTTGTTATTTATGCCCTGGGGAAATATGAGGAACAGGGCGCGAGTAACGTTATTTTTTCTTGCCTTAAGGCCACGCCAAAACGCAGAATGAACGGTCATTCTGTCATATCATTTTTTTATCTCTTAATATTATCTTAATCTAAATGCAATATGGAGCGCGTCTTACCACTTGCGTTTATTAAACGTCAGTTTTGTTTTCTTTCTGTCTCTCAGATATGAAATTAAAAAGAAAACAGACACAGCAAGTAGTATGGCAGCCACCACTAAAAAAAATAGGTTTTCCATAATATCTACCACAGCTTTTTGTTGGTTGAATCATTAGCATGTTAAGCAACACTTCAGCCCGAAAGCGCTGAATTGCGATCTCTAACATATCCTGTTCTTAAGAAAATTCCTACAGAAAATAATGTCTTTTATTTATCAGGAGAAAATGCTGAAGGAGCCATTAAAAATAGTATTGAAAAGAGTGACAGCAGGGGACCAGGCTTAAAGTTGTTGGCTTTTTCGCTGGCGGGCAGATGAAACTGGTTTCAGCACCGTCGTTAAAACCAGTAAAAATTATTCTTTAGCACAAAAAAGTATAGCCTGTGCCAGGCTCGGATAAAGAAATGAATGATAAAGGAAGACAATGCGGGATGCTTATCCGTTGCCGCAATCAGCGGATTGCGGCAGGGCAGAGACAGGTTAGATCTTATAGTAATCCTTATACCACTCCACGAAGTTCTTCACGCCTTCTTTCACTGATGTCTGTGGCTTAAAGCCCACCAGGTCATACAGCGGCTGGGTGTCTGCGCTGGTGTCCAGCACATCGCCCGGCTGAATCGGCATCATATTCTTCTTCGCTTCCATCCCCAGGGCTTCTTCCAGGGCGGTGATATAATCCATCAGTTCCACCGGCGAGCTGTTGCCAATGTTATAGACCCGGTACGGCGCGGAGCTGGTGGCCGGGGAACCGCTCTCAACGGTCCAGTCGGCATTGGCCTGCGGGATCACATCCTGAACGCGCACCACCGCCTCGACGATATCGTCGATATAGGTGAAATCGCGCTTCATCTTGCCGTAGTTGTAAACGTCGATACTTTTCCCTGCCAGCATCGCTTTCGTGAACTTGAACAGCGCCATATCCGGGCGGCCCCACGGACCATAGACCGTAAAGAAGCGCAGCCCGGTGGTCGGGATGCCGTACAGATGGGAATAGGTATGCGCCATCAGCTCATTGGCTTTCTTGGTGGCGGCGTACAGGGAAACCGGATGATCGACGGAATCCTCCGTGGAGAACGGCATTTTGCGGTTAAGGCCGTAAACCGAGCTGGAGGAGGCGTATACCAGGTGTTTCACTTTGGTATGGCGGCAGCCTTCCAGAATATTCAGGTACCCCATCAGGTTTGCGTCGGCGTAGGCATACGGGTTTTCCAGCGAATAGCGCACGCCGGCCTGGGCCGCCAGGTGGATCACGCGGTCAAACTGTTCTGCGGCGAACAGCGTCGCCATACCTTCACGGTCGGCAAGATCCAGCTGCTGGAAATGGAATGCCGAAGAGGACAGGCGATCCAGACGGGCCTGCTTCAGGCTGACGTCATAGTAGTCGTTCATGTTGTCGATCCCGACAACGTCATGCCCTTCATTCAGCAGGCGCTGCGCGATATGAAAGCCGATAAAACCTGCGGCACCAGTGACCAAAAACTTCATATTTTTCCTCCGGGGTGTGGATATCCCGTTCTACATAACGGCCGATTTTACACTGGCTTGCGGCTGGGATCACTTGCTTTGCCGCGTCTTATCCGCCAGGCGCGAAGTGAAGGGCGCTTTTTTCTGGCAAAATCGTGGTGGCAAAGGCTGATAAATAACAACGTTTCTCATTTGACTGTTAGCTGTCGAATAATAACCTTGTGACCTGTCAGCGGTTTAGCGATTCATGGCGCAATCATAAAGGTCGCCAATCCCCCCGGTATGGCGTAATTTTGTTTAAAGATATATTTTCGTCAGCGGATGATTTAGCAAATGGGCAAAATCTCTGTAGTGTTTTCTCTGGTTTTTTGATTAATATCAATGGATTAGATTGGTTTTGTTTGTTTAGTGAATGTTTATAATGTGTATTATTTGAGTAATCCATTAATCAGTAGGCTTTTTTATTTTTATTCCCCGCGACCAGCGCTATAATCTGCGGACGATTTTCTTTGTGGAATGTGCAGTGTAGAGCATGAGTCGTTTATCCCTCCTGTCGGAACAAAGCGCCGTCGCCATGTGCAAAGGGCCATCAAGCCTGGCCGCGCGTTGTCTCCCTGGCGGCGATAGCGATGTCTCTTCTTATCTTTCCCCGCATCGTGGACGCTCCTTTCTGACGCTTGCTGACACCGGCAGGCCGCCCGTTTCCCTTTCGTCGGTGGCGGAAAGCGCACGCGTGATACCCTGCGTAAATGAGAAAGTCCTGATGGTTAACCCGGCGGCAAATGCGGAAAGTGTGGGGCATTTCGCGGCCAGGTGAGGACAGATGCATATTAAAAGCAGAGATATGTCCCAGGACATATCTCTGCTTTTAGGTTTTCAGGACACCCGTTCCGTCAGGCTGGCTTTTCAGGCCGCTGAGTGAACGTTCTGCCGATAGCCTGAAGCGAAAGAGGGTGCCGTTTAGCCTGAAACACGGGAGCAGTACGCATTTTGGTTGCGACAGCCAATGGCGGTAGCGTGCCTGAAAAAGGCCATTCCACCCGACGGTCGATTGATTGATAGTAAAATAAAGCAATTATTTATTTAAGGATTTCATTATGTTACTTCCTGTAATTATGGCTGGTGGTACCGGCAGTCGTCTCTGGCCGATGTCTCGCGAGCTTTACCCGA
>NZ_JBEAHS010000023.1:0-4058 GCF_040062505.1 Klebsiella sp. JN_Kp127
TGGGGACCTCACCCTTACCAAGGGTGCGCTCTACCAACTGAGCCATATCAGCACGTCTGGAGCGGGCAGCGGGAATCGAACCCGCATCATCAGCTTGGAAGGCTGAGGTAATAGCCATTATACGATGCCCGCATCCTGAAACTCGGCTACCCAGTTCTTTCTGTAATACTAAAGAGACTGCTCTCTGTAGTATTGAGCTGATTAGTTTACCCAACCAACTCCGGCTACGCAAAGCGTCGCCAGAAAGTGGTGGTGGGGGAAGGATTCGAACCTTCGAAGTCGATGACGGCAGATTTACAGTCTGCTCCCTTTGGCCGCTCGGGAACCCCACCCAAATTGTTATGGTGCCGACTACCGGAATCGAACTGGTGACCTACTGATTACAAGTCAGTTGCTCTACCTACTGAGCTAAGTCGGCATCAAGTAGCGCGCATTCTAGGGAGAGGAGCGAGTTCATGCAACTAAAAATTTGCATAAAACGTTCTCTTGCTCACATTTTGTGCTCTTACGCGAAAAAACGGTGTAATTTCAAACAACGGAGTGCAAATAATCGCCAGCAAACAGCACAGCAGGCGCGGTTTCGGTCATCCACGTTTACCCGGAACGTATGCTGACCGCAGACTGAAAGGCAACAGGCCGTTAGCACAATCCTGTTAGCAAAGGCCATGCTTTGCAAAGCATAAGAAACTTATTCCTCTCTTGTGACGCTGGCGCGAGAAAGCAGCATTCAATGAGTTTTTTTCTTATTATTCCCGGCAATCTGGTGTTACCCTCCTGCCCATTGTCCTGATTAACTCGTGTGAAGCATCGCCGTTTCAACGTATTCGGTGATGGTAAGAACATGCTTATGAGCCAAAAAGAGCAGACGTTAATGACACCGTACCTACAATTTAACCGCCACCAATGGGCTGCACTTCGTGATTCTGTCCCGATGACGTTAACCGAGGAAGAAATCACGCGGTTAAAAGGCATCAACGAAGATCTCTCTCTGGAAGAGGTTGCTGAGATCTATTTGCCGCTGTCGCGTTTGCTCAACTTCTATATTAGTTCTAACCTGCGTCGTCAGGCGGTTCTCGAACAATTTCTTGGCACTAACGGTCAGCGTATTCCCTATATAATCAGCATAGCTGGCAGCGTTGCGGTAGGTAAAAGCACCACCGCCCGTGTACTGCAGGCCTTGCTTAGCCGTTGGCCTGAGCATCGCCATGTTGAACTCATTACCACTGACGGATTTTTGCACCCTAACTCGGTTTTGAAAGAACGTGGGTTAATGAAGAAGAAAGGCTTTCCGCAGTCTTATGATATGCATCGGCTGGTGAAGTTTGTCTCCGATCTCAAATCAGGAGTACCACAGGCAACTGCACCGGTTTATTCCCATCTAATTTATGATGTTATTCCCGACGGCGATAAAACTGTCGCGCAACCGGATATTCTCATTCTTGAAGGACTGAATGTTCTGCAAAGTGGGATGGATTATCCACACGATCCGCATCATGTATTCGTATCGGATTTTGTCGACTTTTCTATTTATGTCGATGCCCCGGAAGAATTATTGAAAAGCTGGTATATCAACCGCTTTCTTAAATTCCGGGAAGGAGCATTTACCGACCCGGATTCTTATTTCCATAATTACGCCAAGCTGTCGAAGGAAGAAGCGGTGGATATTGCCACCTCGCTATGGAATGAGATTAACCTAATGAATCTCAAGGAAAACATCCTTCCAACCCGCGAGCGCGCCAGCCTGATTATGACCAAGAGCGCCAATCATTCTGTTAATCAGGTACGCTTACGGAAATAAAGCAAAGGGAGCCGAAGCTCCCTTTTTTATTCTGCGCTGCGCAATGATATTTCACCACCGACCCAGGCTTTTATCACACCATCCTGCTCCAGCAATAGCGCCCCCTGGGCGTCAATACCGCGGGAAATGCCATAAATTTCTTTATCACCGATAATCAGTTTTACCGGACGATGAATAAAGTTATCCAGTTTTTCCCAGCGCGGCAGATAAGGAGCCAACCCTTCCTGCTCGAACAGCTCCAGCCCCAGGCGCAGCTCTTTAATCAGGCGCGCGGCGAGGAGGTTACGATCGATGACCACCCCTGCTTCCTGAAGACTGATCCAACCCTGATTGACGACATCAGACTCCACGTGACGCATCACAAGGTTGATACCCGCGCCGCTGACGATTTGTGCGGCATCGCCCGTTTTTCCCGTCAGTTCCACGAGGATCCCTGACAGCTTACGATCCTGCAGATAAATATCGTTCGGCCATTTCACGCGAACCTGTTCGGCCCCGAGTTGCTGCAGCACTTCAGCGATCACAATACCGATCACCAGGCTTAGGCCAATAGCCGCTGCCGGGCCCTGCTCCAGACGCCAGTACATTGAGAGATAGAGATTCGCGCCAAAGGGGGAAAACCATTTTCTGCCTCGTCGACCCCGCCCTGCCTGCTGATATTCAGCCACGCAGGCATCGCCGGACGTCAGCTCATCCAGTCTGTCCAGCAAATACTGGTTAGTGGAGTCGATTACCGGAAGGACAGTCACTCGGCCATGCTCTATCTGTTGGGAGATCTTTTTCTCATCCAAAAGATGAATAGGCTCTGGCAGGCTGTAACCCTTGCCCGGTACGGTAAACACATCAACGCCCCAGTCGCGTAAAGTCTGGATATGCTTATTAATCGCCGCCCGGCTCATGCCTAACTGCTCGCCAAGCTGTTCACCTGAGTGAAACTCACCATCAGCAAGGATAGAAATTAGCGTTAAAGGGATAGTATGGTCTTTCACGCAATGCTCTCCTCTGCGTTGACTTCACCATGCGTTCCAATGAAGCGCACCTCGGGTTGAAGCCATACATTGAATTTCGCACCCACCTGCTGGCGAACATAATGGGCAAGCTTTATCACATCCTCACTTGTCGCTTGATCTTCATTAATCAGTACCAGCGCCTGCTGTCGATGCACGGCCGCGCCGCCGATGCGTTGTCCTTTGAGCTGACATTGATCGATTAGCCAGCCAGCGGCCAGCTTGACGCTGCCGTTTGCCTGCGGATAGTGCGGTGCATCAGGGAACTGCGCCAGCAGCGCTTCAGCAACCTGAGCGCTGACGATCGGGTTCTTAAAAAAGCTGCCAGCATTACCGTTAATCTTTGGATCCGGCAATTTAGTCATTCGCATATGACAGACCGCATCGAATACCTGCTGCGGGGTGACAGTCTGCGGATCGAGACGTGTTAAATCACCGTAGCTCAGCACCGGTCGCCACGCTTTCTCTAACGCCAGACCAATCGCGACGATGGCGTAGCGGTCCTGATATTCATGTTTAAAGATGCTGTCGCGATAGCCGAAACGGCATTCCGCTGCGGAAAGGCGTTGTTTACGTCCCGTTTCCAGCTCGATGCAGTCAACATATTCGCAAACCCGCTGCAATTCGACGCCGTAAGCGCCAATATTCTGGATAGGCGAAGATCCTGCGCAACCAGGGATTAATGCCAGATTTTCCAGACCAGGCATCGCATGCTGTAGCGTGAACTGCACCAGTTGATGCCAGTTTTCGCCGGCGCCGACGTGCAAGCGCCAGGCATCCGGGGTTTCGCTCACCTCGATCCCCATAATTCGGTTGAGGATCACCGTACCGGCATAGTCGTTCAGAAACAGGACGTTACTGCCTTCCCCAAGGATTAGCGTGGGTTCGCCAGCCGCGACAGCGGTTTGCCAGGCGCTTAATAACTGTTGTTCAGTTTCGGCACGTACTATCGTATTGGCGGATCGCTCAATGCCAAAGGTATTCCAGGGTTTGAGGGAGTGGTTCATAGTGGCTTCCTGATGCAAAATCGGCGTTAGTTTACCGTATCTGGCGGGGGAAGGCTTGCCTGATTACAGAGGCAATAATATTGCGGGGCGCTAACGGTGGTGATGTGGTGTACCGGTCCGGGCAACAGAACCCGCAAGGTCCGTAGCCCCGGTAAGCACAGCACCACCGGGGAGGCGTACCGGCACCCTCGCCGGAGGACAAAAACGCAAAAAAGCTCAGTCTTTCGACTGAGCTTTCTGCTTTAT
>NZ_JBEAHS010000024.1:0-1637 GCF_040062505.1 Klebsiella sp. JN_Kp127
TTGGATCACCTCCTTACCTTAAAGAACCTGCCTTTGTAGTGCTCACACAGATTGTCTGATGAAAGTAGAGAAGCAAGGCGTCTTGCGATTGAGACTTCAGTGTCCCCTTCGTCTAGAGGCCCAGGACACCGCCCTTTCACGGCGGTAACAGGGGTTCGAATCCCCTAGGGGACGCCACTTGCTGGTTCGTGAGTGAAAGACGCGTGCCGATATATCCCAAAACTCATCTTCGGGTGACGTTTGAGATATTTGCTCTTTAAAAATCTGGATCAAGCTGAAAATTGAAACGACACACAGTTAATGTGTGTTCGAGTCTCTCAAATTTTCGCAATCTGAAGACATCTTCGGGTTGTGAGGTTAAGCGACTAAGCGTACACGGTGGATGCCCTGGCAGTCAGAGGCGATGAAGGACGTGCTAATCTGCGAAAAGCGTCGGTAAGGTGATATGAACCGTTACAGCCGGCGATGTCCGAATGGGGAAACCCAGTGCAATTCGTTGCACTATCGTTAACTGAATACATAGGTTAACGAGGCGAACCGGGGGAACTGAAACATCTAAGTACCCCGAGGAAAAGAAATCAACCGAGATTCCCCCAGTAGCGGCGAGCGAACGGGGAGCAGCCCAGAGTCTGAATCAGCTTGTGTGTTAGTGGAACGGTCTGGAAAGTCCGACGGTACAGGGTGATAGTCCCGTACACCAAAATGCACAGGTTGTGAACTCGAAGAGTAGGGCGGGACACGTGGTATCCTGTCTGAATATGGGGGGACCATCCTCCAAGGCTAAATACTCCTGACTGACCGATAGTGAACCAGTACCGTGAGGGAAAGGCGAAAAGAACCCCGGCGAGGGGAGTGAAAAAGAACCTGAAACCGTGTACGTACAAGCAGTGGGAGCACCTTCGGGTGTGACTGCGTACCTTTTGTATAATGGGTCAGCGACTTATATTCTGTAGCAAGGTTAACCGTATAGGGGAGCCGCAGGGAAACCGAGTCTTAACTGGGCGTTAAGTTGCAGGGTATAGACCCGAAACCCGGTGATCTAGCCATGGGCAGGTTGAAGGTTGGGTAACACTAACTGGAGGACCGAACCGACTAATGTTGAAAAATTAGCGGATGACTTGTGGCTGGGGGTGAAAGGCCAATCAAACCGGGAGATAGCTGGTTCTCCCCGAAAGCTATTTAGGTAGCGCCTCGTGAACTCATCTTCGGGGGTAGAGCACTGTTTCGGCTAGGGGGTCATCCCGACTTACCAACCCGATGCAAACTACGAATACCGAAGAATGTTATCACGGGAGACACACGGCGGGTGCTAACGTCCGTCGTGAAGAGGGAAACAACCCAGACCGCCAGCTAAGGTCCCAAAGTCATGGTTAAGTGGGAAACGATGTGGGAAGGCACAGACAGCCAGGATGTTGGCTTAGAAGCAGCCATCATTTAAAGAAAGCGTAATAGCTCACTGGTCGAGTCGGCCTGCGCGGAAGATGTAACGGGGCTAAACCATGCACCGAAGCTGCGGCAGCGACACTATGTGTTGTTGGGTAGGGGAGCGTTCTGTAAGCCTGCGAAGGTGGCCTGTGAGGGTTGCTGGAGGTATCAGAAGTGCGAATGCTGACATAAGTAACGATAAAGCGGGTGAA
>NZ_JBEAHS010000025.1:0-1404 GCF_040062505.1 Klebsiella sp. JN_Kp127
AAAAAATTAGCAACGACCATACTGGTCTTTAATACGAATAATGTCGTCCTCGCCGAGGTACGACCCCGACTGGATCTCCAGCACTTCCAGCGGAATGCGGCCCGGGTTTTCCAGGCTGTGCTCGGCGCCAATCGGAATAAAGGTGGACTGGTTCTCGGTCAGCAGGAACTGCTTGCCGTTGACCGTCACCTGGCCGGTGCCGGCGAGAATGACCCAGTGCTCGGCGCGGTGGTGGTGCATCTGCATCGAGAAGGCGCCGCCCGGTTTCACGGTGATACGGTTGACGTTGAAGCGCGGGGTCTGGACCACCACGTCGCAGCGGCCCCAGGGACGGTAAATCTCGCGGTGGCGCTTGTACTCGCTGCGCTGGTTCTGCTTGAGGAACTCGACCGCCTTCTTCACGTCCTGGGAACGTTCGCGGTTCATCACCAGCACGGCGTCCTTGGTGCTGACAATCACCAGATTCTCCACGCCGATGGCCGCCACCAGCTTCTCGTCGCTGTTGATGTAGCAGTTTTCGCTGTTATGCACCCACGCGTCGCCGCTCAGGACGTTGCCCTGCTCATCTTTCGGGCTGACCTCCCACAGGGCGGACCAGGAGCCGACGTCGCTCCAGTCGGCATCGAGACCGACCACCACCGCGTCGGCGGTTTTCTCCATCACCGCGTAGTCCACGGACTCGTCCGGGCACTCGCAGAAAATGTCATGCGGGATGCTGATGAAGTCGCTGCCGTTGTCGGCGGCATTGACCGCGGCCTGACAGGCTTCGAGGATATCCGGGCGGAATTTGGCCAGCTCGGAGAGGTATTTTTTGGCGCGGAACATAAACATGCCGCTGTTCCAGTAGTACTCCCCGGAGGCGAGGTAGGCCTCAGCGCGCTCGCGGTCCGGCTTCTCCACGAAGCGGGCCACCTGGTACGGGGTGTGAGCGCTGTCGGTGAGGGCCACGCCGCGCTGGATGTAGCCGTAGCCGGTTTCCGGGGCGTTCGGCACGATACCGAAGGTGACCAGGTGGCCTTCATCGGCATACTGCTCGGCGACGCGGATGGCGTCGTGGAAGACCGGCTGGTTATTGATGATATGGTCGGCGGCGAGGACCAGCATCAGCGGGTCGTCACCGTGGCGGGTGGCCTGAAGGGCCGCCAGAGCAATGGCCGGGGCGGTGTTGCGCCCGACCGGCTCGAGAATAATGTTGTTGGACAGCCTGTTGAGCTGGCGCAGCTGTTCGGCCACCAGGAAGCGGTGCTCTTCGTTACAGATGACCATCGGTTCATGGATTTCAAGGCCCGAGAGTCGGGTGATGGTTTCCTGCAGCATGGAGTTCTGCCCGTACAGCCGGAGGAACTGTTTCGGGTAAAGCTCGCGAGACATCGGCCAGAGACGACTGCCGGTACCACCAGCCAT
>NZ_JBEAHS010000052.1:0-293490 GCF_040062505.1 Klebsiella sp. JN_Kp127
TCCATGTCACTTTGAGTGCCCACACAGATTGTCTGATAAATTGTTAAAGAGCAGTTGCGACGCGCTTTAGCGCTCTGTCGCGAGGTGGCGTATATTACGCTTTCCTCTTTCAGAGTCAACCCGTTTTTCAGGATTTTTCTCTTCAACCGAACTGGCTGTTTGTGTGAAGTGATTCACATCCGCCGTGTCGATGGAGGCGCATTATAGGGAGCCCGCCGGGAATGACAAGCGGAAAAATACAATTTTATTTCAACCGCTCATCTTTTATACGCAACGCTTATTTTTGCTGCTTTTTAATCGCCGCCGGCAGCTCGGTCAGGCTATTTAGCACCCAATCCGCGGCTTTTTCCGCTTCTTCAGTAACAGGCTTACCGGTACGCACCAGCACTTTAGTACCGACATCAGCGGCCGCTGCAGCCTGCATATCTTCCAGTTTGTCCCCTACCATATAGGAAGCGGCCATATCGATATGCAGATAATCGCGGGCGGAGATCAGCATCCCCGGATGCGGTTTACGGCAATCACAGGTCTGACGGTACTCCTCAACCGCACCCTGCGGGTGATGCGGGCAATAATAGATACCGTCCAGATCGACGCCACGGTCTGCCAGAGACCAGTCCATCCATTCGGTCAGCGTTTCGAACTGGGCTTCGGTAAATTTACCGCGAGCAATACCGGACTGGTTAGTGACCAGCACCAGCGCGTAGCCCATCTCTTTGAGCTCGCGCATTGCGTCAATGACGCCATCGATAAATTCAAAATTGTCGATTTCGTGGACGTAGCCATGATCGACATTAATGGTGCCGTCACGGTCGAGAAAAATTGCGGGTACTGACTTTGCCACCGGTTTGCTCCTGAAAAAGGCTAGTGCCGTTAGTATCGCATGTTTCCGCATGCAAGAAAGTGCTCATTATAAAGAGTCAGATTGATTTAGACGTCTGGATGCCTTAACATCCATTTCATTGCCAGGCATCGCCTGGATACGGCAGAAGAAAATGCCACGGCAAACGGCTAAACGATAATAAATAACTGATGATTAAACTTTCCAATATCACCAAAGTGTTCCAGCAGGGGAATCGCAGCATTCAGGCGCTGAACAATGTCAGCCTGCATGTCCCTGCCGGACAAATTTACGGCGTCATCGGTGCCTCAGGCGCCGGTAAAAGTACGCTGATTCGCTGCGTTAACCTGCTGGAGCGCCCGACCGAGGGCAGCGTACAGGTTGACGGTCAGGAACTGACTGCGCTGTCGGAAAAAGAGCTAACCCGCGCTCGCCGTCAGATTGGCATGATTTTCCAGCATTTTAACCTGCTGGCATCCCGCACCGTTTTCGGCAACGTAGCGTTACCCCTGGAGCTGGATAACACGCCGCAGGCAGAAATCAAACGCCGTGTGACGGAGCTGCTGGATCTTGTCGGCCTGGGCGATAAGCACGACAGCTATCCGGCTAATCTCTCCGGCGGCCAGAAACAGCGTGTCGCCATTGCCCGCGCGCTGGCCAGTAACCCCAAGGTGCTGCTGTGCGATGAAGCCACCAGCGCCCTGGATCCGGCCACCACCCGTTCCATTCTCGAACTGCTGAAAGACATTAACCGTCGTCTGGGGCTGACCATCCTGCTGATCACCCACGAAATGGATGTAGTGAAACGCATCTGCGACTGCGTGGCGGTGATTAGCAACGGCCAGTTGATTGAACAGGACACGGTGAGCGAAGTCTTCTCCCATCCGAAGACGCCGCTGGCCCAGCAGTTTATTCAGTCGACGCTGCACCTGGATATTCCTGATGACTACCAGGCGCGCCTGAAACCTACCGCCACAGCGGATAGCGTACCGATGCTGCGCATGGAATTTACCGGCCACTCCGTCGATGCGCCGCTGCTTTCTGAAACCGCGCGTCGCTTCAACGTGAATAACAACATTATTAGCGCGCAGATGGATTATGCCGGCGGGGTGAAGTTCGGCATCATGCTGACCGAAATGCACGGTACACAGGAAGACACTCAGGCGGCTATCGCCTGGCTGCAGGAACATCATGTAAAAGTAGAGGTATTGGGTTATGTCTGAGGCAATGATGTGGCTGCTGTTGCGCGGCGTATGGGAAACGCTGGCAATGACCTTTGTCTCCGGCTTCTTCGGTTTTGTCCTTGGTCTGCCGGTGGGCGTGCTGCTGTACGTGACCCGTCCGGGGCAAATCGTCGCCAATGCTAAACTGTACCGGACGCTGTCGGCGCTGGTGAACATTTTCCGCTCCATCCCGTTCATTATCCTGCTGGTCTGGATGATCCCGTTTACCCGCGTGATCGTCGGCACCTCAATCGGCCTGCAGGCGGCGATCGTGCCGTTGACGGTGGGCGCCGCGCCGTTTATCGCTCGCATGGTGGAGAACGCCCTGCTGGAGATCCCGACCGGCCTTATCGAAGCCTCCCGGGCGATGGGCGCCACGCCGCTGCAGATCGTGCGTAAGGTTCTGCTGCCTGAAGCGCTGCCGGGTCTGGTCAACGCCGCCACCATCACCCTGATCACCCTGGTGGGCTATTCCGCCATGGGCGGCGCGGTGGGCGCCGGTGGTCTGGGGCAGATTGGTTACCAGTATGGCTATATCGGTTACAACGCCACCGTAATGAATACCGTACTGGTATTGCTGGTTATTCTGGTTTATTTAATTCAATTCTCTGGCGATCGCATCGTCCGGGCTGTGACTCATAAATAACGTTATTGGCAGACAACACTCATTCTTACAGGAAGGAAATAACATGGCCTTTAATTTCAAAACCTTTGCGGCAGTTGGTGCGTTAATCGGTTCTCTGGCGCTGGTGGGTTGCGGTCAGGATGAAAAAGATCCAAATCATATTAAAGTCGGCGTTATCGTCGGGGCGGAGCAGCAGGTCGCTGAAGTCGCGCAGAAAGTGGCAAAAGAGAAGTATGGCCTTGACGTTGAGCTGGTGACCTTCAACGATTACGTTCTGCCGAACGAAGCGCTGAGCAAAGGCGATATCGACGTCAACGCCTTCCAGCATAAACCGTATCTCGACCAGCAGATTAAAGACCGCGGCTACAAGCTGGTGGCTGTCGGCAACACCTTCGTCTACCCGATCGCGGGTTACTCGAAGAAAATCAAATCGCTGGACGAACTGCAGCCGGGCTCGCAGATCGCCGTCCCTAACGATCCGACCAACCTCGGTCGTTCTCTGCTGCTGCTGCAGCAGGTGGGCCTGATCAAACTGAAGGACGGCGTAGGCCTGCTGCCGACCTCGCTGGATATCGTCGAGAACCCGAAAAACCTGAAGATTGTTGAACTGGAAGCGCCGCAGCTGCCGCGTTCTCTTGACGACGCGCAGATTGCGCTGGCCGTTATCAACACCACTTACGCCAGCCAGATTGGCCTGACCCCGGCGAAAGACGGCATCTTTGTCGAAGGGAAAGAGTCGCCGTACGTGAACCTGATCGTGGCGCGTGAAGACAATAAAGATGCTGAGAATGTGAAAAAATTCGTTCAGGCTTACCAGAGCGATGAAGTTTACGAAGCAGCAAACAAGATCTTTAACGGCGGCGCAGTGAAAGGCTGGTAATCTTTTCTCACCGTAATATCATTCAGGACGGGCTTCACGCCCGTCTTGTCATTTATGCAAGCACCTGATTCAATAACGCCCTGTTTTTTATTCATTGAGGAAATACTATGCGTGCTTTACCGGTCTGTTTGTTAGCACTCATGTTAAGCGGTTGTTCCATGCTAAGCAGATCTCCCGTTGAACCTGTTCAAAGCACTGCAACTCCCCCGGTTAAATCGGAGCCGAGCAAACCACGCGCAACCCGTCCGGCGCCGGTACGTATTTATACCGATGCGTCAGAGCTGGTAGGTAAACCATTCCGCGATCTGGGGGAAGTGTCTGGCGAGTCCTGCCAGGCCTCGAATCAGGATTCTCCGCCGAATATCCCTACCGCCCGCAAGCGCCTGCAGATTAATGCCGCACGTATGAAAGCCAATGCTGTCCTGCTGCACCGCTGCGAAGTGACCAGCGGCACCCCAGGCTGCTACCGTCAGGCGGTTTGTCTGGGCTCGGCGCTTAACGTCTCGGCGCAATGAGTGCATTTCAGTTCGCGCAGATAGGCGTGATCCGCTCGCCGTATAAAGAGAAGTTTGCCGTACCTCGCCAGCCGGGTCTGGTCAAGCACGGCGGCGGAGAACTCCATCTGATCGCGCCCTACAACCAGGCTGACGCCGTGCGTGGTCTGGAAAGCTTCAGCCATCTGTGGATCCTGTTTGTGTTTC
Organism: Klebsiella sp. JN_Kp127; assembly: GCF_040062505.1. Taxonomy (NCBI): domain Bacteria; kingdom Pseudomonadati; phylum Pseudomonadota; class Gammaproteobacteria; order Enterobacterales; family Enterobacteriaceae; genus Klebsiella; species Klebsiella sp. JN_Kp127. The sequence goes on from NZ_JBEAHS010000052.1 coordinate 4,271, forward strand.
ATCAGACCATGGAAGGCGGCTGGCGTCCGACGGTGCGCCCTCCCCGTCTCGGGGGCAACGCGCGTATGGGCGTCTTCGCCACCCGCTCCACCTTTCGCCCCAATCCCATTGGCATGTCTCTGGTTGAGCTGAAGGGCGTTCGCTGTCAGAAAGAGCAGGTGATACTGGAACTCGGCAGCCTCGATCTCGTCGACGGTACGCCGGTGGTCGACATCAAACCCTATCTGCCGTTTGCCGAAGCGCTGCCCAACGCGCGCGCCAGCTACGCGCAACAGGCGCCGCAGGCGGATCAGGTCGTCAGTTTTACCGCCGACGTCGAAACGCAGCTTTTGCATCTGGAGAAGCGTTATCCGCACCTGAAGGCGTTTATCCGAGAGGTGCTGGCGCAGGATCCGCGTCCGGCCTACCGTAAGGAGGAAGAGGCAGGCAAAAATTACGCCGTCTGGCTGCTGGATTTCAACGTCCGCTGGCGAGTGACTGCCTCCGGTTTTGAAGTCTTTGCCCTCGAAGCGCGCTAATTTTATTTTCCTCTCTTTTGGCATCTTTGCCACACTGGTAAACTAAACCACTTTTTTTGTTTCAGGCTGGGCAACCAGCCTGTTCCGCTCGTTTAACTGGAACCGTTACAACATGCGTACTAGCCAATATCTGCTCTCCACTCTGAAGGAGACACCTGCCGACGCCGAGGTAATCAGCCACCAGCTGATGCTGCGCGCCGGGATGATCCGCAAGCTGGCCTCCGGGTTATACACCTGGCTGCCGACCGGCGTGCGCGTCCTGAAAAAAGTCGAAAACATCGTGCGTGAAGAGATGAACAACGCCGGTGCGATCGAGGTGTTAATGCCGATCGTTCAGCCATCTGAACTGTGGCAGGAGAGCGGTCGCTGGGAGCAGTACGGCCCGGAACTGCTGCGCATTGCCGATCGTGGCGATCGTCCGTTCGTCCTCGGTCCAACCCACGAAGAGGTCATCACCGATCTGATCCGCAACGAGCTGAACTCCTATAAGCAGCTGCCGCTGAACTTCTATCAGATCCAGACCAAATTCCGCGACGAAGTGCGCCCGCGTTTCGGCGTGATGCGCTCCCGCGAATTCCTGATGAAAGATGCGTACTCTTTCCACACTTCGCAGGAATCGCTGCAGGAAACCTACGATGCGATGTACGCCGCTTACAGCAAAATCTTCAGCCGTATGGGGCTGGATTTCCGTGCGGTACAGGCTGATACCGGCTCCATCGGCGGCAGCGCCTCTCATGAATTCCAGGTGCTGGCGCAGAGCGGCGAAGACGATGTGATCTTCTCCGACAGCTCCGACTACGCGGCAAACATCGAGTTTGCGGAAGCCGTTGCGCCGAAAACGCCGCGCGCGGACGCCACCCAGGAGTTGACCCTGGTCGACACGCCGAACGCCAAAACCATCGCCGAGCTGGTGGAGCAGTTCAACCTGCCGATCGAAAAAACCGTGAAAACCCTGCTGGTGAAAGCGGTTGAAGATAGCGCTTCCCCGCTGGTTGCCCTGCTGGTGCGCGGCGATCACGAGCTGAACGAAGTGAAAGCGGAAAAACTGCCGCAGGTCGCCAGCCCGCTGACCTTCGCCACCGAAGAAGAGATCCGCGCCCTGGTGAAAGCCGGTCCGGGCTCCCTGGGCCCGGTGAACCTGCCGGTGCCGGTGATTATCGACCGTACTGTGGCGGTGATGAGCGATTTCGCCGCCGGCGCCAACATCGACGGCAAACACTATTTCGGCATCAACTGGGACCGCGATGTCGCCACGCCGGAAGTCGCTGACATCCGTAACGTCGTTGCCGGCGATCCGAGCCCGGACGGCAAAGGTACCCTGCTTATCAAGCGCGGTATCGAAGTGGGTCATATCTTCCAGCTGGGGACGAAGTACTCCGAGGCGATGAAAGCCGCGGTCCAGGGTGAAGATGGCCGCAACCAGATCCTGACCATGGGTTGCTATGGTATCGGGGTCACTCGCGTAGTGGCGGCGGCGATTGAGCAGAACTTTGACGATCGCGGTATTGTCTGGCCGGATGCGATTGCGCCGTTCCAGGTGGCGATCCTGCCGATGAACATGCATAAATCTTACCGTGTGCAGGAGCTGGCGGAGAAACTGTACGCCGAGCTGAGCGCCCAGGGTATTGAAGTGCTGATGGACGATCGTAAAGAGCGTCCGGGCGTGATGTTCGCCGATATGGAGCTGATCGGTATCCCGCACACCATCGTGCTGGGCGATCGTAACCTCGACAACGACGATATCGAATACAAGTATCGTCGCAACGGTGAGAAGCAGCTGATCAAGACCGGGGATATTGTGGAATATCTGGTTAAAGCGATAAAAGGCTAATCACCCAACTCAGGGCCCTGAACGGATGTCAGGGCCTTTTTTTTACAAGGACTGTACCCATGACTGCACCTCTCCTCAGCAGCTGGCTGCTTACCTCCGCCCTGCTCCTGCTTACCGCCTGCACTGTAGACGTCGGCCGCAGCGTCCCTTCCGCATCCGCTACCGATGGCCGCTCACCGCCATGGGCTGTCACCCTCCAGCGTCAAAGCTCGATTGCCGGCAGCGGACTGCGCGAAATCGCCGAAAGCGACCTTCATTCCGGCGACCTGCTCTTCTCCTCCAGCCTTGGCGTCACTTCGCTTGGGATCCGCGCCTTCAGCGCCTCTTCCGTGAGCCACGTCGCGCTGTATCTCGGCGAGGGTCAAATTGCGGAAGCTACCGGCGCCGGCGTGCAGGTGATATCGCTACAGCAAGCGATGGCGCACAGCGATAAACTCTTTGCCCTCAGGGTGCCCGATCTGACGCCGGACCAGGCGATGGCGATGAGAAGTTTTGCCTGGCAGGTCAAAGACAGCGGGTATAACTATCGCGGCATTATTCAGTTTATCCCTTATATGGTCACCAAACCGCTCTGCTCGCTCAACCCTTTCTCGCGTAACTTTCGCCAGCAGTGCGTAAGCGGCCTGGCCAAAGCGCAACTGGGCGATGGGGCCAGCCCCGACAAGAAAGCGTGGTTTTGCTCGGAGTTTGTCAGCGAGGCCTTTGTCAGAGCCGGGCATCCGCTGACCCTGGCGCAGGCGGCGTGGATCAGCCCTTCCGATCTGCTGCACATGCGGGAAGGAGATGTCGCCACCTTTAAACCCGAGACGCAGCTGCAGTATGTCGGGCATCTGAAACCAGGGGTTTATCTTCAGGCCGGTAAACTGGTGGGGTTGAGCAAACCGAAGGCCGGTGCGGAGTAAAAGAACGATTTGCCCTTTACCCCCCGTCATGAGGCTCATGCTTCGTGCGCTATGGTTAGTGGAAAAGGGGGGACGGTAAAACCACAATGACCCAATTCCGCTGGCCGGCTACCGCTGAGGCGTATCCCCTGCCCGTTTCCCGGGCAGGAGCCGGACAATCAGTGTCCGCAGTCCTTCCCAGGAATAAATTTGCCAGCCTGATCCGTCATCAGCGTTTTCATCATTTCGCCGGTATCCGGGTTCGCCTCGAGGGTAAAGTGCCCCTCCACCACCAGCAGCACCGGACGTGAATCATTGCCGCGGGCAGCGGCATAATCCCGCTCAAGCTGGGCATTATTCGCCACCGCGATGCGTTTACCGGTCGCGCAATCAGTAAAGGTTGCCGCATCGGCCATATAGAAGTACATACCACGCATCGCCATCGGGGTGGTCGGCAGGCTGGCCTTCACCGGCTCCAGGGTATAGTTGAGGGGAGACTGAATGGGGCTCCCGTTGCGGTCGAGCATCTCCAGCTTGTCGCCCTTCGCGCGAAAGTACGATTTTTCGCCCTTGCTGTTGGTCAGTACCAGCTTATCCGCCGTACGCGCCCAGGTGCCGTAAGAGGCAAAGGAGGATGGTTCACGACGCGCGCCCTGGTAGTGCTCATTCATCACCCAGGTGCCGTCTTTTTCCAGGAACAGCGAGGTGTCGATGCCTTCGCAATCCGCGCAAGGCAGCACCCCGCGCCAGCTTTGCTGCATCGGCTTGAGCTCTTCCATCGCCGCCGGCTGGACCGTGTCAGTTTCGGCGCGATGGTTACAACCAAACAGCGCGAACAGCGAACAGGCCGCTATCACGGAGAATATGATTTTCTTCACTCTACTTTCCTTATGATCCATTCCACCCGTTCGCCGACGCCTTCACTGGCGAACTTTCCCACGCAGCGCCTTGACTGAGGACTTTTGCGCCTTGGAAGCAAGGCGTCGCTCTTTGGATGCCCGAGTCGGTCGCGTCTCCCGGCGACTTTTTTGCACTACGGTCAATTCTTTGATAAGGGCCACCAGCCGGGCGATCGCCGCTTCGCGGTTCATCTCCTGACTGCGATATTCCTGAGCCTTAATGATAACCACACCGTCAGCAGAAATTAAGTGGTGGCTGGCGGCGAGCAGGCGCTCTTTGTAAAACGCCGGCAGGCTCGAGGCTTTAATATCGAAGCGCAGATGGATCGCGGTCGACGCTTTGTTCACGTGCTGGCCCCCGGCCCCCTGGGCGCGAATACCTTCCAGCGTGATCTCGTTATCGGCAATGGCCACGCTGCGGCTGATAGTAATCATGCCGGCCCTTGCCAGGCGGTAAGCTGAATTTCCAGATTATTCTGAGCGTCGGACAACCAGATGCTCCCCTCCTGCAAAGTGGCCTGCAGCGTCATCGTGCGGTCGGCAAAAGCGCTAAGCTGCGCCAGCTGGGCATCATCAAGATACCAGATAGTCAGCTTCGGGTATGCCGCAAGCTTGTTCTGATTCTGCTGCCACCAGATTTCAGCCGCCCGGCTGTTATAGGCAAACAACGCCACCGCCTGCGCCCGCGAGCAGGCTTTCTTGAGACGTTTCTCGTCCGGCAGCCCCAGCTCGATCCACAGATCAACCCCGAGATGATCGTTAAGCAGCCACAGCTCCGGCTCGTCGTCTGACGAGAGGCCGCGCGTAAACTGCAGCCGCTCATCGGCATATTTGATCCACGCCAGCAGGCGCAGCATCATGCGCTCCTGGGTTTCCGACGGGTGCTGCGCCAGCGTCAGGTTAGCATCCAGAAACTGGTTGCGATCCAGATCGGCTACATTCACCGCGGCTTTATATATCGTCGCTTTCAGCGCCATGAACAAACTCCTGAAAAAAATGGCGTACATTGTAGCGAAACTGGCGACAAAAGGCTGTCAGCAATCGCAGCAACCTGTTTCATCCTGCTGAAATTGCTTAAATGACTATGATATAGTTCCCTTGCTAAACAGAGTTTATCTTCGTAGGCTTAAACTTGCATCCCACGGTTGAGTCAGAACGCTGACAGGAGGGCATGTGGACCACTATTGTGAGTTAATACGCAAGCGGTATGCGGAAATAGCCAGCGGAGACTTAGGGTATATCCCGGATGCGCTGGGTTGCGTGTTGAAAGTATTGAATGAGATTGCGGCGGATGAGGCCCTTTCGGAGTCAGTCAGGGAAAAGGCCGCTTATGCGGCAGCAAACTTACTGGTGAGCGATTATGTCAATGAATGATACTTATCAACCCATTAACTGCGATGATTACGACAACCTGGAGCTGGCCTGCCAGCATCACCTGGTGCTGACGCTGGCGCTGAAGGATGGCGAACAGCTGCAGGCGAAGGCCAGCGATCTAATCTCGCGTAAAAATATCGAGTATCTTGTGGTCGAACTCGCCGGCAACGTCCGCGAGCTGCGCCTGGATAAAATCGCCAGCTTCAGTCACCCGGAAATCGGCACCGTGGTGGTGAGCGAATCCTGAATCAAAACGGGCTTAACCGCCCGTTTTCCTCCACGCCAGACTGACCCCTTCCCCGTCTTTGACTTCACCTTCGTTGGTCACAAACAGATCGTCCGCTGCGGCAATCGGCGTTTCGCCGTAAAACAGCAGCGGCGTGGTGTCTCGTCGCCACGGAGCAACGCCCAGCTCCTGCCAGATCTTCTTCAGCTTACGGCCGCCATGACGCCCGACGATATGCAGATGGCCGTTGGCGCGAAAGCGGACGGTGACTGGCTCATCCGCCGGGGGCGGGCGCAGCCTGCCGCCCGGCTGCAGCACCAGCTCACCAAGACCGTCCGCCAGCCGCAGCGGTTGGCGCCAGTCTGTCCAGCGCTGGACGCTGTCCGTCTGCCCGGGTACATATCTCACCCAGTACAAGCGCTGCTGAAAACGGCGGACGGTAAATTCCCCCAACCGCAGGCAGGGGCTGGCATCTTCCCGCGCCAGCGCCACCTCGTGCCAGAGGCGCTCAGGCACCTCGCGGGCCGGCATCGGCGCCTGCTGCCCGGCGAGCCAGCGACGCAGCAACGCCGCGCGGCGGGGAGAACTCATCGACGTCAGCGGCGCGATAGCCAGCGACCCGTCTTCGGCCACCAGCGACGCCAGCTCCGCCGCCAGCATCTCGTCCAGCAGCTGCTCCTGCTCGGCGCACAGGCTGGCGCTGCGGGCGACGGCCTCGCTAAAGTGTGGCCAGCGCTCGCGCAGCACCGGGATCACCCGCAGGCGCAGGAAGTTGCGGTCATAGGTATCGTCCTGATTACTCTCATCTTCAATCCACGACAGCTGGTGGGCGAGCGCCCACTGGCGCAGCGATTCCCGGGTTTCATTGAGGAGAGGACGCAGCAGTCGACTGCCGGCAAAGGGAGACGATGGCGCCATCGCCGACAGGCCGGTCGGACCGCTGCCGCGTTTTAACGCCAGCAGCAGCGTTTCACACTGATCGTCCTGGTGCTGAGCGGTCACTAACACTTCACCGGCGCGGAGCGTCTCCTGAAAGGCCTGATAGCGCGCCGCGCGGGCATGGGCCTCGACGCCCAGGCCGCCCCGGGCTAACGTCACGCGATGCACCGCCAGCGGCACCTGCCACTGCTGGCAAATTTGCCGACAATGCGCCACCCAGTCGTCTGCGTGGGCGCTAAGGCCGTGGTGAACATGCACCGCCCGCAGCGTCAGAGAGGGATCCTGTTCCCGCAGCAGCACCAGCTGATGCAGAAGAACCGTCGAGTCCAGACCGCCGCTGAAGGCCACCAGCAGCTGGCGATGGGGATGAAGCGTATGCGCAATGTTAGCCGTCATAATCACAAACATACCGAGAAGTGATGGCCCGGCACGTTACCGGGTCAGGGTCGCGCTGGCAAGGTTTACTGCTGATATATTTCCAGCGGCAGGTCGTCCGGATCGCTAAAGAAGGTAAAGCGTTTACCGGTAAAGGGATCGACGCGAATCGCTTCGCACTCCACGCCATGCGCCGTCAGGTGCGCCACCGCAGCGTCGATATCATCCACGCTAAAGGCCAGATGACGCAGCCCGCAGGCTTCCGGACGACTGGGTCGGGCCGGCGGAAACGGGAACGAGAACAGCTCAATCACATACTCGCCGTTGAGCGCCAGATCGCCCTTCCAGGAGTCACGTTCGGCGCGATAAAACTCGCTTTGCAGCGTAAAGCCCAGAATATCGCAATAGAACGCTTTACTGCGGGCGTAGTCAGTCGCAATGATGGCAATATGGTGAACCCGTTTCAAACCCAGCATGGTCAAACTCCTTCTGTTAAGCCAGCCACGTTACTCGTGCGCGCCGTTAACGCGCAAGCCTTTCGTCATTTTTTAAGACTCGTACCCGATACACGCCGTCCTCATCGCGCTTCGCGCCGTGAATATCGGTCTCAAACCCCGGGTAATGACGTCCTATTGAGCAGAGCATCAGCAGGAAGTCGAGCACCGCCCGGCTCTCCTCCGTGATCATCTCTCCCGGCATCAGCAGCGGTACGCCCGGCGGATAAGGGAGGATCATGTTGGCCGAAATCCGGCCCACCAGGTTCTCCAGTTCAATGGTTTCCACCTCACCCTTGATCTGGCGCTGCCAGGCATGATGCGGCGTCATTTTCATTTCCGGCAGGACGTCAAAGGCGCTGAGCATCAGCTGCGGCAGCTGGTGCTGACGGATCAAGCGGTGGATCCCCTGTGCCAGATCCTGGATCCGCATGTTGCGGTAGAAGTCGGGATCTTCCGCGTACAGATCCGGCAACATATTTTTCACCCGCAGATTGAGATCGTAGGCGCGCTTAAATTCGGTCAGGCCGCGCAGCAGACCCATCGCCCGGGTTTTATCGATACCGATGCTAAAGAGGAACAGCAGGTTGTAGGGGCCCGTTTTCTCCACCACCACGCCCCGCTCGTCGAGGAACTTCGCCACCAGCGCCGCCGGGATCCCCTCTTCATCCATATTCCCCTGCTCGTCCATACCCGGCGTCAGAATGGTGACTTTCACCGGATCGAGGTACATATGATCCGCATCGGCATCTTTGAAACCGTGCCAGTCATCGCCCGGCGCCACCGGCCAGCACTCGGCTTTATCCACCGCTTCCGGCTGCCAGATATCAAAGAACCAGCCGTCCGACTCCTCGCGCAGTCGCTGCACCTCTTTGCGGAAATCCAGCGCCCGCTCAATGGAGCGCTGGATCAGGCGCTTACCGGAGTTACCGCGCAGCATCGCCGCCGCGGTCTCAATCGACGCGACGATGGGATAGCTCGGCGACGTAGAGGTATGCATCATAAAGGCTTCATTAAAGGTCTCTTCATCATAGTTGCCCTTAATGTGGATCAGCGAGGCCTGCGACAGCGCGGCCAGCATCTTATGCGTCGACTGCGTCTCGAAGATGACTTTTCCGGGGATCCGCTCACCGCTCATGCCGCTTTTCCCCTGATATATCGGATGGAAATGGGTATACGGCACCCAGGCGGAATCGAAATGGATCGACGGAACGTCGAGCGTCTCTTTAAGCCAGGTGGTGTTGTAGAGCAGCCCATCGTAGGTGGAGTTGGTGATCACCGCATGCACGGGCCACTGCGCCCCGCCCGTGTCGCGCACTTTCTGCTGAATACTGTCGCGGGTAAACTCGCGCCGGGGGATACCGCCGAGGATCCCTAACGCATTGCGGGTCGGCTTCAGCCACAGGGGAACCACATCGCTCATCATCAGCAGGTGGGCCAGCGATTTGTGACAGTTACGGTCAATCAGCAGGGTACTGCCGGCGGGCGCCGAGTACATACCGACAATTTTATTGGACGTCGAGGTACCGTTGGTCACCATATAGCTTTGCTCGGCGCCAAAGGCGCGAGCGATATACTCCTCCGCCTCCAGATGAGGGCCGGTATGATCCAGCAGGGAGCCCAGCTCGGTGACCGAAATCGAGACATCCGCCTTCAGCGTATTCCCGCCAAAGAAATCATAGAACAGGCAGCCCACCGGGCTTTTCTGATAGGCGCTACCGCCCATATGACCCGGCGTACAGAAGGTATATTTCCCCTCCTGCACATAGTTAAACAGCGCGCGGGTAAATGGCGGGGTGATATTGTCCAGGTACTCGCGGGTATACTGCCCGATGCGGGTGGCGATCTCTTCGGAGAGTCCCAGCGCATATTCGAAGAACCACAGCGTCATGCGCAGATCCTGACTGCTGACGTCCATCGTCGAGTGGGCGTTAATAAAGGCGTACAGAGGCAGATATTCATTGAGCTGGTTAATATCGCTGCACAGATCGACGCTGTACTCATCCCAGTCGAAGATCACGCCGCAGATGCGCGGGTTGTGCTCGATAAACTGCAGCAGGTCGGCGCTATTTTGCGGCCAGATGGTCTGAAAGCCCTGGCGCTGCAGCGCCGCTTCCAGTTCTTTGATCGGCTCGTCTTTGTGGTAGACGCCGTGAGGCCCCATGATGGCGATGATATTCACGCTTTCCTCCTGGTATTCACCTAAGTCCAGCATCATAGCAATCCCCTGGGCGCATCGCACATAAAAAAAGGGCCGGAAAATCCGGCCCTTAGTGTTTTGCGCTAGCGGAAAACTTAGGCGTAACCGTAGCTCATCAGACGTTGATAGCGGCGGTTCAGCAGCTCTTCTTCGCTGAGAAGATCGAGATCGGCCAGGTCCGCCAGCAGCTGCGCTTTCAGGCTTGCCGCCATCGCTTCCGGGTTGCGGTGGGCGCCGCCCAGCGGTTCCGGAACGATAGAATCGATCAGCTTCAGCTCTTTCAGACGCGGGGCGATAATGCCCATCGCTTCCGCAGCCAGCGGCGCTTTATCCGCGCTCTTCCACAGAATGGAGGCGCAGCCTTCCGGCGAAATCACCGAATAGGTGCTGTACTGCAGCATATTGACCTTGTCGCCCACGCCAATCGCCAGCGCGCCGCCGGAGCCGCCTTCGCCGATCACGGTGCAGATAACCGGCACGCTCAGACGCGACATCTCACGCAGGTTGCGGGCAATCGCTTCCGACTGGCCGCGCTCTTCCGCGCCGACGCCCGGGTAGGCGCCCGGGGTGTCGATAAAGGTGATGATCGGCATTTTAAACCGCTCAGCCATCTCCATCAGGCGCAGCGCTTTGCGGTAGCCTTCCGGGGCCGGCATACCAAAGTTGCGACGAATTTTTTCTTTGGTTTCGCGACCTTTCTGGTGGCCGATGATCATCACCGGACGACCGTCAAGACGCGCGATACCGCCGACAATCGCTTTATCGTCAGCGAAGGCGCGGTCACCGGCCAGTTCGTCAAATTCGTCGAACGCCAGGCGGACATAATCCAGGGTGTAAGGACGGCGCGGGTGGCGCGCCAGTTGCGCAACCTGCCATGCACCGAGATCGGCGAAGATTTTGCGCGTCAGCTCTACGCTTTTCTCGCGCAGACGATGCACCTCTTCGTCGATGTTAATATCCAGTTTCTCATCCTGACGGCTTACCGCAGTCAGGGAATCGATTTTCGCTTCCAGCTCTGCAATCGGCTGTTCAAAATCTAGGAAATTCAGACTCATAGTATTCCTGTATTAGTCAAACTCCAGTTCCACCTGCTCCGAGCCGATAAGGCCACGCAGATCGTTGAGTAAACGATCGCTCGGAGAGACGCGCCATGTTGCGCCGAAACGCAACCGCGCGCGTGCATCCGCCCTCTGATAGTAGAGGTGCACTGGAATGGTTCCCGAACGGTGGGGTTCCAGAGACTGACGGAGTCGGTTTAAAAGCTGGTCATCAATTTGCCTGTCCGTCAGCGAGATAGCAAGCCCGCGAGCATATTTTTCCCGGGCTTCGTCAATGTCCATGACTTCACGGGCGGTCATTTTAAGCCCCCCGCTAAAGTCATCAAAGCTGACCTGTCCGCTGACGATAAGTATGCGGTCTTTTTCCAGCAACTGCTGATATTTATCCAGCGCGTCGGTGAATAACATCACCTCCAGCCGCCCGGAACGGTCATCCAGGGTACAGATGCCGATACGATTGCCGCGCTTGGTGACCATTACCCGCGCCGCAATCACCAGCCCCGCCGCCGTGGTCACTTTTCCACGATCGGTCGGATGCATGTCTTTGAGCCTCACGCCGCCGACGTAGCGCTCAATCTCTTTCAGATACTGGTTAATCGGGTGCCCGGTCAGGTACAGCCCCAGGGTCTCCCTTTCACCATCCAGCACCACCTGCTCAGGCCACGGCTGGCAGCTGGCGTAGGACTGTTCAATCTGCTCAGGCTCTTCCGCCAGCACGCCGAACATATCGGCCTGGCCGATGGCCTCGGCTTTGGCGTGCTGATCGGCGGCTTTCAGCGCATCGCCCAGTGAATTCATCAGCGCCGCGCGATGCGGACCGAGACGATCGAACGCCCCGGACATAATCAGTTTTTCCAGCACCCGACGGTTGAGCTTTTTAATATCGGTTCGCGCGCAGAGGTCGAACAGCTCGCGGAAATAACCGCCGTTGTTGCGCGCCTCAATGATCGCTTCGATCGGCCCTTCGCCGACGCCCTTGATGGCGCCGATACCGTAGACGATCTCGCCGTCGTCGTTGACGTGGAAATGGTACAGGCCGGAGTTAATATCCGGGGGCAAAATTTTCAGCCCCATACGCCAGCATTCGTCCACCAGGCCAACGACCTTTTCGGTGTTGTCCATATCGGCGGTCATTACCGCCGCCATAAACTCAGCCGGATAGTGCGCCTTAAGCCACAGCGTCTGGTAAGAAACCAGCGCGTATGCGGCGGAGTGCGATTTGTTAAACCCGTAACCGGCGAATTTCTCCACCAGGTCGAAGATTTTCATCGCCAGCTCGCCATCAACGCCGTTTTTCTTCGCCCCATCCTCAAAGATAGAACGCTGCTTGGCCATCTCCTCCGGCTTTTTCTTACCCATCGCACGACGCAGCATATCCGCGCCGCCGAGGGTATATCCGGACAGCACCTGGGCAATCTGCATGACCTGTTCCTGGTACAGGATGATGCCGTAGGTCGGCTCCAGCACCGGTTTCAGGCTTTCATGCTGCCACTGTACGTCCGGATACGAGATCTCTTCGCGGCCGTGCTTACGGTCGATAAAGTTATCTACCATCCCCGACTGCAGCGGGCCCGGGCGGAACAGGGCCACCAGCGCGATCATATCTTCGAAGCAGTCCGGCTGCAGGCGTTTAATCAGATCTTTCATGCCGCGCGATTCAAGCTGGAAGACCGCGGTGGTTTCCGAGCGCTGCAGCATGTCGAAGCTTTTCTTGTCATCCAGCGGGATGGCGGCGATATCCAGCGGCCCTTCGCCGTTCTTCTCACGGCGCTTGTTAATCATCTCCAGCGCCCAGTTAATGATAGTGAGCGTACGCAGACCGAGGAAGTCGAATTTCACCAGCCCGGCGTATTCCACGTCGTTCTTGTCAAACTGGGTAACCGGATGCAGCCCCTGCTCATCGCAATACAGCGGGGCGAAGTCGGTGATTTTGGTCGGCGCGATAACCACGCCGCCCGCATGCTTACCGGCGTTTCGCGTCACCCCTTCCAGCTTACGCGCCATGTCGATCAGCGCTTTCACTTCTTCGTCCGCCTCGTAGATCTCCGGCAGCTGCGGCTCGGCCTCGAAGGCTTTCGCCAGCGTCATGCCCGGATCGGGCGGCACCAGCTTGGAGATGCGGTCGACAAAGCCGTACGGGTGACCCAGCACGCGACCCACGTCGCGGATGACCGCCTTCGCCGCCATGGTACCGAAGGTGATGATCTGCGATACCGCGTCGCGGCCATACATATCCGCCACGTGCTCGATAACCTGGTCGCGTTTCTCCATGCAGAAGTCGACGTCGAAGTCGGGCATCGAAACACGTTCCGGGTTGAGGAAACGTTCGAACAGCAGGTCGAATTCCAGCGGGTCAAGATCGGTGATCTTCAGCGCGTAGGCCACCAGCGAGCCGGCGCCGGAACCGCGGCCCGGGCCGACCGGCACGCCGTTATCCTTCGACCACTGGATAAACTCCATCACGATCAGGAAGTAGCCGGGGAAACCCATCTGGTTGATCACCTGCAGCTCGATATCCAGACGCTCGTCGTATTCCGGCCGGCGCTTCGCGCGCACTTCCGGATCCGGGAAGAGGAATTCCAGCCGCTCTTCCAGACCCTCTTTCGATTTCATCACCAGGAAATCTTCCGTGGTCATATCGCCGGTCGGGAACTGCGGCAGGAAATATTCGCCAAGCCGCACGGTGACGTTGCAGCGTTTGGCGATCTCGACGCTGTTTGCCAGCGCTTCCGGAATATCGGCGAACAGCTCGCACATCTCCTCCTCGCTGCGCATATATTGCTGTGGCGAGTAGTTGCGCGGCCGTTTCGGGTCGTCGAGGGTGAAGCCGTCGTGAATAGCGACGCGGATTTCATGGGCGTCAAAGTCGCCAGTGTCGAGGAAGCGGACATCGTTGGTCGCCACCACCGGCAGACCACGCGCTTCCGCCAGCGCCACGGCGGCATGGAGATAACTCTCTTCATCCTGACGACCGGTGCGGATCAGCTCCAGAAAATAGCGATCCGGGAAATGCTCTTCATAGAAGGAGACGCACTGCTCAACCAGCGGCATGTTGCCGCGGATCAGGCTGACGCCGACGTCGCCTTTACGGCCGCCGGAGAGCAGAATCAGCCCTTCCTGATGTTCCACCAGCCAGTCGCGATCGATCCACGGCCCCAGGGCGCCGTAGCCGCGCTGATAGGCGCGGGAAATCAGCAGAGTCAGGTTCTGGTAGCCGGTGTTGTTCGCCGCCAGCACGGTCAGCTCGGTAAATTCGTCGCCGAGCAGGTCGCACTGCACGTGGAAATCGGCGCCGACGATCGGCTTAATCCCCGCGCCGTGTCCCGTCCCGTAGAACTTCACCAGCCCGCAGAGGTTGGTGAAATCGGTGATCGCCAGCGCTGGCATGCCAAGCGAGGCCGCCTTCTTGACCAGCGGCCCGGTCTTTGCCAGCCCATCGATCATGGAATAGTCGCTGTGCACCCGCAGGTGTACGAAACGTGGTTCAGCCATCTTTAGATCCCGGTGACTTAGTTGGACGCCAGGCCCAGGGCACGCTTCACCGGGCCGAAACTGCGCCGGTGATGCTCTGTTGCGCCGTGTTCCTGCAGCTTCTGCAGGTGAACAGCGGTGGGATAGCCTTTATGCTGGGCAAATCCGTAGTGGGGAAATGCGAGGTCCAGCGTGGCCATTTCGGCGTCACGAGTGACTTTTGCCAGAATAGACGCTGCGCTGATTTCTGCCACCCGGCTGTCGCCTTTCACCACCGCCAGGGAGGGCATCGGTAGCGACGGACAGCGGTTGCCATCGATCAGAACAAACTCGGGCACAATGCTCAGGCCGGCGACGGCGCGCTGCATCGCCAGCATAGTGGCATGCAGGATATTCAGCTCATCGATCTCATGCGGCTCGGCGCGCCCAAGGCTCCAGCACAGCGCTTTCTCTTTAATCTCATCGAAGAGCGCCAGTCGACGCTTCTCGCTGAGTTTTTTGGAATCATTCAGACCCACAATCGGCTTCGCCGGATCGAGGATCACCGCCGCGGTCACCACCGCGCCAACCAGGGGGCCACGCCCGACCTCATCGACGCCGGCAACCAGATGGGTATGCGGATAGACGAACTCCATCATTGTTTTGCTAACTCCAGTACGGCGTCCGCCGCCTGCTCATCGGCGTTGCAGCGGATCTGCTGATGCAGCGCGCGGAATGTCTCATGCATCTCATGGCTGGTTTTGCCATCGGCCAGCAGCGGCTGCAGGGCGGCAGCCAGCGCCTGCGGCTCGCACTCATCCTGCAGCAGCTCTTTAACCAGCTCGCGCCCGGCCAGCAGGTTCGGCAACGAGACGTAGTCGGTTTTAACCAACCGCTTCGCCAGCCAGAAGGTGAACGGCTTCATGCGATAGCCAACCACCATCGGGCATTTCGCCAGCATACACTCCAGCGCCGCCGTCCCGGAGGCCAGCAGCGCGGCGTCGCTGGCGATCATCGCATCGCGCGCCTGGCCGTCCAGCATATGCACGATCATATCCGGCGCCGTCTCAGCTTTAATTCGCTCAAACTGCTCCCGCCGTTTAGCATTAACCAGCGGCACCACCACCTGCAGATCGGGATAGGTAGCCCGCAGAAGCTGCGCGGTTTTCAGGAAGTCCGCACTGAGCATTTCGACTTCCGCGCCGCGGCTACCGGGCAACAGCGCCAGGCAACGCACGTCGTGCGGGATCCCTAACCGGTCGCGCGCGGCGCCTTTGTCAGGATCCAGCGCCATCGCATCCGCCATGGTATGGCCGATAAAGCGGCAGGGAACGTTAAATTTGTCATAAAACGCTTTTTCGAAAGGCAGAAAGGCCAGCACCAGATCGGTGGATCTGCCGATTTTGAAAACGCGTTTTTGTCGCCAGGCCCAGACCGATGGGCTGACGTAGTGAATGGTTTTGATGCCCTGCTTTTTCAGATTCCCTTCGAGGGTAATATTGAAGTCAGGGGCGTCGATACCGACGAAAACATCAGGACGCAGCTCGCCGAAGCGGCGGGTCAAATCGGCGCGAATATGGAGTAAGCGACGCAGGCGACCGAGCACTTCAACAATACCCATCACCGCCAGCTCTTCCATTTCGTACCAGGCTTCACACCCTTCCGCCTGCATCAGCGGTCCCGCCACGCCGACAAAGCGCGCATTCGGGATGCGTGCTTTGAGGGCGCGGATGAGGCCGGCGCCAAGAATATCGCCGGAGGTTTCTCCGGCGACCAGGGCAATCGTCAGGGGACGCTGTTCAGCCATTAACGAATCAAGCCGCGGGTAGAGCGGGCGAAGAAATCGACAAACGGCTGAACTTCAGGATGCTGAGTCGCCAGTTCGGCGATCTCCGGCTTGGCTTCTTCCAGCGTCTTGCCGCTGCGGTACAGCAGTTTATACGCGTTGCGGATCGCGGTAATCGCTTCCCGGCTGAAGCCGCGGCGTTTCAGGCCTTCGATGTTGACGCCGAACGGAGTCGCGTGGTTGCCCTGGGCAATCACGAACGGCGGAACGTCCTGCGCTACGCCGGAGCAGCCGCCAACCATAACGTGTGAGCCAATGACGCAGAACTGGTGCACCGCAGTCATGCCGCCGATAATGACATAATCATCCAGCGAAACATGGCCCGCGAGCGTCGCGTTATTGGCCAGGATGCAGCGATCGCCAAGCGTACAATCGTGCGCCACGTGGGCGTTGATCATCAGCAGGTTATCGTTGCCCACCTTTGTTAATCCACCGCCCTGTACTGTGCCGCGATGAATGGTGACGCTTTCGCGAATGCGGTTGCGATCGCCAATTTCCACCCGGGTTGGTTCGCCAGCATATTTCAGATCCTGGTTAACTTCGCCGATGGAAGCGAACTGATAGATCTCGTTGTCACGGCCGATTTTGGTGTGGCCGTTAACGACAACGTGAGACTTCAGTACGGTGCCCTCGCCGATTTCGACGTTGGCGCCAACAATACAAAACGGACCAATGTGGACGTTAGCGCCAATCACGGCGCCTTCTTCAACAATGGCGGTAGGATGAACAAAAGCGGTTTTATCAATCACGTATCAGGCCTCCCGGCTACGCGCACACATCATCGTCGCTTCGCAAACCACTTTACCGTCAACCAGCGCAACGCCTTTGAAACGGGTCAGGCCGCGGCGGGTTTTCTCGAAAGTGACTTCCATAATCATCTGATCGCCTGGTACTACCGGGCGTTTGAAACGTGCTTCATCGATACCCGCGAAGTAATACAGCTCGCCTGGTTCCAGTTTTCCAACGCTTTTGAATGCCAGAATCCCGGTGGCCTGCGCCATTGCTTCCAGAATCAGGACGCCCGGCAAAATCGGCTTACCAGGGAAATGCCCCTGGAAAAACGGCTCGTTTACAGAAACATTTTTTACTGCGCGCAGAAAACGACCTTCTTCAAAATCCAGCACGCGGTCTACCAGCAGGAACGGGTAACGGTGAGGCAGAAGTTCCAGAATCTCTTCAATGTGCAGAGTATGAGTGTCAGTAGTCAAAATACTCTTCCTGTCTAAATGTACTAAAAGGCAATAATAACACGGCCTGCGGCAATCTTTTAGCGAATGCAACAGGCCGGAAATGTCATGTGACCAAATGATGAATTAGTCTTGTTGATTAACCTTGCGCTCAATCGCTTTCAGGCGCTTGCTCATCTCGTCAATATTCATCACCAGCGCAGCGGTTTTACGCCACGCCTTGTTCGGCTGCAGCGGAATACCGGAGGAGTATACGCCAGGTTCGCTGATAGGACGCATCACCATCCCCATCCCCGTGACGGTGACCTTATCGCAGATTTCCATATGGCCGTTAATCACGCTGGCGCCGCCAATCATGCAGTAGCGGCCGATTTTCAGGCTGCCTGCCATGATGACACCGCCGGCAACCGCGGTATTGTCGCCAATCACCACGTTATGCGCAATCTGGCACTGGTTATCAATGATAACCCCGTTGCCAATCACGGTATCGTCCAGCGCGCCGCGGTCAATTGTGGTGCAGGCGCCGATCTCCACGCGATCGCCAATAATGACGCGACCCAGCTGCGGGATCTTCACCCAGTTGCCGCGATCGTTGGCGTAGCCGAAGCCATCCGCGCCGATCACCGTGCTGGACTGGATCAGGCAATTCTCGCCGATCTCAATCTCATGGTAAACGGTCACATTGGCCCACAAACGCGAGCCGGCGCCTATTTTCGTATTTTTCCCAACGAAGCAGCCTGCGCCGATGACCACGTTATCGCCCAGCTCTACCCCGGATTCGATAACGGCGTTGGCGCCGATGGCAACGTTGCTACCCAGCTTCGCCGTCGGATCGATAACCGCGCTCGGCGCGATATCCTGTGCCGGCTGCGGCGTGGTATCCAGAATTTGAGCCATGCGCGCGTAGGTCAGGTAGGGATTACGCACTACCAGCGCGGCGCTATGGGCAAAAGGCAAATCATCCTGCGTCATCACAACGGCAGAAGCCTGGCAAGCGGCCAGGTGTTCACGGTACTTAGGGTTGACCATGAAAGTGATTTGGCCCGTTTTCGCGCTCTGCATGGACGCAACGCCGGTGATGACGATATCGCCATCACCGTGTAATTCTGCATCCAACTGCTGCGCAAGATCAGCCAGTCGAATTGAAGGCATTACTTATTTAACCTGTTTCAGCACATCAGCGGTGATGTCTTTTACATCGCTGCTGTTGTATGCAACGGCATTCGCGTCAACCACCAGATCGATGCTCTGATCTTTCGCTACGCTCTGTACGGCAGTCTGGATACGGGTCACCAGTTTGCCACGCTCTTCGTTGGAACGACGAGCGCGATCCTGTTCAAACGCCTGCGCTTTCTGGGAGAAGGTCTGGCGCTGAGCCATCACGTCTTTTTCCAGTTTGGTACGATCGGCGCCCGGCTTCATGGACTGCAGACGCTGCATTTTAGACTGCAGGTCGCCTTCCATACGCTGCAGTTCGCTAGCGCGGCCTTTGAACTCGTTTTCCAGCGTGTTGGAAACGCCAGTTTTCTGGGCAACCTGTTGGAACAGGCTGTTCATGTTCACCAGGGCAATTTTATCTGCCGCCTGAGCGGAAGTTACCATTGCCAAACCCAGACCTGCAGCTAATAACCACTTTTTCACAATAAACTCCTTACCATCCCATGAGTACCCAGGGGTACCGTTATTTGCGTGGCGAGGCGATAAACGCGTTATCGCCTACGGTCAGCGCTATACTGCACTTGCATTCCATTGCCGCCAACAATTACCAGGTTTTACCAATGTTAAACTGGAACTGTTCGGCTTTGTCTCCATCGTACTTTTTGAACGGTTGGGCGTAGGAGAAGACCAACGGCCCCAACGGCGACATCCACTGCACGGCAATACCCGCAGACATACGGATGTTGCTCGGATCGCTGTAATCCGGATAACCGCCATACGCGCTCGAATCCCAGTGAGTATCCCATACGGTACCCATATCCCAGAAGAAGGAAGTCCGGACCGAGTTCGCATATTTGTCACTAATGAACGGCGTCGGGGTAATCAGCTCCAGGCTGGCCACCGCCATCGCGTTACCGCCCACCGCATCATCGGATTTACACGGTGCGGATTCGGTGCTCTTACATTCATTATCGTAGCTGTCATCATCGTCATGACGGCTGCTTGCCGGGAAATACACTGCCTTCGGACCAATGGTGTTCGACTGGAAGCCACGCACGGTGCTGGAGCCACCGGCATAGAAGTTCTCATAGAACGGCATCTCTTTGCCGCCGATACCATCGCCATAGCCAAAGCGGGTACGACCCAGCACCACCCATTCATGATCGTTGTCGATCGGCACATAGGTGGCGGTATCCAACGTCGCTTTGTAGTATTCGTTGTCCGAACCCGGAATGGTCACTTTACCGTTCAGGTTGACGCGCGAACCTTCCGTTGGGAAGAAGCCGCGGTCAAGCTTGTTATAGGTCCAACCGTAGTTGAAGGTGAAGTCATTCGCACTGAACGAGTTCCGGTCGTTGGTGTTGTCCGGATACTGGCCCATCGAGTTCAGGTAACGCCACATCGCCACCTGCGGCTGCATATTGGACAGGGAGTTATGCACATACCCGACGCCGGCGCGCAGCGTATTGTATTCGTTGACCGGGAAGCCCAGCGTGATGTCTGTACCATAGCTTTTGTTGGTATAGTCAGACAGATCCGCATCGTTCGCATCAAAGTCATTATAGAAGACACGGCCGCCGAGGCTTACACCGTCTACGGTGAAGTACGGGTTGGTCACCGACAGCTCGGTATAGGTTTGGTAGTCGTTTTTGGTGCCGTTGATCCCGACAGCATAGCCAGTACCTAACCAGTTATCCTGCTGAACGCCCGCCTGGAAGCTGACGCCGCTCTCGGTACCGTAACCGATACCGAAGTTGAAGCTACCGGTGTTACGCTCTTTCACCTTGTAGACTACGTCGACCTGGTCCGGGCTGCCCGGGACGCGCTGGGTATCGGTATCGACCGTTTCGAAGAAGCCTAAACGGTTGAGACGGTCTTTACCCTGATCGACGAGGTCGCTGCCCAGCCACGCGCCTTCCATCTGGCGCATTTCGCGGCGCAGAACGGCATCTTTGGAGGTGTCGTTGCCTTCGAAGCGAATTTTACGCACGTAATAGCGGTTGCCCGCATCGACGTTGACGTGCAGCTTAACGGTTTTATCGCTGTCGTTGATCTCCGGCTGCGACTGCACGCGCGGGTAGGCGTAACCATAACGACCCAACAGTTTCTTGATGTCGTTTTCCATCTTGGTCACTTTCGCGCCGTTATACAGTTCACCCGGCTCGACTTTGGTCAGCGCTTCGATTTCCGCGGAATGGCCGGCGAGGTTGCCCGTCACCTGCACCCCGGAAAACTTGTACTGATCGCCTTCGGTGATGTTGACGGTGATGTAGATCCCTTTCTTATCCGGCGTCAGGCTGACCTGGGTAGAATCGATGTTGAAACGGGCATAGCCGCGATCCAGGTAGTAGCTGCGCAGGGTTTCAAGGTCGCCCGCCAGCTTCTGCTTCTGGTATTTACGGTCGCCGACCACGTTCCACCACGGCACTTCATCGCGCAGCTGGAAGTGGGAGATCAGCTCATCAGTCGAAAACGCATGGTTGCCGACGATGTTGATCTGCTGAATTTTAGCGGAGACGCCTTCCTGGAAGACCAGTTTCAGGTCGACACGGTTTCGCGGCAGCGGGGTAACCACCGCTTTGACGCTGGCGCTGTATTTACCGACGCTGTAGTAGAAATCCTCGAGACCCTTCTCGATGTCCGCGATGGTCGTGCGGTCAAGCGACTCGCCCACCCGAACGCCAGAGGCCTCAAGGTTCTGCTTGAGCATGTCATCTTTCACCGACTTGTTGCCGGAGAAAGTGATGCTGGCGATCGTCGGACGCTCTTTCACCTGCACCAGCAGGGTATCACCATCGCGCAGGACGCGGACGTCCTCGAAGTTGCCAGTGGCAAACAGCGCGCGAATAGTGTTACTGATATCATCGTCGGTCACCGTATCGCCAGGACGCACTGGCATACTGAGGAGGGCCGCACCAACAGCGACACGCTGCAAGCCTTCGAAATGAATGTCCTTCACCACGAACCCTTCAGCACCGTATACAGTCGCGCTGCTAAACAGCAGCGACGCTATGAGCAACTTTTTCATCGCCATCGTTATTATGCGTTCTTCCTAACAAACTCTCTTATAACCGAGAGAAATCATTGAAAAGTGCAAGCCCCATTAACAGCACCAGCAGTATTGAGCCAATGCGATAACTAAAGTCTTGAACTCGCTCGGATACCGGCCCGCCCTTCAGCTTTTCAATCGCCAAAAACAGCAGATGTCCCCCATCCAGTACGGGTAGTGGGAACAGGTTGATGATTCCGAGGTTCACGCTAATCAGCGCAAGGAACATCAGATAATAAATCAACCCAAACTCCGCTGACATTCCAGCCCCCTGAGCGATAGAGATCGGCCCACTGAGGTTGTTCAGTTTGACATCACCGGTTATCAATTTACCCAGCATCCTGACCGTCAGCGACATCAGCTGCCAGGTTTTATCCGTGGCTTCAGCGATGGCGGCAAACGGTCCGTACTGACGTACTGTCTTGTATTCTTCAGGCAGCGGGATGACCTTTGGCACCACCCCTGCGAACCCTTCTGCCTTACCTTTCACCGTTTTTGCATCCGGCGTCAGGGTTAACGGCAGCGCACTCCCCTGCCGTTCAATCTCCAGCGCCAGCGCTTTGCCCGGATTATCGCGCACCAGATTAACAAACGTCATCCACTGCGTTAACGGTTGTCCATCGACTTTAACGATCCGGTCGCCCGCTTGCAAACCTGCTTTCTGAGCTGCCGAGCCCGCCTGGACTTCCGCCAGCACCGTATCAATCTGCGCGCTGCGCGGCTGGATCCCTAGCGACGTCACGGGATCTTGCTTGTCTGGCTCAAACGCCCAGTGCCGCAGATCGACGATTTTATCCTGGCGCTGATTGGTCCCGAAAGGGGCGACGGTAAGTATTGTTTGCGGGTTGCCGATTTTGGCCACCAGCTGCAGACGCACCGCATCCCAATCAGGCGTTTCGATACCATCTATCGCTTTAAGTTCCGTGCCTTTTGCAATTTGTGCTTGCGCGGCAACCGAATTGGGGGTTATTTCACCCACTACCGGGCGAACTCCAGGAACGCCGATGATGAAGACCAACCAGTAGGCAAAGATAGCGAAAAGGAAGTTAGCGATGGGACCGGCGGCAATCACCGCCGCACGCTGGCCGACGGTTTTATTATTGAAAGCGTAGTGGCGCATCTCCGGCGCCACCGCTTCAACACGCTCATCCAGCATCTTGACATAGCCGCCCAGCGGGATCAGGGCAATGACGAACTCCGTACCCTGCTTATCCATCCGCCGCCATAGCGCTTTGCCGAAGCCGATAGAAAAACGCTCAACCCGGATACCGCAGCGGCGCGCTACCCAAAAATGGCCAAACTCATGCACCGTAATCAGTACGCCAAGCGCAATGATAAAAGCTGCCAGATTCCAGAGCACGCTCAGCATATAACCTTCCGTCAAATCGTCCTGAAGACCAACAGTAGCAGACAGGCGAAGACCGGCACCGCCGCCGTCAGGCTGTCGATACGATCGAGAATACCGCCATGTCCGGGAATCAAGTGCCCGCTATCCTTAATGCCGGCCTCGCGCTTAAACATACTTTCCGTCAGATCGCCCAGCACCGAAGCCAGGGCTGCCACCACCGAACAGACCAGCAGCACCGTTGGCGTAACGTCAAGATGGGCCCACACCCCGTAGGCCCAGGAGATCACCGCCGCGGTCAGCAAACCACCAAAAAAGCCCTGCCAGGTTTTCCCCGGCGAGACCTTCGGCGCCAGCTTGTGCTTGCCAAACATTTTGCCAAACATATAGGCGCCGGAGTCCGCGCCCCAGACCAGAATCATCACATACAGGAGCCACAGCGCGCCGCTGTAATGGTTATCGGTATAGTGCCAGGCGCGCAGCGCCAGCATGCCCCAGAAAAACGGGACGATGGTCAGGATACCGAAGATAAGGCGCAGCACTTTCGAGTGCCGCCAGAATGCCGCCGACGCCGGATAAGAGAGCACCAGCAGCAGCGCGACGATCCACCAGGCGAAAGAGGCCCACAGCGAGCCTTCAACCATCGGTTGATGAACGTCATAATGGTATTCCGGCAGCAAAAACAGCATCGCCGCCAGCAGAAGGCCGCACAACACCGCCAGCCAGACCCGCTGCGACGTCGAGGTGAAACCGCTCAGTTGCCCCCACTCCCACGCGGCGAGCATACAGACCACCAGGGTCACGATAGCAAACCCCATCGGCGGCAATAAAAACAGCGCCGCAATGACGACGGGGATTAAGACGAAAGCAGATATCAGGCGATACTTCAGCAAAAGTGACCCCCATCAGGCATGACTGCCACCCGGCTCAGTGCCGCCGAAACGACGCTCTCGATTAACAAAGGCATGGAGTGCACCTTCAAAGTCCTGTTCAGCAAAATCGGGCCAAAGAACATCCGTAAAGTAAAGTTCGGCATAGGCAATTTGCCAAATCAGAAAATTACTTATTCGGTGCTCTCCCCCGGTCCTAATAACTAAATCTACGGGAGCCAGTTCATGCATGCAGACCTGCTGACTCAGCATGTCTTCCGTGATCTGCTCAGGCAGCAGCGTCCCGTCCTGTACCTGTTTCGCCAGAAAACGAACGCCCTGGGTAATATCCCAGCGACCGCCGTAATTGGCCGCAATATTCAGCGTTAAGCCGGTATTGTTCGCGGTCAGCGCTTCCGCTTTGCGGATACGCTCCTGCAGGCGCGCATTGAAGCGCGTGGTGTCGCCAATAATCCGCAAACGCACATTGTGTCGGTGCAGGCTTTTGACTTCGCTATCCAGCGCCCAGACGAACAGCTCCATCAGCGCACTGACTTCCTGAGCCGGACGGTTCCAGTTTTCGCTGCTGAACGCGTATAACGTTAACGCCTCAATTCCATTATTCGCCGCGAAAGAGACCGCGCGACGCACGGATTTCGCACCGGCCTTGTGCCCGAAAGCGCGAATTTTACCTTGCCGTTTCGCCCAACGGCCGTTGCCATCCATAATAATGGCGACATGACGGCAGCCATGTGTAGGCGATATTTCGCTGACAGTTTGATTAGCAGACAACATCACGCGTTTTAAGTCCATAATAAGGATTAACTAGCCACCAAACAGAGGCCACCGGGCCGCGCTGGATACGCATTTTTATCCGGTGCCGGGGCTGCAGCCAATCGCAGAGAACAACCAAAAGCTTTACGCAAAAAAGCCGTGTTTTGCCACGGCCACCGTAATCTTCAACAACAAAATGCAACGATCGGGTGGCGCAGACTATATCACTGAAGCTTTGCGCCCACAAATATCACCGCGTTACGCCTGGGTGACCAACCGCTTCAGCTGTTGATGAGCAACCGCGCGGGCCTCAGCGTCGATAACCAGAACGTCATCAATGCTTTGCGGCTCCAGCAGGTTCATCTTATCCAGCACCGCCAGGTTAACCGCCGCAATATCGGTAAAGCGGATATCGCCCTGCAGAAACGCGGCAACCGACTCTTCATTGGCCGCATTCAGCGTGGTGGTCGCCGCCTGGCCGACGTCAAACGCCTCCATCGCCAGCTTCAGGCACGGATACCGCGTATAGTCTGGCGCGGAGAAGCTCAGATTGCTCAGCTGACAGAAGTCCAGCGGCTTAGCGCCGGAGTTCAGCCGCTGCGGCCAGCCCATGGTATGGGCGATCGGGGTGCGCATATCCGGTTCCCCAAGCTGCGCCAGCACGCTGCCGTCCTGATAGCGAACCATCGAGTGGATCACCGACTGCGGATGGATAAGGACCTCCATCTGCCGGGCCGAGGCGTTAAACAGCCAGCGCGCTTCAATATATTCCAGACCTTTGTTCATCATCGTGGCGGAGTCGACGGAGATCTTGCGTCCCATCGACCAGTTGGGATGACGGCAGGCCTGATCCGGCGTCATCGCCGCCAGTTCAGCTACCGCTGTCTCGCGGAAAGGCCCGCCCGAGCCGGTCAGCAGAATGGACGAAACGCCATTCTGCGCCAGGTCAGCGTATCCCAGATGCTGCTGAATTGTCTCCGGCATACTCTGAAAAATCGCGTTATGTTCGCTGTCGACCGGCAGCAATCGCGCCCCCGACCGTTGAACCGCCTCCATGAACAAGCGACCGCAGGTCACCAGCGACTCTTTATTTGCTAACAACACCGTTTTTCCGGCGCGGATCGCCGCCAGCGTCGGCACCAGACCCGCCGCGCCGACGATAGCCGCCATCACCTGATCGACCTCCTCCAGCGCCGCGACCTCTGCCGCCGCCTGCTGGCCGCTCAGCACCTCGGTACGGCAGCCATGTTCCTGCAGACGGGTGCGCAACCGCTCAGCGCTTTGCGCATCGTCCATCACGGCGTAACGGGGGGTAAATTCAAGGCATTGTTCAACCATACGGTCAACGTTTTTCCCCGCGACCAGCGCGGCGACGGAAAAGCGACCGGGATTATGGCGTACCACGTCCAGCGTGCTACAGCCAATGGAGCCGGTCGAACCGAGAACGGTTAATTGCTTCATGAGACGTCCAGAAGAGTGGAAACAGAATAAAAAGCAAAACGCCGCCAGCAAGCCCCTACGCAGCAATTATCAGGGATAAGACGGCGGCATCAGGCCTTCAACTTAGCGCTAAAGGCTACAAGGCCAGCGGTCGCAACGCAATCCCGAGAATTGAGCGTACAGTCTTCTGTACGGCGTTTCGGATTTTACTCAGGCCAGACGCTGTCAGGCCCGAGTAAGGGCAGAGCATCAGAACTGCATCAGTTCCGCTTCTTTGTCTGCCAGCGCCGCGTCAACTTTCTTGATGGCGGCGTCAGTCATTTTCTGCACGTCGTCCTGAGAACGGCGATCGTCATCCTCGCTGATCTCTTTCTCTTTCAGCAGCGCTTTGACTTTGTCGTTGGCGTCGCGGCGAACGTTACGTACGGCAACGCGCGCCTGTTCAGCTTCACCACGCACGATCTTGGTCAGATCTTTACGACGCTCTTCGGTCAGCGGCGGCAGCGGAACACGAATATCGCTACCGGCAGAGCTTGGGTTCAGACCGAGGTCGGACGCCATGATCGCTTTTTCAACAGCCGCGGACATAGAACGGTCAAAGACGTTGATTTTCAGGGTACGGGAGTCTTCGACGGTGACGCTGGCCAGCTGGCGCAGCGGGGTCGGCGTACCGTAGTATTCAACAACAATCCCGTCCAGCAGGCTCGGAGAAGCACGACCCGTGCGAATTTTGCTGATTTGGTTTTTGAATGCTTCGACGCATTTTTCCATGCGGATTTCAGCATCTTTTCTGATATCGCTAATCACGTTACGAATCCTTGAAAGCTTGTCTCAGTCAGACCAGACGGGGCACCCGTCGGAAAATGAGCTAAGTATAGTCAGATTTAATGAAAATCACCGGGTAATATCCCCGCGAAAGTAAAGCGGAATCTTACCCGGATTTGGCGCTGACGGGAATTATTCCGTGATCAATGTGCCTTCTTTTTCGCCCATCACCACGCGACGCAGCGCGCCAGGTTTGTTCATATTGAAGACGCGAATCGGTAATTTATGGTCACGCGCCAGGGTGAAGGCCGCCAGATCCATCACTTTCAGCTCTTTTTCCAGCACTTCGCTGTAGGTCAGCTGATCGTACATCGTGGCGGAAGGATCTTTGGCCGGATCGGCGGTGAATACGCCGTCAACCTTGGTGGCTTTCAGCACCACATCGGCTTCAATTTCAATCCCGCGCAGGCAGGCTGCGGAATCGGTGGTAAAGAACGGGTTGCCGGTACCCGCGGAAAGGATCACCACGCGGTTGTTGCGCAGCAAGCTGATCGCCTCTGCCCAGCTGTAGTTGTCGCACACGCCGTTCAGCGGAATGGCGGACATCAAACGAGCGTTCACATAGGCGCGGTGGAGCGCATCGCGCATCGCGAGGCCATTCATAACCGTAGCCAGCATGCCCATGTGGTCGCCCACAACGCGGTTCATACCCGCTTTCGCCAGACCAGCACCACGGAACAGGTTACCGCCACCAATTACTACGCCAACCTGAATACCCAGCTCAACCAGCTCTTTGATCTCTTGAGCCATGCGGTCAAGTATGCTTGCATCAATACCGAAGCCTTCTGAGCCCTGCAGCGCTTCGCCACTTAATTTCAGCAGAATACGTTTGTAGACGGGTTTTGCATTGGTAGCCATGTTTCTTTCCTGAGACTGTCAACGAATGAGATGTGAGAATTCCGGCGACATTGTATGTCGCATTTCAGCGCGGTCACTATAAGCAGTTGGCTGAATTTACAAAATGGGCGCAAAAAGAAGCCGCCCTCAGGCGGCTCCTTGTAAAAATTAAGACTGCTTGGACATCGCAGCAACTTCTGCTGCAAAGTCAGTCTCAACTTTCTCGATGCCTTCGCCCACTTCAAAGCGGATGAAGCCAGTCACGTCAGCGTTGTGCTCTTTCAGCAGCTGACCAACAGATTTGCTCGGCTCCATGACGAAAGGCTGACCAGTCAGAGAAACTTCGCCGGTGAATTTCTTCATGCGGCCTTCAACCATTTTCTCTGCGATTTCTTTCGGCTTACCGGACTGCATCGCGATGTCCAGCTGAACCTGGTACTCTTTCTCTACCACTTCAGCAGACACGTCTTCCGGCTTAACGAATTCCGGCTTGCTTGCGGCAACGTGCATTGCCAGCTGCTTAACCAGCTCTTCGTCAGCGCCTTTAGCGGCAACCAGAACGCCGATGCGCGCACCGTGCTGGTAGCTGCCCAGAACGTCGCCTTCCAGAACAGCGATACGACGGATGTTGATGTTCTCACCGATTTTAGCAACCAGGGCAACACGTTCTTCTTCGAACTGCGCTTTCAGAACTTCAACGTCGGAGATTTTACCCGCAACAGCGGCGTCCAGTACTTTGTCAGCAAATGCCTGGAAACCACCATCTTTAGCAACGAAGTCAGTCTGGCAGTTAACTTCCAGAATGTAACCGTAGTTGCCTTCGATTTTGGTTTTGATCACGCCGTCAGCAGCCACGTTGCCTGCTTTCTTCGCCGCTTTGATCGCGCCGGATTTACGCATGTTTTCGATTGCCAGCTCGATGTCGCCATTCGCTTCAGTCAGCGCTTTTTTGCAATCCATCATGCCTGCGCCAGTACGTTCGCGCAGCTCTTTTACCAGGGAAGCGGTAATTTCAGCCATTCTAAAATCCTCGGGAGATGTGGATACTGCCCGGCCAACGGCCAAACAGCGTAAATTGAAAAAAGGGGCCGATAATGGGCCCCTATTCATACACGGTACTAATAAGGGCTTAAACCTTATTATTCAGCTTCTACGAAGCTTTCTTCCGCCTGAGAAGCCAGGTCCTGAGAGCGACCTTCACGAACGGTAGCAGCAACAGCGCCCAGGTACAGGCTTACTGCGCGGATTGCATCGTCGTTACCCGGGATAACGAAGTCTACGCCGTCCGGATCAGAGTTGGTATCAACGATAGCAAATACCGGGATGCCCAGGTTGTTTGCTTCTTTGATAGCGATGTGCTCGTGGTCAGCGTCGATAACGAACAGTGCGTCCGGCAGGCCGCCCATGTCTTTGATACCGCCCAGGCTGTTTTCCAGCTTGTCCAGCTCACGAGTACGCATCAGCGCTTCTTTTTTGGTCAGCTTGTCGAAAGTACCGTCCTGGGACTGAGTTTCCAGGTCTTTCAGACGTTTGATGGACTGACGAACGGTTTTCCAGTTAGTCAGCATACCGCCCAGCCAGCGATGGTTCACGAAGAACTGGTCGCAGCTCAGAGCAGCGTCTTTTACCGCTTCGCTTGCAGCGCGCTTAGTACCAACGAAAAGGATTTTACCTTTACGAGCAGCGATCTTGTTCAGTTCAGCCAGAGCGTCGTTGAACATCGGTACGGTTTTCTCAAGGTTGATGATGTGAACTTTGTTACGCGCACCGAAGATGAACGGCTTCATTTTCGGGTTCCAGTAACGGGTCTGGTGACCGAAGTGAACACCAGCCTTGAGCATGTCGCGCATGGAAACAGTTGCCATGTTTAAAACCTCTATAGATTAAATTGGGGTTATGCCTCCACGTATCCCATATTACCGACCCCGAAGGGCACCCCGGAATATGTGCCGATACGTGTGTGTTATTACACAAAGTGAGCGATGTCGCTTACGTCCCATCCTTGTGTATCTGAGATGGAACGGAAGTCCGGCGCGCTTTATATCACAAAATCCATCCAGACACCAACTCTTGTTGACGTCACGTGCTGTTAATGATTCTCAGTTTGGCACCAGCCTACCCGGACTGTTACCATTGACAGGACTTACTCTATTATTGTCGAAAATATCGACACTGCTGGACATACTCCATGGCTATCTCTATTAAGACATCTGAAGATATTGAAAAAATGCGCGTTGCCGGTCGCCTGGCCGCTGAAGTGCTGGAAATGATCGAACCCTGGGTTAAGCCGGGCGTCAGCACTGGCGAACTGGACCGTATCTGTAACGACTATATCGTTAACGAGCAGAAGGCCATTTCCGCCTGTCTCGGCTATCACGGCTATCCGAAATCCGTCTGCATTTCGGTCAACGAAGTGGTCTGTCACGGTATCCCTGACGACGGCAAGCTGCTGAAAGATGGCGATATCGTGAATATCGACGTGACCGTCATTAAAGATGATTTCCATGGCGATACCTCCAAAATGTTTATCGTCGGCAAACCGACGATTCTCGGCGAACGCCTGTGCCGCATCACTCAGGAAAGCCTGTACCTGGCGCTGAAGATGGTGAAGCCGGGCATCAACCTGCGCACCATCGGCGCGGCGATCCAGAAATATGTGGAAGCGGAAGGGTTCTCCGTGGTTCGCGAATACTGTGGTCACGGCATCGGCCGCGGCTTCCATGAAGAGCCGCAGGTGCTGCACTACGACTCGCCGGAAACCAACGTCGTGCTCAAACCAGGCATGACCTTCACCATCGAGCCGATGGTCAACGCCGGTAAAAAAGAGATCCGCAGCATGAAAGACGGCTGGACGGTGAAAACCAAAGACCGGAGCTTGTCTGCGCAGTACGAGCATACTATTGTGGTGACAGACAACGGCTGCGAAATTCTGACGCTACGTAAGGATGACACCATCCCGGCGATAATCTCGCACGATGAATGATGAAAAGCCGGCGCCCGCCGGCTTTTTTATTAGATAGTTTTTTCTTATGGTGACGCGATGAGCAACTCATTACCTGACACAGCCTCCCCCCTTCTGCCCATCCCGCCGGAACATCCGGTGAGCTGGCCGCAGGGCGATCTGAACTGTGCTGCAATTAAGGCGCACATCGATACCTTTCAGCACTGGCTGGGCGAGGCGTTTGACGCCGGTATCGCCGCGGAGCAGCTCATTGCGGCGCGCACCGAATTTATCGACCAGCTGCTGCAGCGGTTGTGGATCGCCTGCGGCTTTGAATCCGTCTGCGACCTGGCGCTGGTGGCCGTCGGCGGCTATGGCCGCGGCGAGCTGCATCCGCTCTCTGACGTCGATCTGCTGATCCTCAGCCGCAAAAAGCTGCCGGACGACCAGGCGCAAAAGGTCGGCGAACTGCTGACGCTGCTGTGGGACGTCAAACTGGAGGTAGGCCACAGCGTGCGCACTCTCGAAGAGTGTCTGCTGGAAGGGCTTTCGGATCTCACCGTCGCCACCAACTTAATCGAATCGCGCCTGCTGATCGGCGACGTCGCGCTGTTCCTTGAACTGCAAAAACATATTTTTAGCGACGGCTTCTGGCCATCAGAAAAGTTCTTCGCCGCGAAAGTCGAAGAGCAGAACGTCCGTCATCAACGCTATCACGGCACCAGCTATAACCTCGAGCCGGACGTGAAAAGCAGCCCCGGCGGCCTGCGCGATATCCATACGCTACAGTGGGTGGCTCGCCGCCATTTCGGCGCCACCTCGATGGATGAGATGGTCGGCTTCGGCTTTCTGACCGAGGCCGAGCGCAATGAGCTCAACGAGTGTCTGCACCAGCTGTGGCGTATCCGCTTCGCGCTGCATCTCGAACTCACTCGCTATGACAACCGCCTGCTTTTCGACCGCCAGCTCAGCGTCGCCCGCCGGCTCGGCTATGAAGGCGACGGCAACCAGCCGATTGAGCATATGATGAAGGACTTCTTCCGCGTCACCCGCCGGGTGAGCGAGCTGAACCAGATGCTGCTGCAGCTGTTTGAAGAGGCCATCCTCGCCCTGACCGAGGATGAAAAACCGCGCCCGATCGATGATGACTTCCAGCTGCGCGGCACGCTGATCGATCTGCGTGACGATACGCTGTTTATTCGCGAGCCGCAGGCCATTCTGCGCATGTTTTATATCATGGTGCGCAACAGCACCATCACCGGCATCTACTCCACGACGTTGCGCCATCTGCGCCACGCCCGCCGTCATCTGACCCAGCCGCTGTGCTATATCCCGGAGGCGCGCACGCTCTTTCTCAGCATGCTGCGCCATCAGGGGGCAGTGAGTCGCGGACTGCTGCCGATGCATCGTCACAGCGTGCTGTGGGCCTATATGCCGCAGTGGTCCCATATCGTCGGCCAGATGCAGTTCGACCTGTTTCACGCCTACACCGTCGATGAACACACCATCCGCGTGATGCTCAAGCTGGAGAGCTTTGCTAAAGAAGAGACCCGTAGCCGTCACCCGCTGTGCGTGGAACTGTGGCCGCGCTTAACGCACCCGGAGCTGATTTTAATCGCCGCCCTGTTCCACGACATCGCCAAAGGGCGCGGCGGCGACCACTCGATCCTCGGCGCGCAGGATGTGCTGAAATTTGCCGAACTGCACGGGCTGAACTCCCGTGAAACGCAGCTGGTCGCCTGGCTGGTGCGTCACCACCTGCTGATGTCGGTCACCGCCCAGCGGCGCGATATTCAGGATCCGGAAGTGATTAAGCAGTTCGCCGAGGAGGTGCAAACGGAAAATCGCCTGCGCTATCTGGTGTGCCTGACCGTGGCCGATATCTGCGCCACCAACGAAACCCTGTGGAACAGCTGGAAGCAGAGCCTGCTGCGCGAACTCTATTTCGCCACTGAAAAACAGCTGCGTCGCGGCATGCAAAGCACCCCGGACATGCGCGAACGGGTGCGTCACCATCAGCTGCAGGCGCTGGCCCTGCTGCGGATGGACAATATTAATGAAGAGGCGCTGCATCAAATCTGGAACCGCTGCCGCGCCAACTATTTCGTGCGACATACGCCGACGCAGCTCGCCTGGCACGCCCGCAACCTGCTGCGCCACGATCTGAATAAGCCGATGATCCTCCTGAGCTCGCAGGCCACTCGCGGCGGAACGGAGATTTTTATCTGGAGCCCGGATCGCCCTTACCTGTTCGCCGCGGTGTGCGGCGAACTGGACCGTCGCAACCTCAGCGTCCACGACGCGCAGATCTTCACCACCCGCGACGGCATGGCGATGGATACCTTTATCGTCCTTGAGCCTGACGGCAGTCCGCTGTCCGCCGACCGCCACGAGGCGATCCGCCAGGGTCTGGAACAGACCATCACCCAGCGCAGTTGGGAGCCCCCGGCGCCCCGTCGTCAGGCGGCAAAGCTGCGTCATTTTTCGGTGGACACCGAGGTGAATTTCCTGCCGACCCATACCGATCGCAAATCGTTTCTCGAGCTGATTGCCCTTGACCAGCCCGGGCTGCTCGCCCGCGTCGGTCAGGTGTTCGCCGACCTCGGAATTTCGCTTCACGGGGCGCGAATTACGACAATTGGTGAGCGAGTAGAAGATTTATTTATAATCGCTACCGCCGACCGGCGTGCCCTTAATAATGAGCTGCAACAAGAAGTGCAACAACGGTTGACAGCGGCCCTCAATCCAAACGATAAAGGGTGACGTATTTTTTTTAGTGAATGGAAAGAAACAATGCAGCAGTTACAGAACGTTATTGAGTCCGCCTTCGAGCGTCGCGCCGACATCACGCCGGCCAATGTGGATACCGTGACCCGCGAAGCGGTTAACCAGGCTATTGCCCTTCTGGATTCGGGCGCGCTGCGCGTCGCTGAGAAGATCGACGGTCAGTGGGTGACGCATCAGTGGCTGAAGAAGGCGGTACTGCTCTCTTTCCGTATTAACGATAACCAGGTTATCGATGGTGCGGAAAGCCGCTACTTCGATAAAGTACCGATGAAATTCGCTGACTATGACGAAGCGCGTTTCCAGAAAGAAGGTTTCCGCGTGGTGCCCCCGGCAGCGGTGCGCCAGGGCGCGTTCATCGCCCGCAACACCGTGCTGATGCCGTCCTACGTTAACATCGGCGCCTACGTTGACGAAGGCACCATGGTTGACACCTGGGCCACCGTCGGCTCCTGCGCGCAGATCGGTAAAAACGTTCACCTGTCCGGCGGCGTCGGCATCGGTGGCGTACTGGAGCCGCTGCAGGCGAACCCGACCATCATCGAAGATAACTGCTTCATCGGCGCGCGCTCTGAAGTAGTTGAAGGGGTGATTGTCGAAGAAGGCTCCGTGATCTCCATGGGCGTTTACCTGGGTCAGAGCACCAAAATCTACGATCGTGAAACCGGCGAAGTCTTCTACGGCCGCGTGCCGGCTGGCTCGGTAGTGGTGTCAGGCAACCTGCCGTCGAAAGATGGTAAATACAGTCTGTACTGCGCAGTGATCGTGAAGAAAGTCGATGCTAAAACTCGCGGCAAGGTCGGCATTAACGAACTGCTGCGTACCATCGACTAAAGCAAATAAAAAGCGGGAGATATCCCGCTTTTTTGATATTTGATGCTGGCGAGAATGGATTTTTTCGTTAATTATTCAATGGTTATGATGCTATCAAAGGTACCGTTATGTACGATAATCTGAAAAGTCTTGGCATTACCAACCCTGATGAGATCGATCGCTATAGCCTGCGGCAGGAAGCTAACAACGACATTCTGAAAATCTATTTTCAGAAAGACAAAGGCGAATTCTTCGCCAAGAGCGTGAAGTTCAAATATCCGCGTCAGCGCAAAACCGTCGTCGCCGACGGCGTCGGCCAGGGCTACAAAGAGGTCCAGGAGATCAGCCCCAATCTGCGTTACGTCATCGATGAGCTGGATCAGATCTGCCAGCGCGATCGCACTGAAATCGATCTCAAGCGTAAAATCCTCGACGATTTACGCCATCTGGAAAGCGTGGTCACCAATAAGATCAGCGAAATCGAAGCCGATCTGGAAAAGCTCACCCGTAAGTAAGCGCATCCCCCGGCGGCGCGTCGCCTGACCGGGCTGGCGGTATCAAACCGCTACCGACAGCATGCATCGTCCAGGCCGGGTATGGCGAGTCGCTACCCGGCATTTTTTACCTCCACGCCTTAGCGTTGTTCATCCAGCTGCAGCGCGATATACAGCAGCAGCCGGTCGTCAAAGCTGCCAAGATCCAGCCCCGTCAGCTCCGAGATACGATTCAACCGGTACTCCAGCGTATTGCGATGAATAAACAGGGCCTTCGACGTCGCCAGCGGCTGCACGTTATGGCGAAACCACGCCTGCAGCGTTCGCCGCAGCAGCCCGTTGTTATCCATCGCCTTGAGACGCGCCAGCGGACGAGCCAGCTCATTGGCCTGCCAGCCGCCGCGCAGGCTGTCAAGCAGCACCGGCAGCATCAGATCCTGATAGAAATAGCAGCGGCTCTCCGGCATCCGCTGCTTGCCCACCATCATCGTCGTGCGAGCGGTACGGTAAGAGCGGGCGATACTCCCGGGACCGGTGAAGAAGTTGCCCAACGCCACGCGGAAACGGAGCTGGCCATTCTCTTTCATCCTGGCGATAAGCTGCTCGACGCGCCGGACGTGATCGTCGGCGTCCCAGCGGCCAAAGCTGTTCAGCGCCGGTTTCAGCACCACCATTTCCGTGAGCGAGACAATGGCCACGAGATTATGGCGATCGGGCGTGGTCAGCGCGTTCTGCAGCTGCTGTAGTTCCGCCATCGCGCTGTCTACGCCGAGCTGGCCGCTGTCCACCTCAATCATCGCCACCACGCGCGGCTGATTCAGGTCGATGCCTAATCGCTGAGCCCATTCGTTCAGCGCCGGGGTATGCTCTTCCGCCTGAATCAGGTTCATCACCAGCTCTTCGCGCAGACGGCTGTCCTGCGCCAGGAGATGCATCAGTCGCGACTGCTCCAGCATCATCTCTGCCGTCATGCACACCAGCTCGCCATATTTTCGCAGCGACTCCGGCTCGCCGGTCAGGCCGATCACCCCGACGATCTCCCCCTCCAGGCGCAGCGGCAGGTTAATGCCCTGGCGCACCCCGTGCAGATGGCGAGCCACCGCGTCGTCGATATCCACCACCCGCCCCTGAGAAAGCACCAGCAGCGCGCCTTCGTGCAATTCACCAATCCTTTCCCGATCGCCGCTGCCAATAATCCGCCCGCGGGCATCCATCACGTTGATGTTGGTATCGATGATGCGCATCGTCCGCGCCACAATATCCTGCGCCATTTTGGTATCGAGATGCCAGCCAGCCATGTAATCCTCCCCTTTGCAGGGCACCAGCATAAAAGAGTCGTCGCCCTGCTGCATTGTGCATATGCCCGAAGCCCGGATGAGATATGTGGAGTTGTGGAAGCGGTCACAGAACGAAAAAAAGCCCCTGCCCTCGGCGAGGGAAGGGGCTGGGATCAAGCGCTGACGATTACTGCAGCAGCAGGTAGATAGAGGCGTCGCCGCGCTGAATGTTCAGCGCCAGCACGGACGGTTTGGCGTCGAAGATTTTCCGCAGATCGGCGATGTTTTTCACCGGCTGCTGGTTGGCCCCGACAATGATGTCGCCTTTCTTGAGGCCAATCTGCGCCGCCGGGGTGCCGGCTTTCACATTATTGACCACCACGCCTTTGTCCTGACCCTTGTTGCTCATTTCCGCCCCTTCAATCCCGTTGAAGATGGTGCTGGAGTCAACCTGGGTCTGGTTGCTCTGCTGCAGTTCGACGGTGACGGTCACCGGTTTGCCATCGCGCAGCAGGCCAAGCTCAACCTTGCTGCCGATAGGCATGGTGCCGACCTGAGCACGCAGCGCGGCGAAGCTGCTGATCGCCTTCCCGTTGAGGGAGGTGATCACGTCGCCGGCTTTAATGCCCGCTTTCGCGGCCGCCGATCCCGGCATCACCTGGCTGACGAAGGCGCCGCGCTGGGCGTCGACTTTCATCGCTTTCGCCAGCTCAGAGTTCAGTTCGGTGCCCATGATGCCGAGCTCGCCGCGTTTCACCTGGCCATATTTCACCATCTGCTCGGTCAGGTTTTTCACCATGTTGCTCGGGATAGCAAAACCGATACCGATGTTGCCGCCGTCCGGCGCCAGAATGGCGGTGTTGATGCCGATCAGCTCGCCGTTGAGATTCACCAGCGCGCCGCCGGAGTTCCCGCGGTTAATCGCCGCATCGGTCTGGATAAAGTTTTCGTAGTTTTCCACGTTCAGGCCGCTACGACCCAGCGCGGAAACAATCCCGGAGGTCACGGTTTCGCCCAGACCGAACGGGTTACCGATAGCCACGGTGTAGTCGCCGACGCGCAGCGCGTCAGAGTCGGCAAGCTTAATTGCCGTCAGGTTTTTCGGATCCTGAATCTGAATCAGCGCGATATCAGAGCGCGGGTCTTTACCCACGACTTTGGCATCAAACTTACGACCATCGCTCAGCTGGACCTTAATCGTGGTGGCGTTGTCCACGACGTGGTTGTTGGTCACCACATACCCTTTGGCCGCATCAATAATCACGCCGGAGCCCAGCGCCATGAATTTCTGCTGCTGGCCGCCGTCAGGCTGACCGCCCTGTCCGCCGCCCTGGCAAAACGGCGAACTCTGGAATGGAGAACCATCCTGGCAGAACGGCGAGTTATCGCCAAAGAACTGCTGGAAGTTACGCGGCATCCGTGGGGTATTAACGGTGGTGCTACCTTCAACGTTAATGCTCACCACCGACGGCATCACTTTCTCCAGCATCGGGGCCAGGCTTGGCATCTGCTGCGCGTTAGTGGCCGAAGATGCCGTTTCCGCCGCGCTCGCAGAGAGCGGGGACAATGCCAGACCTAAACTCAGAGCCAGTGCACTCATTGCTAACGTGGTTTTTTTCATCAGTTTCAATCTCAATATCAGAAAACGAAAGTTGCTGTGTACGTGACTATCAGAGTCATTTTATAGCGCTAAGTTCCGGAATTAAGTTTCTGGAAAAAGTAAAAATTTATTGTCCATCTTTACAAAACTCCAGCCTATTCCACCGCCATCAGTCGTCGATATTCATCCCACGCATATAAATCCGTCATCCCGCTGATATAATCCTGAATCAGACGGCAGCGATAATAGTATTCCATCAGCGTAAATTCAGGCGCTGTGCGCGCGAGCTTATTTACCGCTTCCACATAGGCCAGCCGGTGGCGGGTTGAAAGTTTCTGATACAGTCGGGAGGAAATGGGTAAACGCCGTACCCGCTCCTGCGCCACTAATTCGCTGAAATCCTCCAGTGATAATTTCAGCAGCGGCTGATAGATATCCAGCAGGCCGCTGATCACCCGGTAGCCCTGCAATTCCAGCTGCTCGACATCCGGATGGCTAAACACCTGTTTAATCGCTACATTTTTATAAAGCTCCAGCAGCTGACTGCAATCGCTGTCGTCCTCGAGCAGCGCATGATTAAAGTCGCCCGTAAAGATGGCCGGCAGGTTGTCAATAAATCGGCGCGCCGCGTAGGGCACCAGCTTATTCAGCGTGTTCACCCGCAAATACATAAAAAACTGGTCTTCCGCGCTCTGCTTCAGGGAATTGGCTC
This sequence comes from Klebsiella sp. JN_Kp127, assembly GCF_040062505.1. Classification (NCBI taxonomy): domain Bacteria; kingdom Pseudomonadati; phylum Pseudomonadota; class Gammaproteobacteria; order Enterobacterales; family Enterobacteriaceae; genus Klebsiella; species Klebsiella sp. JN_Kp127. The sequence goes on from NZ_JBEAHS010000052.1 coordinate 42,467, forward strand.
GTGATTTCTCCCAGGCATTTTCCACCACCTGCGAGAATAACGATCCTTTTTCATGGCTGCCCCAGGCGTCGTAAAGATGCTGATAAAGCTGCTCAGCGCTGAAAATACGTTTTTCCACCGCGTCCTCGAGATCCGCGACGCAATATGAGATGTCATCCGCGGCTTCCATAATCCAGGTTAATGGGAACCGATTGTAAGGCGCCAGATCCAGTTCTTTACGCAGGCGCGCCACATACTCCTCTTCGGCTAAATAGTAGCCAGGCTTCTTCATTAAATAACTGTGGCTGGCTGGCGTCGCCTCGGACCACCACGCCGGACGAGTATATTTCAGAATACAGCCGACCTGCGCCCAGGTCAGATTCATGCGCATCAGCGTATGGACCAGACGAATGCCCTGGGCGTTGCCCTCAAAGCAGCAGAGATCCTGGCGCACTTTGCGGCGCAGCGCGTTAAGCGACGTTTCCCCCTCCTGCAGGCGTAATGCCTGCACTTCACAGCGATCGTCGGTCAGCGGCTGCCCGAGCGCATCGCCGGGCGCCAGACGCTGGCGGAACCAGTCGTTAATCGCCGCCTCGCCAAAATGGCCAAACGGCGGGTTGCCGATATCGTGCATCAGGCATGCCATCTCCACGACGCTCTCGAATGGCCCGGTCAGCTCTTCCAGGCCATACTCTTCCAGCAGCCTCTGCTCTTTCAGCCGGCTCAGTACTTCTTTGGCGATATAACGCCCCACCTGCTGCACCTCCAGCGAGTGGGTCAGACGGGTACGCACCGCTGCGTTGCGCTCCAGCGGGAAGACCTGAGTTTTTTGCTGTAAGCGACGGATGGCCGGCGAGTTGACGATCCGTCCCCGATCGCTTTCGAAGATCCGCAGGATGTCGCGCTCCGTCTCGACACGCGGCGGCGAACGGAAGCGTCGACGCCAGTTTATCTTGTTGCGAAAATCAATCTTTGCCATAGCCTCTCCCGCGCGAGCAATACGCTTCCCCTTAAGCGCATGATAGACTATGCAACTAAACCTGACACATCGCGAGTAAATCTATGAAAATTGGCATTATTGGCGCTATGGAAGAGGAAGTTACCCTTCTGCGCGACAAAATCGAAAACCGCCAGACTATCACTATTGGCGGGAGCGAAATCTATACCGGCCAACTTCACGGCGTTGACGTCGCGCTGCTGAAGTCTGGTATCGGCAAAGTGGCGGCGGCGATGGGCGCGACCCTGCTGCTGGAGCGTTGCCAGCCTGACGTGATCATTAATACCGGCTCAGCCGGCGGCCTGGCGTCGACGCTGAAGGTCGGCGATATCGTCGTCTCCGATGAAGCGCGCTACCACGACGCCGACGTCACCGCCTTCGGTTATGAGTACGGCCAGCTGCCTGGCTGCCCGGCGGGCTTTAAAGCGGACGAAAAACTGGTGGCCGCCGCGGAGAGCTGCATTAACGCGTTAGATCTCAATGCCGTTCGCGGCCTGATCGTCAGCGGCGATGCCTTCATTAACGGCTCTGTCGGTCTGGCGAAGATCCGCCATAATTTCCCGCAGGCGATCGCTGTGGAAATGGAAGCGACCGCTATCGCTCACGTTTGCCATAACTTTAAGGTTCCCTTCGTGGTGGTTCGCGCCATCTCCGATGTGGCCGACCAGCAGTCTCACCTCAGCTTTGAGGAGTTCCTTGCGGTCGCCGCCCGACAGTCCACCCTGATGGTGGAGAATCTGGTCCAGAACCTGGCACGTGGCTAAGTCGCTCTCCTTCGCGCTTGCCGCGCTGCTGTTACTCGCCCCGGCGTGGCTGCTGGCCGCGCCGCGGGTGATCGCCCTCTCCCCCGCCAATACCGAACTGGCCTTTGCCGCCGGAATCACGCCGGTCGGCGTCAGTAGCTATTCCGATTATCCGCCGCAGGCCAAAACGATTGAGCAGGTTGCCAGCTGGCAGGGGATGAACCTGGAGCGCATCGTAGCGTTAAAGCCAGACCTGGTGCTGGCCTGGCGGGGCGGTAATGCCGAACGTCAGGTTAACCAGCTGCAGTCCCTGGGGATCCACGTCCTCTGGGTGCAGACTTCGACCATCGAAGAGATCATCGCCACCCTGCGTCAGCTGGCGCAGTGGAGCCCGCAGCCGGAAAAAGCGCAGCAGGCGGCGCAGGCGATGCAGCAGGAATACGATGCGCTGAAAGCGCGCTATGCCAGCGCGCCGAAGAAACGCGTCTTCCTGCAGTTCGGTTCCGCCCCGCTGTTCACCAGCGGCCCCGGCTCGATTCAGGATCAGGTGCTGAGGCTGTGCGGCGGCGAGAATATCTTTGCCGCCAGCCGTGTTCCCTGGCCGCAGGTGAGCCGCGAACAGGTGCTGGCCCGTCAGCCGCAGGCGATTGTGGTGACCGGCAACGCCAGCCGCATCGCCGAGGCGCAGCGCTTTTGGCAACATCAGCTCACCATTTCGTTGATTGCGTTACACAGCGACTGGTTTGAACGCGCAAGCCCACGTATTATCCTCGCCGCCAAGCAACTTTGTGCGGCGCTCGACCAGGTAAAATAACCATCCGGTAAAGCGGATGTTCAGTGGGAATCAACGATGCTTGTCTATTGGCTGGATATTATTGGCACGGCCGTTTTCGCGATCTCCGGCGTTCTGCTGGCCGGAAAATTACGCATGGACCCGTTTGGCGTGCTGGTGTTAGGCGTGGTGACGGCGGTGGGCGGCGGAACCATCCGCGACATGGCGCTGGCGAATGGCCCGGTATTCTGGGTCAAAGATCCCACCGATCTGGTGGTGGCGATGGTCACCAGCATGCTGACCATCCTGCTGGTCCGCCAGCCGCGCCGGCTGCCGAAATGGATCCTGCCGGTGCTCGACGCCGTCGGTTTAGCGGTGTTTGTCGGCATCGGCGTGAATAAAGCCTTTCTCGCCGGCAGCGGCCCGCTGGTAGCGGTATGCATGGGCGTGGTGACCGGCGTTGGCGGCGGGATAATCCGCGACGTGCTGGCGCGCGAAATTCCTATGATTCTGCGCACCGAGATCTACGCCACCGCCTGTATTGTCGGCGGCATTGTCCACGCCACCGCGCACGACACCTTCCATCTCCCGCTGGAGAATTCGGCAATGATGGGGATGGTGGTGACCCTGGCGATCCGGCTGGCGGCGATCCGCTGGCACCTGAAGCTGCCGACGTTTGCCCTGGACGATAACGGACGGCCATAAAAGCAAAACGGTAACCCTGAGGTTACCGTTTTTAGCGTTGGCGCCCTCTCGCTGCGAGAAAAAGCCCCTGCCGCGCTCGCTTTAAACGCTGAACGAGGACCCGCAGCCGCAGGTGCTTTTCGCGTTCGGGTTGGTCACGATAAAGCGTGAACCTTCCAGCCCTTCGGTATAGTCGACAGAGCCGCCGACCAGGTACTGCAGGCTCATCGGGTCAACCACCAGGCCGACACCCTGTTTCTCAATGGTCATATCCCCTTCGTTCACCTGATCGTCGAAGGTGAAGCCATACTGGAAACCGCTGCAACCGCCGCCGGTGATATACACGCGCAGTTTCAGGTTCGGATTATCTTCATCCGCAATCAGGTGTTTTACTTTATTGGCTGCGGCTTCGGTAAACTCCAGCGGCAACGCTACGTCATCACTCATTTTTTGCTCCCATTGATACTTCCGGCCGGTTAAAGAATAACCGGACCTTTTGAGCCATTATCTAATACCCTGGTAAATCGTTCAAGTATTCTCCCGGGGTGCCTGCTGCGCTTTTGCCGCCTGCTCGGCCTCCTGCTTCGCCAGAGTACGTTGCAGAATGGTCGAATACAAAGGCTTACCGCCGAGGAATTGCGCCAGTAGTGTTGCGCCAAGGCAGGTAATAATCATTGGCAAAATGAGCTGATAGTTATCGGTCATCTCCAGCACCAGCACAATCCCGGTCAGCGGCGCGCGCACCGAGGCGGCGAGCAGCGCCCCCATGCCGGCGATGGCGAAGGTGCCGGCATCGAGATGGTAGGACGGAAACAGCGGAATAGCCGCCATGCCGAACGCCGTGCCCAGCAGCGTGCCGAGCGCCAGCATCGGGGCGAAAATGCCGCCCGGCGCGCCGGAAGAGAAGCAGATCAGCGTGGTCACCACGCGGGCAATAAAGATGAACAGCAGCAAACCGACGGAGAAGTTACCGGCGGCGGCGATGGGGATCAGGTTAAAGCCGCCCCCCACCGCGGAGGGCTGCATCAGCCCCAGCAGGCCGCAAAGCCCGCCGATGACCCCGCCAATTAACACCCATTTTTTGATGTGGCCGCCGTGAATGCGCTGGAACAGATCCTGGGTGCGTAGCACCAGAAAATTAAACAGCGGACCAAAGCAGCCAAACAGCATCCCCAGCACCAGGTACAGCCACAGGGTATTCACCGGGGCATTGCTCAGCTTGCCCACCTCTATAATTGCCGCCTCGCCGTTGAAAATGCGAAACACAATGCTCGACATGATCACGCCGGTAAATACCGCTTTAATGGAGATCAGGTTGTAGCGGAACTGCGGGCGCATCTCTTCGATGATAAACAGGATACCGGCCAGCGGCGCGTTAAAGGCCGCTGAGAGCCCCGACGCCGCACCGGTCGCCAGCAGCGTGTGCCGCGCTTCCGGACTGCGCATGCGGAAAATATCCAGCACCATGCGTCCAATGTTGCCGCCAAGCTGCACCATCGGCCCCTCGCGTCCCAGCACCATTCCGGCGCCCAGGGTCCCCATGCCGCCGATGAATTTCACCGGCAGCACGCGCCACCAGCGCACCGGCCGCAGCTCCTCCAGCGCCCCTTCGATTTCCGGGATCCCCGATCCGCCAGCCTCAGGCGCAAAGCGGCGCACGAGGAAATAGCCGACCATCGCCAGCAGCGCCGACAAGATAAACGCCAGCGGCCAGACCAGATACCAGTGGTCCGCCACCTGCGCCAGCGCGCCGATCCGCTGGTTCTGCACCCAGTTCACGCTCTTTTCAAACGCCACGCCCACCAGCCCGGCCAGCGTGCCGACCACCGCCGCCATAAACAGCACCGCCAGCGGCGTTTTATCGCGCTGAATCAACCGGCGCACCGCATCGCCGCGACGCACCCGCACGAACTGATGTGCTTCAAAAGAGGGAGTTTCTGCTTTCATGCCATTATCAATTATTGGTAATACAAATGAAGAGAGAGGCATTTTAGCCGCCCCGGCGCGCTGCGTCGTCAAAAAAATGCCCTTGCGGCACATTGTTTCAATTGGGCAAAACTTTCATAACCATCCTGGAATAACTTAGAATAGCCGATAAAACATTTTTCACGAACCAGGACCCTGGCCATGAGCAAATCTGAAAATCTGTACCACGCTGCGCGTGAACTGATCCCCGGCGGCGTTAACTCGCCGGTCCGCGCCTTCACCGGCGTCGGCGGCACCCCGCTGTTTATCGAACGCGCGGATGGCGCTTACCTTTATGACGTGGATGGGAAAGCCTATATCGATTATGTCGGCTCCTGGGGTCCGATGGTGCTGGGCCACAACCATCCGGCGATCCGCAACGCGGTGATCGAGGCGGCGTCCCGCGGCCTGAGCTTTGGCGCGCCGACCGAAATGGAAGTAAAAATGGCGGCGCTGGTGACCGAGCTGGTGCCGACCATGGATATGGTGCGCATGGTGAACTCCGGTACCGAAGCCACCATGAGCGCGATTCGCCTGGCGCGCGGTTTCACCGGCCGCGACAAGATCATCAAGTTCGAAGGCTGCTACCACGGCCATGCCGACTGCCTGCTGGTGAAAGCCGGTTCCGGCGCACTGACTCTCGGCCAGCCGAACTCGCCGGGCGTGCCGGCTGATTTCGCCAAACATACCCTGACCTGCACGTATAACGACCTCGCCTCCGTGCGCGCGGCGTTCGAGCAGTATCCGCAGGATATCGCCTGCATCATCGTCGAGCCGGTCGCCGGGAATATGAACTGCATACCGCCGCAGCCGGAGTTCCTGCCGGGCCTGCGCGCGCTGTGCGACGAATTTGGCGCCCTGCTGATCATCGACGAAGTGATGACCGGCTTCCGCGTGGCGCTGGCGGGCGCGCAGGCTTATTACGGCGTGGAGCCGGATCTGACCTGTCTCGGGAAAATCATCGGCGGCGGGATGCCGGTAGGCGCCTTCGGCGGCCGTCGCGAGGTGATGGACGCGCTGGCGCCCACCGGTCCGGTCTACCAGGCCGGAACCCTCTCCGGTAACCCGATCGCCATGGCCGCCGGCTTCGCCTGCTTAAGCGAAGTGGCGCAGCCGGGCGTGCATGAAACCCTCACCGAGCTGACCAACCAGCTGGCGCAAGGCCTGCTGGATGCGGCGCGTGACGCCGGGATCCCGCTGGTGGTCAATAACGTCGGCGGCATGTTCGGCATCTTCTTTACCGATGCCGAAACCGTCACCTGCTATCAGGACGTGGTGAAGTGCGATGTCGAACGCTTCAAGCGCTTCTTCCATCTGATGCTGGAGGAAGGCGTGTACCTGGCGCCGTCAGCGTTTGAGGCTGGCTTTATGTCCGTCGCCCACAGCGAAGAAGATATCGACAATACCATCGACGCCGCGCGTCGGGTATTTGCCAAACTGTAAGGTGCTTGAATGCCTGGTGACGCAGGGATTTTCCCGGATGCGGCGCATTGCGCCTTATCCGGGCTACCAAATCGCACAGCGCTGTAGCCCCGGTAAGCGATAGCGCCACCGGGCAGTTTCCCGGATGCGGCGCATTGCGCCTTATCCGGGCTACCAAATCGCACAGCACTGTAGCCCCGGTAAGCACTAGCGCCACCGGGGATGTTGAGGCCATCCGGGATCGTTAGCGGCTCTGCTTCCTCAGCAAATAGATAAAGTACGGCGCGCCGATAAAGGTCGACAGCAGCCCCGCCGGGATCTGGTACGGGAACATGATCATCCGTCCGCACCAGTCGGCGAAGACCAGCAGCAGCCCGCCAGTCAGTCCGGAGATCACCATATGCGGCAGCGTTCGGCGGAAGCCCATCATGCGCGCAATATGCGGCGCCATCAGCCCGACGAAGCTCAGCGGGCCGATGGTCAGCGTCGCCGCCGCCGTCAGGCAGGCCGCCAGCAGCAGCAGAACAATCCGCGATGACGTCAGCGCCATGCCCACCGCCCGCGCCGCCTCCCCGCCCAGCGGCAGGATGGTTAACCAGCGGCGACAGAGCGGCGCCAGCGCCAGCAGGACCAGCATCACCGCGCCGCTGCGTACCACCCTCTCCGGCGTCGCGCTGTAGGTCGACCCCGAGATCCACGTCAGGATCTGCGCCATGCGCGGATCGCCGCTGGCCTGCAGCATCATCAGCAGCATGGTGAAGGCGGTACTGAGCGCCATCCCCGCCAGCAGCATCCGATGCGGCGAGAAACCGCCCCGCCCGGCGGCCAGCATAATGATCAGCAAAGTGGCCGCCGCGCCAAGGCTCCCGGCCGGCAGCAGCCAGCCAAAGGCGTCGCCAGGCACGAAGAACAGCATCAGCACCACGCCAAAGGCGGCGCCGGAGCTGATGCCCAGCACTTCCGGGCTGGCCATCGGGTTGCCGGTCAGGCGCTGGATAATACAGCCGGCGACAGCCAGCATCACCCCGGCGAACAGCGCCGACAGCACTCGCGGCCAGCGCCAGGGCAGCAGTTGCTCCAGCAGATCGCCGTGAGCCCACAGCCAACCGTGGGCATCGCGACCAAAGGCCAGCGCCACGCTCATCGCCAGCAGCAGCAACGCGACGCCCCCGAGAACAAACCATTGCACGTGATAGCGCTCAGGCTGCACATTATCGCCGCCGTTCATCACCGGGGCGCTGATGCTGCGCAGCCGCGGCAGCAGCCACAGCAGCAGGGGCGCGCCAATCAGGGCGGTGACCGAGCCGGTGGAGACTTCCCGCCATACCCGGCTCAGCCAGAGGATCACCTGATCGGAAAGCCACAGGAGCAGCGCGCCGATCAGCGCCGCCAGCAGCAGCCGGGCCAGCAGTCGACGGGCGCCGAGCATTTTCGCCAGCAGCGGCGCGAACAGGCCGATAAAGCCGATAATCCCGACCGCGTTGACCAGCAGCGCGCTCATCACGATCGCCAGCGTCAGGGCGCCGAGGCGCGCCAGAGACAGCGCCAGCCCCAGGTTGCGCGCCACCCCGTCATCGAGCCCCATCAGAGTCAGCGGACGCAGCAGCAGCAGGGTGAGTATCGCCCCGCCCAGCAGCTGCGGCCACAGGCGCTGCGCCACGCTCCAGTCGGTTTGCGTCAGCGTCCCGGTGCTCCACAGGAACATGCTCTGCAGCTGGTCGTGATGGAAAATCACCATCAGCTGGTTAAGCGCCCCGCAGTAGAGGCTGACCACCAGGCCCGCCAGGATCAGCGTTACCGGCGACAGACGCTTGCCCCAGGAGACGCCAAACACCAGCGCACCCACCAGACAGGCCCCGGCCAGCGCGGCAAACTGCGACGCCAGCACGCCGGGGATGGCCCACAGCGTGGTGACCGTTATCCCCAGCTGCGCGCCGGTGGCGACGCCAAGGGTGGTCGGCTCCGCCAGCGGATTGCGCAGCACCTGCTGGAACAGTACGCCGACCAGTCCCAGCCCGGCCCCCACCAGCAGTGAAACGGCCACCCGCGGCAGCAGGCTGTAATGAAACAGCATCTGGGCAATCTGATCGCTATCCGGCTGCCGCAGCGCCTGCCGCCATTGCGCATAGGGCAAGGCGACATTGAGATTGACGATACTCAACGCGAAGGCGGCAACCAGCAGCGCGGCCAGCAGGATACAGGCTAACGGTGAAATACGCATATTCATGCCGGACTCCCCTGGGCCTCGGCCAGCACGCGGGCAAAATGCATCGCCGACAGCGTCGCGCCATAGAACCATACCGCCGGAACGCGCTGGAAGCGCCCCGCGCGCACGAACGGCATCGCCTGCCACAGCGGGGTCGCCAGCAGCTGGGTCATCTCCCGCTCGTTACCATGATCAAAACAGATCACATCGGCCTCGTTAAACGCCGCCAGCCGGTCGATGCCAACGCTAACGCTGCCCCAGAACGCCGCTTCGCCGCGCCAGGCGTTTTTAATACCAAAGCGGTCAAGCACCTCCTGGAACAGGCAGTTTTCGCCAAACACCAGAACGTGGCGCGGATCGAGCAGGGAGATCATCAGCAGCGGACGGTCGCCGCGCCCGGCAAAACGCGGCTTCAGGCTCGCCATCAGCGCCTCAAACTCCGCCAGGTGGCGCTGAGCCTGCTGCGGTTTGCCCAGCAGGTCAGCCATCTCCAGCAGCGAGCGCTGAGCCATCGCCAGCGGGCGTTTGCCGTCGCTAAAGGTGAATCCGCGGCCGGGGGCGATACGCGCCAGCTTCTCCGGCGACGGGCCGTAGCCTGCTGACCAGACGATAAACGACGGTTTCATCTGCGTCAGCAGCTCAAGATTGGGTTCAGTGCGCAGACCGACATCGATCACCGAGTCGGGCAGCGCGGGCTCGTTCACCCACAGGCGATAGTTAGGGATATCGGCCACGCCGTAAGGCGTGACGCCCAGCGCCAGCAGGAGCTCCGCCGGCAGCCACTCCAGGGCGACCACACGCTGCGGGTCAACGTTCGCCGCCTGCGCGCCGCGCATCTGCCACAGCAGCGGCGAGAGCGCCATCGCGGTCAGCAGGCGACGTCGGGTTATCTGAGTCGGGGTCATCATTAATAGACAAAGCTTACCGGCGCCGCGCCGGCCGGGTGCGGCAGGATCCCCATCGGGATGCCGTAGATTTGTTCCAGGGTGTCGCTGCGCATCAGTTCCGCCGGCGTCCCCTGGGCGATCATTTCCCCGCCGCGCAGGGCCACCAGATAGTCGCAGTAGCGGGCCGCCATATTAACGTCGTGCAGGACGGCAATCACCGTCAGGCCGCGCTGCTGGCTGAGACGATGCACCAGCGCGAGGACATCAACCTGATGGGCGATATCCAGCGCCGAGGTGGGTTCATCGAGCAGCAGACAGCGGCTATCCTGCGCCACCAGCATGGCGATCCACGCCCGCTGGCGTTCGCCGCCGGAGAGGCTGTCCACCAGACGATGGGCGAGCGGCTTCAGCCCTACCAGCGCAATCGCCTCTTCCACTTTCTCGCGGTCCGCCGCGCCAAAGCGACCCAGCGCGCCGTGCCACGGATAGCGGCCGATCGCCACCAGCTCGCGCACCGTCATACCTTCGGCCGGCGGCAGCTGCTGCGGCAGATAGGCCACTTTGCGGGCAAAGGCTTTGCTGCCCCAGCTCTCCAGCGGCTGGCCGTCCAGCAGCACATCGCCTGCGGAAGGCGGCTGATGGCGGCCAAGCATTTTCAGTAACGTCGACTTGCCGGAGCCATTATGGCCGATCAGGCCTGTGACTTTTCCGGCCGGGAAGGTGAGCGAGAGCGGATGGAGCAACGTGCGGCCAGGCACACGGAAAGTGACGCGATCCAGCGCAAAGGTGGTTTCTGCGTGCGGAGTCTGTTCCTGCATAGCGATAACCTGATAAAGGGCGCGGCGAACCGCGCCCGTAGGTGGTTAGAAACGGAAGGTGGCAGTGGCGACGACCTGACGTCCGGCCCCCCAGTAGCAGGCGTATTCGCTGTAGCAACTGGAGACATATTCGCGGTCGAACAGGTTGTTGACGTTGACGCCGACCGACGAGCCCGGCAGGCCAAAGCGCGCCAGATCGTATTTCACCGTCGCATCCATCAGCGCATAACCGGCCACACTAAAGGCATCATTTTTCTTACCGGTGCTGGTGTCATTTTTGTAGTAGCTGACCGTTGAACCGATATAGCGCGCCCCGGCCCCAATCGTCAGACCGCTCAGCGCGGTTTCGTGGAAGGTATAATCCGCCCACAGGGAGGCCATGTTACGCGGCACTTCCGCCGGACGTTTGCCGTTGAACACCGTATCGTGAGTGTACTCCGCATCGGTGTAGCTGTAGGCTGCGGTGACGTTAATATTGGCGTTCACCGCCGCCTTCGCCTCCAGCTCAAGGCCGCGGGAGCGGATTTCGCCGGTCTGGATGCTGAACGCCTGGTTAGCCGGATCCGCCGTCAGGTTCTTGTCTTTGGTCAGCTGATAGACCGCCGCGGTGACCACCACCGGCATATCTTTCGGCACATATTTCACGCCGGCTTCATACTGCTTACCGCGCGACGGATCGAACGGCTTACCGCTGCTGCTGGATCCCGATACCGGTTCAAACGATTCGCTGTAGCTGAAGTACGGAGAGATACCGTTATCGAACAGGTAGTTGATGCCGCCGCGCCAGCTGAACTGCTGGTCGTGGTTCTCCGCCAGGCTGTTGGTGGCGCGGGTTAACGTTGAGGTCGTGGCGTAATCGTAACGGCCGCCCAGGGTCATCACCCATTTATCCCACTCCATCTGATCCTGCGCGTACAGGCCAGTCTGCTCCATCCGGTTGAGCACCGCGTACGGGAAGGTGACCTGAATATTCGGGTCGCCGTACTGCGGATTGTTCATGCTGATGGGATCCGCCGTCCCGTAGTCGGCATCCACATCGTTACGCATCCGCGAGTAGTCCACGCCGGTCAGCAGGGTATGGCTAACCGCGCCGGTGGCGAAATCAGACTGCAGCTGAGTATCGACGGTGAAGGTGTTCAGGTGCTCGTCGGAGCGCACATAGGCGCGATTCATGTAGCCCGGCGCGACATAGCCGTTGCCGTACACCGAACGATAGAGCGTATGCACATCGGCATAGCGCAGGTTCTGCCGCACGGTAAAGGTGTCATCGAACTGATGGGAGAAGCTGTAGCCCACCATCTTCTGGCGGCGGGAGATTTTATTATCCGCCTCGCCTTCGTTGAAATCGGTCGGCAGCTTATGCGCCTTACCGTTGGCGTCGTAATACGGCACCACGGTGCCTTCGCGCGGCAGCCAGCCGTAGTAGCCCGCATCCGGATCATTCTGGAAGTTGCTCAGGAAGGTGAAGTCGGTTTTATCGTCAGGACGCCAGCTAAAGGAGGGCGCCACCGCGTAGCGGGTCGATTTCGCCATCTGCTGCTGGGCATCCTGGCTGCGGCCCAGACCGGTCAGGCGGTAGGACCAGACGCCGGCATCATCAATGGCGTCGCTGAAGTCAAACCCGGTCTGCCACAGATTGTCGGTGCCCATCTTAAACTGCACTTCTTTCAGCGGCTCGGTGGTCGGGCGTTTGCTGACCATGCTGACGATACCGCCCGGGTTGCTGTTGCCGTACAGCACCGAGGTTGGCCCGCGCATCACTTCCACGCGCTCCAGGAAGTAAGGATCCATGGAGACTTCAGAGTAGTTATTCCCCTGCAGCTTCATGCCGTCCAGATACTGGTTGGTGTTGACGGTCGTCGAGGTGGTGAAGCCGCGAATGGTGACCACGTCATAGGTGGTCGAACTGCCGCGAGTGGAGAAGACGCTTGGCGTATAGGAGAGCGCCTCTTTTACCGTCGTCGGCTGGCGCATCTCCATCTCCTGGCGCGTCACCACCGACACAGACTGCGGCGTTTTTTCAATCGGGGTATCGGTTTTCGTCGCCGTGGCGGAACGTTTCGCCGCGATGGTCGGCGCCGGTCCCCAGGCGCTTTCCTGGGCGGTCGGGGCGGCAACGACGGTAATGGTTTCTTCTTGCTTCGGTTGTTCTGCTGCCTGTGCGTAGACAGACATGCCGCTAACCGCCGTGGCTACTACAGCTGCGACTTTACGCAGCGAGTGGTTTGGCTGAGCAGTTTTTGGACGCGCCATGGGTATATCTCTGATGAAAGTGAATGATAACGTAAACGAGAATTATTATTATGACGGGCGATATAATAGGCGAAACGTTGAAGGCAAGGCAAGCGATATGCCTGTCGCTGCGGGTTGAAGGCTGAATTAATAACCAGATAGTTATTATGGAGTTAAAGAGCCGTTAACTTTTTTACAGGCATAAAAAAACCCCTTAATACTTTCGTCTTAAGGGGTCTGGTCTTAGGGCTTAAATCAGTTACTGCCGAACATATCCTTGATCCAGCCCGCGACGCCGTCGCTCTTCTCCTGCTGCTTCGGCGGCTGCTGCTGCTGTTGCTGCTGTTGCTGCTGAGGCTGCTGCTGCCCGGACTGATTGAACGGGTTGTTCGCTTCCTGCTGCTGCAACTGCTGCTGCTGCATCATCTCGCCCTGGCGGCACAGCGCATCCGGCTGCGTCGTCCACACCGGCAGCGAACGCATACCGCCGCTGCAGACGAAGTTGCCGTTGCTGTCCACGCCCATGTCGACCACGTCTTCAGGCGCCGTCAGCACCAGCGGCGTTGGCGTCTGGTTCGCCAGATAACGCTGGTAAATCGACATCGCACCGCTGGCGCCGTACAGTTTGGTTGGCTGGTTATTATCGCGACCCACCCAGGTGATGGTCACCTGGCTACCGTCGATCCCGGCAAACCAGGTATCGACGTTATTGTTGGTGGTCCCTGTTTTCCCCGCCAGATGGAGGCCCGGATACTTCGCGCCCAGCTGACGCCCCGTCCCGCGCTGCACCACCTGCTGCATGGTCCACAGCGTCATGTAGGCCGCCTGGGCAGGCACCGCGCGCTCCGCCTGCGGGTAGCTCTGATACAGCACCGTACCATCTTCCGCAATCACTGACCGCAGGGCGGAGAGTGGCGCACGGTTGCCGCCGCTGGCGATGGTCTGGAAGGCCTGGGCCACTTCAATTGGCGTCAGGTTCAGCGCGCCAAGCAGCATCGCCGGCACGGCGTTGAGCTGATTCTTCGGCGCCCCCAGTTTGGTCCAGGTATCGACCACCGCCGGCAAGCCCAGCGCCATCCCGAGGTTAACCGTCGGCACGTTCATCGAACGGGTCAGGGCATCCACCAGCATCACCTGGCCGCTGAAGCGACGATCGTCGTTCTGCGGCGACCAGGTCTGGCCATTGGACAGGCGAATAGTCACTGGCGCATCGGCGATCCACGTATTCAGGCGATACTGGTTCGGCTGGCTCAGCGCGGTCAGATAGGTCGCCGGCTTGGCCAGAGAACCAATCGACCGGCGGGCCTGCATCGCACGGTTGTAGCCGGCGAACTGCGGCTCCGCGCCGCCGACCATCGCCCGCACTTCACCGGTAAAGCGGTCCACCACCACCATGGCGGTTTCCAGATCTGCCAGCTTGCGCTGTTTCTTCAGTACCGGGATCCCTTCGGTGGCCGCTTTTTCCGCGGCATCCTGCGCCACCGAGTCGAAGGTCGTGAAGATCTTCACGCCGGAGAGATCTTTCACTTTATCGCCCAGCTTCGCCTGCAGCTCCTGACGCACCATCTGCATAAACGCCGGCTGTGGTGAAATCACCCCGCCGCGCGGCTGCACGCCCAGCGGACGCGCGCTCAGCATGTCGTACAGCTCCTGGTCGATGACCTGCTGCTGCTGCAGCAGACGCAGCACCAGATTGCGTCGCTCAAGGGCCAGTTTCGGGTTGCGCCACGGGTTATAGACCGAGGCCCCTTTCACCATTCCCACCAGCAGCGCCTGCTGGTCGAGGCTCAGCTCTTCCACCGGACGGCCAAAGTAGTACAGGCTGGCCAGCGGGAAGCCGCGAATTTCGTTATCGCCGCTCTGACCGAGGTACACCTCGTTCATATACAGCTCAAGGATGCGATCCTTGCTGTAGCGGGCGTCGACGATCAGCGCCATGTACGCTTCGTTGGCTTTACGCCAGTAGGAGCGTTCGCTGGAGAGGAACAGGTTTTTCACCAGCTGCTGGGTCAGGGTACTTGCCCCCTGCACCGTCCGGCCTGCCGTCAGGTTCGCCAGCACCGCACGGCCGATGGAATAGAGGCTGATACCATCGTGCTCGTAGAAGTGGCGGTCTTCGGTCGCCAGCAGCGTATCCACCAGCAGGTCGGGGAAGCCGCTGCGCTTCACGAACAGACGCTGCTCGCCGTTCGGCGACTGCAGCATGGTGATAAGCCGCGGATCGAGGCGGAAGAAACCGAACTGGCGGTTGTTATCCATATTCTCGATGGTTTCCAGATGGTCGCCATCGAAGGTCAGACGCGCGCGCACCTGCCCTTCTTTACTGTCCGGGAAATCGAACGGACGGCGGATCATCTCGATGCTGTTGGCCTGCACCGTATATTCGCCGGGACGCGTCATCGCGCTGACCTGACGATACTGGGTGGCGTTCAGCAGACGCACCATCTCGTTTTTGCTGATCTGCATGTCCGGCTCAAGGTTCACCATTCGGCCATAGACCGCGGCCGGCAGCTCCCAGACTTTACCGTCAATGCGGCTGCGGATTTTCTGGTCGAGGTAGACGCCATAGGCGGCAATCAGCACTGCGAAGACAATCCCCAGCTTGACCAGCAGCCACAGCCAGCTGCGCTTACGACGAGGCTTACCACCTTTGCCTTTGCCTTTTCTCGGCACCGGTTTCTCATCCTCATAATCATCGTCATCATACTCGTCGTCGTAGTCCTCTTCCCGGACCCGGCGACGGGTGACTTTTTGTTTTGTCGGACGTGAGGGTCTTCCCTTACGTCCGATAGGCTCGCGGTCATCTCCCGCCATGCTTTTTCTCCGCAACGTTCAGGCGCAAAGGCCTGATTCTCAATACTTCCCCTGTTCAGAGGAAGAAGAAATCTCTCAAATTAACGTCCTGGCTGCTTACCCTCGGGACGACAACCTGCTGGCGGGCAGAACGCGCCGCCCACCTTTCAAAGGGTTGGTTTGCTTCGTTTCACATGATACTAACAATAAAAATTCACCATAAAATCATTGTGTTAAACGCATCACTGGCAGAATGAGTCAGAACATAGCACGTAATGTTCAGGGCATACAGGATAGCACTAAAATGCGACATTCTTAACCAGCATTTTACCTCGTACTCACGTAACAAGATGGGAAAGAGTATGTTTTTTAATAACATAAAAAATGACGCTCGCCCTGACGCCAAATGCGGCGACATCATCTGCCGCAGAAAATATATTTTCCGGCCGCCAATGTTTATTATTGAAAGAAGTAAAGGGGATTAATCGAGTTTCTGCCAATAAAAATGAGAGCCTGTTAACATTTATGCAGAATCATATTTTATGATGACACCAGGGAAATATTTGTTAAACTAGCGGCCAGTGATTCATTATTTTGATTACTCTACTATGCGCATTCCGCTTATATTTCCGCTTTGCGTGGTGGCCGTGCTCTCTGGCTGCCAACAGAAACCCGCCTCAACGCTCAGTCCGGCCATCAGTAGCCAGGCGCAGCTCGAGCAGCTCTCGTCCGTGGCGGCAGGAACGCGCTATCTCAAGAATAAATGTAATCGTAGCGATCTGCCCGCCGATGAAGCTATTTATCGCGCGGCGGTGAATGTCGGCAAAGCGCGCGGCTGGGGAAATATTGATCCGGCAACGTTAAGCCAAAATAGCGACCGGCTTTACCAACAGCTTTTACAGGACAGCACCCCGGAAGCCGCCCAGTGCAGTCAATTTAATCGCCAGCTTGCACCCTTTATTGCCAGCCTGCGCGGCGACTAAGCAAAATATCTTCAACGCGCATTTTATTGCGCGTGCCCCTTATTCGCCTTTCGGCTCCTCGTCAATTTTCCCGCCGGGCCAGTCCTCCAGCGCCGCGAGGGTAAAGGTCGTGCCGTTGAAGCTAAAGATCGTCACATCCTGCTGGATCTGCTCCACCACCAGATTGGGCAGCGGAGAGTCGCCCTCCGTCCACGCTTTGCCATTTAACACAATGCTGCGCTTTTCCGCTAACGAGGCGTAGACATGCGCGCTATAGCGCAGAGGCGGCAGCGTATCGCTGTCCACCACCGGCGCGGCGGGCGCACTGGGTTTTGTCGCCGGCGGCGGCGTCTTTGGCGCGGCCTCTCCGGCAGCGGTTAACGGCAGAAGCGCCGCATGCGCCACCGGCAAGGGCAGCGTTTGCGGCGGTGCCGGATGACGCCACTGCTCGCCGCCAAACCAGCCGAGCGCGAATAATAATCCGGCGTACAGCGGGATAATCCAGCCTGGGATCTGCACCATCCGGCCGCGGATCACCGGCGCGTCCGCCTGCGCGGAAGGCGGCTGATGCGCCACCAGCGGGGGGATCCCTCTTTCACTGTCATCACGAACAATCACCACGATCTCCTGTTCCCTCACGATAACGAGAAGGCGCCCTTACGGGCGCCCCAAACGGCTGACAAAGCGCAATCTTCAGGGATTGCCCGGCGGCGCTGCGCTTGCGCGGGCCTACAGCTAACTGCATAACGGTTTGATATTGCAGTCCTTCACAGGCCGGGTAAGGCGAAAGCCGCCACCCGGCAGAAAGGCGGCACAATATCAAACCAGGTTTGTCATCAGCCAGAGGCGCCCTTACGGGCGCCCCACGTCACGTTATTTACTGCTCACCGGCAGGCCGGCGCCCTGCGATTCGCCCTGCGGCAATTCGAGAACAGCAACCGACCAGGCCGGCAGCGTGACCGAGCCGTCAGCGGCAATCTGCACGCCGCTGGCCAGCGAACGGTCGCCCGCCGCCTGCTGAATGGCGCTCAGCTGGAGCGATGCGCCGGCGAAATCCTGCAGCGTCCGGCTTTCCGGAGCGGCGTTAATCGCCACCACGATGCCGTCGACGCGGCTGTCCAGACTGGCGCCAGCCTGCATCCCGTCATCGATGGTCATCACCAGCAGACCGGTCTGCTGATCGGCGCCGGTATTGCGGAAGTCCACACGCTGCATCACCGTCGCGCCGTCGCCGAGGGTAAACAGCGGAGATGACTTACGCAGCGCGGTCAGCTCCTGATAAAACGCGGTCATCTGCTTGAGCTCGGCTTCACCCGGGGTGGCCACCCAGTCCTTCACGCGGGCGATGATGTCATAGTTGCTGCCATCATCGCTGCTGCGCGGCATACCGACGTTGTAGTTGTTGTCCTGCAGGGAGTAATCCACGCGGTTAAACCAGTCGCCGGAATCATACGAGTCGCGGGTAAAGGATTTGGAGCGCAGCAGCTCCGAGCCCTGC
Organism: Klebsiella sp. JN_Kp127; assembly: GCF_040062505.1. Lineage (NCBI taxonomy): Bacteria > Pseudomonadati > Pseudomonadota > Gammaproteobacteria > Enterobacterales > Enterobacteriaceae > Klebsiella > Klebsiella sp. JN_Kp127. Next base: position 60,425 of record NZ_JBEAHS010000052.1, read on the forward strand.
TGGTCAAAGGCGATCCCCTGGCCGAGCATGACCGTGGCCAGCGACACCGCCTGCATCCGGACGCGGGTGTCGAGATCCGCCTCCTGAGCGGCTTTGTAGCTGATCATGTCCCACAGCGTCTGGTTGTCGTGTTTTGACACATAGTTCACGACTTCCGTCGGATCAGCCGCGTAGCCGCCAGGCGCGCCGTTATAATCAATCTCGCTGCCTCTCTTCACCGCGCCGTCTTTGTCGATCAGCACGAAGTCCGCAAGGTTACCGGCCATGCCGAGACGGGTCAGATCGGCGAGATGGCGCGCCTGATCGTCGGTCAGGGTGGTCAGCTCATTCGGCAGAACGCCGGCCCCGCTGCCCACGCCCTGGTTCTGGCGCAATGCATCGCCGGAGTCGAACGGTCCGCCGCCGCGCACGGCGTCGCGCAGACGATCGGAGAAGGTGCCGATCCCGGTGCCTTTGAGATTGATTTGCGAGGCAATTTCAAAGCGATCGCTCTGGTTGGAATCCCAGCCTTCGCCAAAGAAGTAGATATCCGGGTTCAGCGCTTTAATGCGCTCCCAGGCCGAGAGGATCTGCGCTTTCGGGTGGTAGCCCATCAGGTCGAAGCGGAAGCCATCGATCTTATAATCGGTGGTCCATACCGCCAGTGAATCGGCGATAAGCTTGGCGAACATCCGGTGCTCTGGCGCCGAGTCGGAGCAACAGGTGGCCGATTCCACGCTGCCGGTGGTTTCGTTCAGACGCTGATAGTACCAGGGGACGATCTTATCCAATACCGAGGTGCGGTCGGTCGGGCCGGCGGCGTTGGTGTGGTTGTACACCACGTCCATAATGACGTTCATTCCCAGATCCTGCTTGATCGCCTGAATCATGGTGCGGAACTCTTTAATGCGCGCCGTGCCTTCCGGGTCGGTGGCGTAGGATCCTTCCGGTACTGTGTAGTGGAACGGATCGTAACCCCAGTTATAGGAATCGGTCTGCGCCACCAGCGTATTCAACGCCTGCACCTGCGGGTTATCCTTACTGTCGTTCTGCTTCAGCTGAGTCAGCACCTCTTCAACCGTCGAACCGCTGTCGCAATAGCCCGCGAACTCGCTGCTCTTCACCGCGCTGTTGACCTCGCACAGGCGACTGAACGGCTGCTGAATATCGGCGACTTTGTCGCTGAACTCATTGACCGTCGCCAGATCGAAGACCGGCAGCAGCTCAATATGGGTCACGCCCGAGGCCGACAGCTGCTTCAGATGCTGAACCATATTGCTCTCCTGGGCGGTGAGCGCCAGATACTTACCGCGCAGCTCCGCAGGAACGGTTTGATCCCAGGCGGAGAGATCGCGAATATGCGATTCGTGGATCGTCATCTTCGCCAGGTCAGCTTTGGTTTTCTGCGCGTGCGGCATCGTCAGCCCGTCCCAGCCTTCCGGCTTCAGCGCGCTGTCGTTCAGATCGACCACCTGGCTGTACTCCGAGTTGGTCGACAAACTGTGGGCGTAGGGATCGGTCACTTCGTACTGCTCGACTTTGCGCGACTGCGGGTGGTAGACCGTCATCGCGTAGCGGTAGAACGCGCCTTTCAGGTCGCTCCCTCCCTGCCAGGACCAGGCGCCGGAGGCGCTGTCGTGGGTCATCGGGTGGCTGGCAACCACTTTCTTGTCCGCACTGTAGAGCACCAGCTCGACCTGCTGCGCCGTGGGCGCCCAGACGCGGAAGGTCACGCCGCTATCGGTTAGCTGGGCGCCATAGCTCAGCGCCTCAGCGGCGGCGGCATAGGTATCATCCAGCACGCCGGCGGTCTGCACCTGGGTGGCGGAGCTCAGTATCCCGTCGCTTTCGGCGGATATCGCCACCGTCTCGCCCTGCAGCAATTCCTCGACGTTGACGTCATCCGGCAGCTTAAAGGCAGGATAGCTGGCGAGATGCGGGAAGCGCATGCTCACCTGCTGGCTGACGGTGGTCGGGGTCAGCTTGACATACTTATCGGTAAATTCGCCGTTACTGTCGGCGGCCACCTTACTGCTGTGGCTGTAATAGAGACGCACAATGGGTTTATTTTCCCCGCCCGGCCACAGCAGAGTGGTCTTATCGACCCAGTGCGCATCGGCCAGCGCCACGCCAAAGGCGGCGCGGAAGGCGTCGGCGCGGGAGTCATAGACCGCGCTGTTGCCGGCGATGACCGATACCGTCCGATCGGTGAAATCACTGAAAGAGACGCGCAGGTCGCTGTCGATAAGCTTATTGGTGCCATCGCGGACGATCACGTTGATACACCCGCTCTCTTTAGTCAGCGGGATCACCCAGTAAGGGCCATATTTGTCGCTGCCGGTCGGCGTGGTGCTGACATCATTCCAGTCCGCCACCGGCGCGCTCAGCGCATCACAGGTTTCGTTATTCCACAGATAGAGGTTTTTGCTGGCATAGTCGGCCGGCGTGCTGCTGGTGATGCCGGCGATATCGACGAGGTGAATGACAGCCTGGTTGGCAGAGGCCTGTACCGCTTCGCCAGGGACGGCAACGTCCGGTAAACGGACGACGACATCCTGCGGGTCGGGCGTGCCAGGATTACCGGGTTCGCCAGGTGAGCCAGAGGAAGAGGAGGAAGAGCTGTTATCACAGCCACTCAATAATACTAACGATCCAAGAAATAGGGCATGACAGGTATATCTGAGCATTCGATAGTCCCTAATATGCTTATTAAATTATAAAAGGTAAGAAAGGATGAATATCTTTACAGCGCGCTAATTAGATATTTTTGCTTTCTCAGGCGCAATCATCCCCCACAAATGAGAGGGGGGCGTAGGAAGCCGGGGGAGTAAATGAATAAAGGGAATGACGACCGCAAACCGCAAACTGATTATGATTCGCCACGCTTATCGCCACTCTCCGGCAATAATTCATTCAAAAGCCAATAATCACCTACCTGTTTCGGTAGGGTATTACGCCAGCGTGCAGAAAAATAAATTAGCAAAGGGATTAAAATGCCAGTTTCTGTGATGGGGTTAACAAATATCAATAAAGGGATAATTAAATTATTACCCCGAATTGTGACGCTCATCATATTAATAACCGCCATTCCGCAACTGGCGAAATTAACCTGGCGAGTGGTATTCCCTGTCAGTTCTGAGGATATTTCCGCCCTACCGTTAACTGCGCCTCCGGCAGCGGAACCGGAATTAAAAAACGTGCGGCCCGCGTTTACCCTGTTTGGCCTGGCGACGAAAAATCCCCCCGCGCCAGCGGAGGCCACCAGCCTCGATCAGGTGCCGGTTTCCAGCCTGAAGCTACGCCTGGCCGGGCTGCTCGCCAGCAGCAACCCGGCGCGTTCCATCGCGATTATTGAAAAAGGAAATCAGCAGGTTAGCCTTAGCGTCGGCGATACCACCCCGGGATACGATGCACAGATCGCTGCTATCCTGCCAGACCGGATCATCGTCAACTATCAGGGGCGCCAGGAGGCCATTTTATTATTTAACGATACCCGCGCGTCGTCGTCATCGCCCGCCGCCGCGCCCCGTCCGCCCCTTATGAAGCGACTCCGTGAGCAGCCGCAAAATATCCTCACTTATTTAACGATTTCACCGGTACTCAGCGGCGACAAACTGCAGGGCTACCGACTTAACCCTGGCAAAGACGCCTCGCTGTTTCACCAGGCCGGCCTGCAGGCAAATGATTTGGCGATCGCCTTAAATGGCATCGATTTACGCGATCAGGAACAAGCGCAACAGGCGCTGCAGAATCTGGCCGATATGACCGAAATAACGCTAACCGTTGAACGGGAAGGCCAACGACACGATATTGCTTTCTCCCTGGGGGATGAATAATTGCCAACCATGAAACGCCTGCGAAAAATGCTTCCTGCGCTGCTGATATTAACCCCGCTGCTATTTTCTCCGGCCGCCGCGGAGGAATTTTCCGCCAGTTTTAAAGGCACCGATATCCAGGAATTTATCAATACCGTCAGCAAAAACCTGAATAAAACGGTGATTATCGATCCCAGCGTACGCGGCACTATCACCGTGCGCAGTTACGATATGCTCAATGAAGAGCAATATTATCAATTCTTCCTCAGCGTGCTGGATGTATATGGCTTCGCCGTGATTAATATGAATAACGGCGTGCTGAAGGTGGTCCGCGCCAAAGATGCCAAGACCTCGGCCGTTCCGGTCGCCAGCGAGGCCGCGCCGGGCGAAGGCGATGAGGTCGTCACCCGGGTGGTGCCCCTGACCAACGTCGCCGCTCGCGATCTCGCGCCGCTGCTCCGCCAGCTGAACGATAACGCTGGCGCCGGCAGCGTGGTCCATTATGAACCTTCCAACGTCCTGCTGATGACCGGCCGCGCGGCGGTGATCAAACGCCTGCTGACCATTGTCGAACGCGTCGACAACGCCGGGGATCGCAGCGTGGTGACCGTGCCTCTCTCCTGGGCCTCCGCCGCGGAGGTGGTCAAACTGGTTACCGAACTCAATAAAGACACCAGCAAGTCGGCGCTGCCGGGATCGATGGTGGCGAACGTGGTGGCCGATGAGCGCACCAACTCGGTGCTGGTGAGCGGCGAGCCAAACTCGCGCCAGCGCATTATCGCCATGATCAAACAGCTCGACCGCCAGCAGGCGGTGCAGGGCAACACCAAAGTGATCTACCTGAAGTACGCCAAAGCCGCCGATCTGGTGGAGGTCCTGACCGGGATCAGCAGCTCGCTGCAGAACGATAAGCAAAGCGCCAAGCCGGTGGCCGCGATCGATAAAAATATTATTATCAAAGCCCACGGCCAGACCAACGCCCTGATCGTCACCGCGGCGCCGGACGTGATGAACGATCTGGAGCGGGTGATCGCCCAGCTGGATATCCGCCGCCCGCAGGTGCTGGTGGAGGCGATTATCGCCGAAGTGCAGGATGCCGACGGACTCAACCTCGGTATCCAGTGGGCCAATAAAAACGCCGGCATGACCCAGTTTACCAACAGCGGATTGCCGATCTCCACCGCGATCGCCGGCGCCAACCAGTACAACAAAGACGGTACCATCAGCAGCTCGCTGGCCAGCGCCCTCGGCTCGTTTAACGGTATCGCCGCCGGCTTCTACCAGGGGAACTGGGCGATGCTGCTCACCGCCCTCTCCAGCAGTACCAAGAACGATATTCTGGCCACCCCCAGCATCGTCACCCTCGACAATATGCAAGCCACCTTCAACGTCGGCCAGGAAGTCCCGGTGTTAACCGGCTCGCAAACCACCTCCGGCGACAACATCTTCAATACCGTCGAGCGCAAAACCGTGGGCATTAAGCTGAAGGTGAAACCGCAGATTAACGAAGGCGATGCCGTGCTGCTGGAGATTGAGCAGGAAGTATCGAGCGTCGCCGATTCGGCCTCCAGCACCAGCAGCGATCTCGGGGCGACCTTTAATACCCGGACGGTGAATAACGCCGTGCTGGTGGGTAGCGGCGAAACGGTGGTGGTTGGCGGGCTGCTGGATAAAAGCGTCACCGATAGCGCCGACAAAGTGCCGCTGCTCGGCGACATCCCGGTGATCGGCGCGCTGTTCCGCTCCGACAGCAAGAAAGTGTCGAAACGCAACCTGATGCTGTTTATCCGCCCGACCATTATTCGCGACCGCGATGAGTACCGCCAAGCCTCCTCCGGCCAGTACACCGCCTTCAACGATGCGCAAACCAAACAGCGGGGCAAAGAGAGCAGCGAAGCATCGCTCAGCAACGATCTGCTGCACATCTATCCGCAGCAGGAGACCCAGGCCTTCCGCCAGGTTAGCGCCGCCATTGACGCCTTTAACCTCGGAGGCCGCCCATGACGCCAGCCGCCGAACGCCGTCCGCTGTTGCCCTTCGCGTGGGCCCGCGCGCACCATCTGGTGCTGCTCAGCGACGGCCAACGCTGCGAAGCGCTGTGCCGCGCTGATACCGCCGCCCGGGCGCTGCTGGAAGCGCGCCGCCTGGCGGACGGGCCGATGAACGTCAGCCGTCTGGCGCCGGAAGCGTTCGAGAAAGTGCTGGTGCTCAGCTATCAGCGCGACTCGGCGGAAGCGCACCGGATGATGGCCGACATCGGCAATGAGCTTGACCTCTATACCCTCGCCGAAGAGCTGCCGGATACCGACGATCTGCTCGACAGCGAAGACGATGCGCCGATTATCCGTCTAATCAACGCCATGCTCACCGAGGCCATCAAAGAGAAAGCCTCCGATATCCATATCGAAACCTATGAGCGCCATTTGCAAATTCGCTTTCGCGTCGACGGCGTGCTGCGGGAAATTCTGCGCCCGCAGCGGCGGCTGGCCGCGCTGCTCATTTCGCGCATCAAGGTGATGGCGAGCCTGGACATTGCCGAAAAACGGGTGCCCCAGGATGGCCGCATGGCGCTGCGTATCGGCGGGCGGGCGATAGACGTGCGCGTCTCCACCCTGCCCTCCAGCCACGGCGAACGCGTGGTGCTGCGCCTGCTGGACAAAAACAGCGTCAACCTGGATCTGCAGACGCTGGGCATGCCCCCCGCCCTGCTTGACCAGGTCGACGCGCTGATCGCCCGGCCACACGGCATCATTCTGGTCACCGGACCGACCGGTTCCGGGAAAAGCACAACGCTCTACGCCGCCCTCAGCCGCCTCGACGCCCGGGAGCGCAACATCATGACCATTGAAGATCCGGTGGAGTATGAGCTGGAAGGTATCGGCCAGACCCAGGTCAACGCCAAAGTCGAGATGACCTTCGCCCGCGGCCTGCGCGCCATACTGCGCCAGGATCCGGACGTGGTGCTGGTGGGCGAAATCCGCGATGGCGAAACCGCCCAGATCGCCGTCCAGGCCTCGCTGACCGGCCACCTGGTGCTGTCGACGCTGCACACCAACAGCGCGCTGGGGGCCGTTTCCCGCCTGCAGGATATGGGGGTGGAGCCCTTTTTACTCTCCACTTCGCTGCTGGCGGTGATGTCGCAGCGGCTGGTGCGTCGGCTGTGCCCGCACTGTCGTCAGCCCTGGCAGGCGGATGCTGACGCCGCCCGGCAGATGGCGGTCCCGGCCGGTACGCCGCTGTGGCAGCCAAAAGGCTGCGCCCGGTGTAATTTCACCGGCTATCGCGGACGCACCGGCATTCACGAGCTGCTGCTCATTGACGACCGCGTCCGCGCCGCCATTCACCGCGGCGAAAATGAGATCACCCTGATCCAGCAGCTGGGGCCAGCCTGGCAGACCCTGCGCCATGCCGGGCGTGATAAAGCGCTGGCGGGGATCACCAGCTGGGAGGAGGTGATGCGGGTCACCGAACAGCAAACGGCGGACAGCGTCTGAGATGGCCCTCTTTCGCTATCAGGCGCTGGACGCGCAGGGCAAAACCCGCCGCGGCGTTCAACAGGCCGACTCCGCCCGCCACGCCCGCCAGCTGCTGCGGGACAAGGGCTGGCTGGCGCTGGAAGTGGCCGCCGCCGACCCGGCGAGCCGGCTGTGGCGCGGCGGGCTGATCGCCCGGCGCACCAGCGCCGGTGATTTAGCCCTGCTCACTCGCCAGCTGGCCACCCTGGTCGCCGCCGGCATTCCGCTGGAAAAAGCGCTCGATGCCGTCGCCCAGCAGTGCGAAAAGGCGTCGCTGAGAACGTTAATGGCCGGGGTGCGCAGCAAAGTGCTTGAAGGCCATTCGCTGGCGGAGGCGATGCGCGCCTATCCCGCCTGTTTCGATGGCCTGTTCTGCGCCATGGTGGCGGCCGGCGAAACCTCCGGCCATCTCGACGGCGTGCTGAACCGGCTGGCGGACTATACCGAGCAGCGCCAGCAGCTTCGCGCCCGCCTGCTACAGGCGATGATCTACCCCATCGTGCTGACGCTGGTCGCCATCAGCGTGATCGCCATTCTGCTCTCCACCGTGGTGCCGAAAGTCGTCGAGCAGTTTGTCCATCTAAAACAGGCCCTGCCCTTCTCTACCCGGCTGCTGATGAGCCTGAGCGACATTGTGCGCAGCGCGGGCCCCTGGCTGGTGCTGCTGTCATTCCTGGCGCTGCTGGGGCTGCGCTATCTGCTGCGCCAGCCCGCCCGGCGGCTCGCCTGGGACCGGGCGCTGCTGCGTCTGCCGGTCATCGGCCGCGTGACGCGCAGCGTCAACAGCGCGCGCTACGCCCGCACCTTAAGCATTCTCAACGCCAGCGCGGTGCCGCTGCTGCTGTCGATGCGCATCAGCGCCGGCGTCCTCAGCAATGCCTGGGCGCGCAGCCAGCTGGAGACCGCCAGCGAATCGGTGCGCGAGGGCGTCAGCCTGCATCGCGCGCTGGAGGCCACAGCGCTGTTTCCGCCGATGATGCGCTACATGATCGCCAGCGGCGAGCAGAGCGGTGAGCTGACCGCCATGCTGGAGCGCGCGGCGGAGAACCAGGACCGGGAGCTGAGCGCGCAGATCCAGATGTCCCTCAGCCTGTTTGAACCCCTGCTGGTGGTCACCATGGCCGGCATGGTGCTGTTTATCGTGCTGGCCATCCTGCAGCCGATCCTGCAACTGAATACCCTTATGAGTATGTGACTGTATTAATGGAGAAAACTATGCAACGGCAACGCGGCTTCACGTTACTGGAAATTATGGTGGTGATCGTCATTCTCGGCATCCTCGCCAGCCTGGTGGTACCTAACCTGATGGGCAACAAGGAGAAAGCGGACCGCCAGAAGGTGGTCAGCGATCTGGTGGCGCTCGAGGGGGCGCTGGACATGTATAAGCTGGACAACAGCCGCTACCCGAATACCGAACAGGGACTGCAGGCGCTGGTGACCGCCCCGGCCGCCGAGCCGCATGCCCGCAACTACCCGGAAGGGGGCTATATCCGCCGCCTGCCGCAGGACCCGTGGGGAAATGAGTATCAGCTGTTAAGCCCCGGTCAGCATGGCGCCATTGACGTCTTCAGCGTCGGCCCGGACGGGATGCCCGACACCAATGACGACATCGGCAACTGGACCCTCGGGAAGAAATAGTGTCTCAGCGCGGTTTCACCCTCCTGGAAATGATGCTGGTCCTGCTGCTGATCGGCATCAGCGCCAGCATGGTGCTGCTGGCGTTTCCCTCCGCCCGCACCCAGGAGGCCACGCAGATCCTGGCGCGCTTTCAGGCGCAGCTGGACTTTGTCCGCGAGCGCGGGCAGCAAACCGGCCAGCTCTTCGGGATCGTCATCCACCCTGACCGCTGGCAGTTTATGCGTTTGCAGCCTGCAGAAGAAGGCGCCCCGGCGGCGGCTGACGACCGCTGGGGCAACGCGCAGTGGCTGCCGCTGCAGGCCGGGCGCGCCACCACGGCGGAAACCCTCCCGCAGGCCAGGCTGACGCTGCGCTTTCCCGACGGCCAGGCGTGGACGCCGGGCGAGCAGCCCGACGTGATCATCTTCCCCGGCGGCGAAGTCACGCCGTTTCAGCTGCGGATTGACGCCGCGACGGGCATCAACATCGACGCCCAGGGCGACAGTCAGCCGCTGGCGGCGCGGGAGCAGCCATGAAACGCGAGAGCGGAATGACGCTTATCGAAGTGATGGTCGCGCTGGTGATTTTCGCCCTCGCCGGCCTGGCGGTGATGCAGTCCACCCTGCAGCAGACGCGCCAGCTTGGGCGTATGGAAGAGAAAATCCTCGCCAGCTGGCTGGCGGATAATCAGTTGGTGCAGCTGCGGCTGGAGAAACGCTGGCCCGCCCTCAGCTGGTCCGAAACCACCGTGGAGGCCGCCGGGACGCGCTGGTTCGTCCGTTGGCAGGGGGTGGAAACCGCGCTGCCGCAGCTGCGGGCGCTGGACGTGGAGGTCCGGCGGCAAAAAAGCGATCCCGCGCCGCTGGCGACGCTGCGCACCTGGGTGACGTCGCCATGATAACGAAAATGCGCGGTTTCACCCTGATTGAAACGCTGCTGGCGCTGGCTATCCTCGCCGTCCTCAGCGCCGCCGCCGTGATGGTGCTGCAGAACGTCATCCGCGCCGATGGCCTGACCCGCGAGAAGAGCCAGCAGATCGCTGCCCTCCAGCGCGCCTTTCGCCAGATCGCCGATGATGTCACGCACATCATTCCCCGTCGCGCCAGAAACAGCGACACGCTTTTCTTCGCCGGACGTTTCCAGTTGCAGAGCGACGACTGGGGGCTGGCCTTCAGCCGCAGCGGCTGGCCGAATCCGCTGGGGATCCTCCCGCGCTCGGAGATCCAGAACGTCAGCTACCGCCTGCGCCAGCAGCAGCTTGAACGGCTCAGCTTCGATCAACAGGATCCGCTGACCGGCAGCCAGCCGACGGCCCGGGTGCTGCTGCGCGAGGTGACGGCGTTTCGCCTGCGGTTTTATGCCGACGGGCGCTGGCAGGAGACCTGGGACCGCTCGCAGTCGCTGCCGCAGGGGCTGGAGATCACCCTGACGCTGGCGAACAGCGGGGAGATAACCCGCCTGTTTTTACTCACCCCGGGAGGCGGCCAGTGAAAAATCGGCAACGCGGCGTCGCGCTCCTGATGGTGCTGTTCATCCTCGCCCTGATGATGATCCTCGCCAGCGCCATGACCGAACGCACCTCGGTCATGTATCAACACACCGCCGTGACCCTCGATAATCTGCAGGCCAGATGGTACGCCCTGGCGGCGGAAAACATGGCCGCCGCGCTACTGCAACGCGACGCGCTGGACTCGCCCAGTCAAACAAACCTGGCGCAAACCTGGGCGCAGGAGGGACGCCGCTTTACCCTCGACGATGGCGAAATCCTCGCCACGATCCGCGACGGGCACGCCTGCTTTAATCTCAATGCCATCAACCATCGCGCGGATGAGACCAGCGGCGGTACGCCCTACCCGACCGACGTCTTCGCCCGGCTGCTGGCGCTGCTCGGCGAGTCGCCGCTGCGCGCCAGCCAGATCGCCGCCGCCCTCGGCGACTGGACGGACAGCGACGGCCAGCCGCGGCTGAACGGCGCGGAAGACGAGGTCTATATGGCGCAAACCCCGGGCTATCTCGCCGCCAACCAGCCGATGCAGGATGTCAGCGAGCTGCGCCTGCTGGCCGGAATGGACGCCGCGCTCTATCAGCGCCTGCTCCCCTTCGTCTGCGTCCAGCCGGATGATGCGCTGCAGGTCAATGTCAACACCCTGCGCCCCTCCCAGGCCGCCCTGCTGGCGGCCCTCTTTCCCGGCGATCTGACGCTGCAGGAGGCGCAACAGCTGCTGCACAACCGCCCGCGAACCGGGTGGAGCAGCGTCGCCGCCTTTCTCGCGCAGCCGACGCTGCAGAAAACCGATACCACGCTCGCCCGTCCCTGGCTGACGGTGCACAGCACACGCTTTATCGCCGCCTTCACCGTGGTGACCGGCAACCTTCGCTTTCAGCTGCACAGCGTCCTGCAACAGGAGGGGCGCGCCTTTACCGTCGTCCAGCGGCGATACGGACTTTCTATGGTGGTTGATGAATAAGTTTAACGCTTCCCCCCAGGCCATGCTGATCGTGCGCTTCGCCCCCGGGCAGGCGCCGCTGCACTGGCAACTCTTCGCCCCCGGCGAGCCGCACCACGAAGCCAGCGGCCGGTGGCCGGCTGACGACGCCAGCCCTTTCCCGACACTGGCGGCGCATTACCCGGCCTGGGTGCTGATCCCGGCCAGCGACTGCGCGTTTCACACCCTCACCCTGCCGGCGGGCCTGCGTAAACCGCCGCTGCAGGTGGCCCCCTTCCTGCTGGAAGAGCAGCTGGCCGACGAGGTGGAAGCCACCCATTTTGCCCTGCTCCACCGCCAGCAGGCCCAGTGCGAGATCGTCGCCGTGCAGCGGCAAAAAATGCGCGACTGGCTGGCGCGCTGCGAGTCGCTCTCGCTACGGCCCCTGGCGTTGACGCCCGATGTGCTGGCCCTGCCCTGGCAACCGCCGGCGTGGAGCGCGGTGCAGGCGGACGACCAGTGGCTGATCCGCCACCAGCCATGGGCCGGCATGGCGGCGGAACCCCCCTGGCTGGCGGAGCTGCTGCAGGGCGAGGCGGAAGAGCACGTCATCGACAGCTATTCGCCGCCGCCCGCGGCGCCGGGAGAGTGGCGCGCGCAGCCTGCGCAGACGCTGCTCTCCCTTGCCGCAAGTCATCCGGCGGCGCAGAAGCTCAGTCTGCTGCAGGGGGAGTTCGCCGTCCGCCGTCGGCGGCCTGATCAGACGAGCTGGCGTCCGGCGCGGTATGCCGCGCTGGCCCTGGCGCTGCTGCTGGCGGTGAACAGCGTGCTGGATCATCGCGATCTGGCGCGCCAGGCCGAGGCCGCCCGGCAGGCCAGCCGGGCCTACTATCATCGCTGGTTTCCAACGGAGAAAAAGGTGATTAACCCGCGACTGCAGATGCAGCAGCATCTGCAAACCCTTGCCCGTCAGGCGCAGCATGCTCCCCTCGTCGACCGCCTCAGCGCGTTGCAAAACATCATCAGCGAAACGCCGGGGATCCGCCTGCGGGCGCTGAGCTGGGATGCCGCAGGCAACCGTCTGCAGCTGGATATCGCCGCGGCCTCTTCCCGGGCGCTGGAGCAGTTTACCCAGCGAGCGCAGCCGCGGTTTCGCGTCCGGCCAGGCGACATGACCACCAGGCCGGATGGCATTGAAGGACAGCTGACGCTGGAGGAAAACGATGGCTAATCTGCTCATCTGGTGGCGGCAGCGCACGCTGTCGGAGCAGCGCCTGCTGCTCGGCCTGGCGGGATTGCTGACAGCCTGCGCCCTCTGGTACGGGCTGTGGCAGCCCTGGCGGGCCCGCGAGGCGCAGTGGCGGCAAACCCTGGTGAAAGAGCAGGCCAGCCTGCGCTGGATGACGCAGCAGGGTCCGCGCCTGCAGCAGCTCAGCCAGCAGCCCGCGCCGGCGGCAAAAGAGGCGCTCACCGCGCTGGTGATGCGCGAGGCGGCGAGCCACGGGCTGGAAGTCGTTCGTCTGCAGCCGCAGGGGAAACGTCTGCAGGTCACCCTTCAGCCCTGCGCCTTCCAGGCGCTAATGGACTGGCTGGACGCCCCGGCGATGCGCGGCGTCAACGCGGTCTCGCTGTCCGTAACCGGGCAGCCGTCGCGGCCGGGCTGGGTCACGGTCAACCATCTGCTGCTGGAGCGCGACGATGAAAGCTAACGGGCTCGCAGGTGGGCTACTGCTGGCGCTCTATCTGCTGTGGTTGACCGCCACCGCCCCGGCGCGTCTGTTAGTCCCGATGTTGCCGCCCGAGGTACAGGTGGCCAACCTTAGCGGCAGCATCTGGCGCGGCGCGGCGCAGTCGGTCTCCTGGCGCGGCGTGCGGCTTGAGCGGCTGACGTGGTCGCTCACCCTGGCTGGCTGGCAGATCGCGCTCAGCGATCCCCGCGGCGTGGAGGGCCAGGCCCGGCTGTGGGGCATCCGCGATCTGCGTCTGCAGGAGGGGCGGCTCACCGCCCCCGCCAGCCTGCTCGGTCGCTGGCTAACGCCGACTATGCCCGTCAGCGCCGAGGGAGAGGTCACTTTCAGCCTGGCCGAAGCGCACTTCAGCGAGGGGCGCTGCCGGCAAATCACCGCCGGACGCGCGCAGTGGCGTCAGGCCCGGCTGCACTCTCCGGTCGGTAGCCTGGAGCTGGCCCAGGTCAGTGGCGCCTTAAGCTGTACGGCGAACGGCGCCGTGGCGCTGGCCATCCGCCAGGATTCTCATCAGTTGAGCCTCAGCGGCCAGGGAACCCTGTCGCCCGATGGCCGCTATCTGTTTCGCGGTACGCTACAGCCCCGTCAGGGGATGCCGCCCCTGCTGGCGCTGCTGGTCACCCGCCCGATGGCGAAAAACGCCCCGGGCCCGACGCCGTGGCAGCTGCAGGGAAAATGGTGATTAAAGGAGCAAAAATGACGACATTAGCCGCATTATCGCTGCATTTTCCCCTTGTCTGGTATGGTTTCCTGCTGCTGTTCGGCCTGGCGCTGGGCAGCTTTTACAACGTGGTGATCTACCGTCTGCCGCGCATGCTGACCCAAACCGCGGACGACGAGCCGATAACCCTCAGCACGCCGGGCTCATCCTGCCCGCAGTGTCGCCAGCCGATAGCCTGGCGGGACAATATCCCGCTGCTCAGCTTCCTCTGGCTAGGCCGTCGCGCCCGCTGCTGTCAGGCGCGCATCTCGTGGAGCTATCCGCTGACCGAGCTGGCCACCGGCCTGCTGTTTATCCTCGCCGGGGCGCTGCTCGCGCCGGGCCTGGCGCTGGCGGGCGGCCTGGTGCTGCTCTCCTTCCTGCTGATACTGGCGCGGATTGACGCCCGGACCCAGCTGCTGCCCGATCGCCTGACCCTGCCCCTGCTGTGGGCCGGACTGCTGTTTAATCTTAACGAGGTGTACATTGCGCTGCCGGACGCGGTCGCCGGGGCGATGGCCGGTTATCTGGCGCTGTGGTCGGTCTACTGGCTGTTCCGCCTGCTGACCGGCAAAGAGGCCCTGGGCTATGGCGATTTTAAGCTGCTGGCGGCGCTGGGCGCCTGGTGCGGCTGGCAGGCTCTGCCGCAGGTGCTGTTGCTCGCCTCGGCCAGCGGGCTGGCGTGGACCCTGCTGCAGCGCCTGTGGACCCGGCAGTCGCTGCAGCAGCCGCTGGCCTTCGGCCCCTGGCTGGCGCTGGCGGGAGGGGGCGTTTTTCTCTGGCAGCAGATGGTCTAGCGTGAGTGGTTCGCCGGGCCGGGCAGAATGCCGCCCGGCGCCTGGGGCTACGAATATTTTTTGCTGCGCCGGGTCGGGGCGGCGTTGGCCGGATCGTCCGGCCAGACGTGTTTCGGATAACGTCCCTTCATCTCTTTTTGCACCTCGCGGTAGCTTCCCTGCCAGAAGGCGCTGAGATCGCGAGTGATCTGCAGCGGACGCTGGGCGGGCGACAGCAGCTCCAGCACCAGCGGCACCCGCCCCTCGGCGATAACCGGCGTCGTGGCCTCGCCGAACATCTCCTGCATACGCACCGCCAGCGCCGGCGGGTTCTCCGCATGGTATCGGATCGCCAGACGGCTGCCGGTCGGCACGGTATAGTGCGTCGGCAGCTCGCGATCCAGCTTCTGGCGCAGCGGCCACGGCAGCCAGTCCTGTAGCGCCTGACGCAGATCCAACGCCTTCAGCGCCCGCAGCGAGTGAACGCCGTTCATCTGCGGCAGCAGCCATGCCTCCAGCGAGGCCAGCAGCGAAGCGTCATCCACCGTGGGCCATGCCTCTTCCGGCAGCCACTGCGCCGCACACTGCAGCCGCAGTCGCAGCTGCTCGGCCTCTGGCGTCCAGTTGAGCACCGCAAGGCCTTTCTCACGAATACCGTTGAGCATCGCCTGATGCAGCTCCGCCTCAGATGGCTTCGCCAGCGACTGGGTCTTGATCACCAATTGGCCCGTCACGGTCCGCCGCCAGGCTTTCAGCGTCCCCTGCGCTTCATCCCACTCCACCGTGTCGGAACGCTGCGCCAGCTCGGGACGGGCGGCGATCAGCTCGCCGATATCCACCGGCAGAGCCAGCAGCATGCGGGCATCCGGCGAGGCGCTGCCCTGCAGCAGCAGCGGGGCGATCAGCCACTCATGGCGGCCCAGCGCGTCGTCGGCGTCAAGCATCGCGCCCATGCCGTTCGCCAGCTGATAGCGTCCCTCCTGACCGCGGCGACGGGCGATGCGGTCGGCGAAGGCCGACGCCAGTAGCGCGGCCATTCGTCCGGCGTCGGGCTGTCCGCTGCGGCAGGCCAGACGCTTCATCAGCTGCTGCGCCCGCTGCTGCCAGTTGGCCTGCTGACGGGAAAAGACGGCGGCCAAATCCACCAGCCCGCCGCGCGGCGGCTCCTCGAGGATCGCCGCCAGCCTGGCCGCCGTCGCCACTTCGTCATCGGTCTGCGCAGCGGCCAGCATCGCCGCCAGCCGGGGCTCGTTGCCGAGAGTCGCCATTTTGCGGCCAAACGCCGACAGCCGCTCGCCGTCCAGCGCCGAGAGCGCCTCCAGCAGGCGGCGCGCGGCGGCCAGGTTCACCGCCGGCGGCTGATCCAGCCAGGCCAGCGCGGCCGGATCGTGGCACCCCCACTGCAGCAGCTCCAGCAACAGCGCCGACAGATCGCTGTGCAGGATCTCCGGTTCGCTCTGCGCCGCCGCTCGTTCGGCCTGTTCTTTGCCAAGCAAATGCAGGCAGATCCCCGGGGAGAGACGACCGGCGCGTCCGGCGCGCTGCGTCATCGATGCCTGGCTGATGCGCTGCGTCACCAGCCGGGTCAGGCCGGTGCGCGGGTCAAAGCGGGCAACCCGCTCCTGGGCGCTGTCGACCACCAGGCGGATGCCCTCGATGGTCAAACTGGTCTCGGCAATGTTGGTGGCCAGCACCACTTTGCGTTTTCCGGCCGGCGCCGGGAGGATCGCTTTGCGCTGCTCGCTCAGGGGCAGCGCGCCATACAGCGGACAGAGGATGACATCCTCCGCCACGCGCTCCGTCAGCTGGTCGAGAACGCGCTGGATCTCGCCGACGCCGGGCAGAAACAGCAGCATCGACCCCTGTTCATGCCGCAGGAGCTCCGCCGCCGCTACCGCCACCGCCTCATCAAAACGCTGGTGCGCGGAGAGCGGGCTGAAGCGACGCTCCACCGGATAAGCGCGCCCCTCCGAGACCACCACCGGCGCCTCCGGCAGCAGACGCTGCAGGCGCTCGTTATCGAGGGTCGCCGACATAATCAGCAGTTTGAGATCGTCACGTAACCCCTGCTGGACATCAAGCAGCAGGGCCAGCGCCAGATCCGCCTGCAGGCTGCGCTCGTGAAATTCATCGAGGATCACCAGCCCCACGCCCGTCAGCTCGGGATCGCGCTGGATCATGCGCGTCAGGATCCCCTCCGTGACCACCTCCAGGCGGGTCTGCGGTCCGACGCAGGTTTCGGCGCGCATGCGGTAACCCACGGTCTCCCCGGGCTTTTCGCCGAGCAGTTCAGCCAGCCGCTGCGCGACATTGCGCGCCGCCAGACGCCTCGGCTCCAGCAGGATAATGCGTCCCGTAATGTTGCCCTTGGCAAGGATCTGCAGCGGCAGCCAGGTCGACTTCCCGGCGCCGGTCGGCGCGTTGAGCAAAACCTGCGGCGCATGCTGCAGGGCGGATAACAGTTCTGGGAGGACGGCGGCAACCGGCAATGAGGACACAAAAGGCTCCGGGGGTTAACATTCAGGGGCTCGCATTGTAGCATCCCCCTAATTCATTACCGAGTCTCTATCATGTCTGAGCCGAAAAGGCTGTTTTTTGCGATTGAACTGCCGCCTGCCATCCGCAAACAAATTGTCCAGTGGCGGGCAACGCACTTCCCGGAGGATGCCGGCAGGCCCGTCGCGGCGGATAACCTTCACCTCACGCTGGCGTTTCTCGGCGAGGTGAGCGCGGAAAAACAGCGGGCGCTGACCGCCCTCGCCGGCCGCCTCCAGCTGCCGGGCTTTACCCTGACGCTGGACGATGCCGGACAGTGGCTGCGCTCGCGGGTGGTCTGGCTCGGGCCCCGTCAGCCGCCGCGCGGCCTGCTGCAGCTCGCCAGCATGCTGCGCGCTCAGGCGGCGCGCAGCGGCTGCTATCAGAGTCCGCAGCCGTTTCATCCGCATATTACCCTGTGGCGCGACGCCCGCCAGGCGGTGCCGATCCCGCCGCCCGGCTTTCGCTGGACGTTTCCGGTGAACAAGTTCGTGCTCTATGAATCCAGCTTTAGCCGGGGGCGCACGCGCTACACGGCGCTGGAACATTATCCGTTTGATAAGGAAAGTTGATGCAGTTTGATCCGCCGTTGCAGCCCGCCATTTTGCTTAAACGTTACAAACGATTTCTTGCCGACGTGGTGACCCCCGATGGCCGCGAGCTGACGCTCCACTGCCCGAATACCGGGGCGATGACCGGCTGCGCCGCCCCGGGCGACACCGTCTGGTATTCCACCTCTGACAATGTGAAGCGCAAATATGCCCACACCTGGGAATTAACTGAAACGCAGCAGGGCGCCGTTATTTGCGTCAATACGCTGCGCGCGAATACGCTGGCGAAAGAGGCGATTTCCGCCGGAATAATCCCTGAACTTTCAGGCTATAACCAGCTGAAAAGCGAAGTGAAATACGGCGCAGAGAATAGCCGTATCGATATTATGTTACAGGCAGATGATCGCCAAAACTGCTATATTGAAGTGAAATCGGTTACGTTGGCGGAGAAAGAATACGGTTATTTTCCCGATGCGGTGACCACGCGCGGTCAGAAGCACCTGCGGGAGCTGATGGCCGTCGCGGCAAATGGCGACCGCGCGGTGATTTTATTTGCCGTCCTGCATTCGGCAATTGACCGTTTCTCTCCCGCGCATCATATTGATGCCAGATACGCACAGCTGTTAACAGAAGCCCGCGACAAGGGGGTGGAAATTCTCGCCTGGAAAGCGGAACTTTCTACGACGAGGATGACTCTGAATAAGCCGATCGCCGTGGTGTTAAACCCCGGTAAATAAGTGGCTAAATAGTGTTCGGGTCGCAAGCGCGAATACGCTTTTCTTCACAGGGTTGTCAAGTGTAACGTTTAGATAATTGCTATCCGGAAAAGCATCTGCTATTTATAGCGGCCTGATTTTCCCCCACATGGGGATCGATAGTGCGTGTTAAGGAGAAGCAACATGCAAGAAGGGCAAAACCGTAAAACATCGTCCCTGAGTATTCTCGCCATCGCTGGGGTGGAGCCGTACCAAGAGAAACCGGGCGAAGAGTATATGAACGAAGCCCAGCTGGCGCACTTCAAGCGTATTCTTGAAGCATGGCGTAATCAACTCAGGGATGAAGTGGATCGCACCGTATCGCACATGCAGGATGAAGCTGCTAACTTCCCGGACCCGGTAGACCGTGCCGCCCAGGAAGAAGAGTTCAGCCTGGAGCTGCGTAACCGCGACCGCGAACGTAAACTGATCAAAAAGATCGAGAAAACGCTGAAAAAAGTTGAAGACGAAGACTTCGGCTACTGCGAATCCTGCGGCGTGGAGATCGGCATTCGCCGTCTGGAAGCGCGTCCGACAGCGGATCTGTGCATTGACTGCAAAACCCTGGCGGAAATTCGCGAAAAACAGATGGCGGGCTAATCCCCTGCTGCCTCACTCTCTGGCGGGAGTCTCTCCCGCCTGGTTCTGTTGTCCGTATCATGACTGACTCACGCTATATAGGGCGCTTTGCTCCCTCCCCCTCCGGCGAACTCCACTTCGGCTCTCTGATCGCCGCGCTCGGCAGCTACCTGCAAGCCCGCGCGAACCAGGGTATCTGGCGCGTTCGTATTGAAGATATCGACCCGCCGCGCGAAGTCCCCGGGGCCGCCGACACCATCCTGCGCCAGCTCGACCACTACGGTCTGCACTGGGACGGCGAGGTGCTCTGGCAGTCGCAACGGCACGAAGCCTACCGCGAGGCGCTGGCCTGGCTGGGTGAGCAAGGGCTGAGCTATTACTGCACCTGCACCCGCGCGCGGATCCACGCCGTAGGCGGGATCTACGATGGTCACTGCCGCGACCTTGGCCTGGGGGCGGAAAACGCCGCGCTGCGTCTGCGCCAGACCCGGCCGGTTCTGCAGTTCACCGACCGCCTGCGCGGCACGCTGGTCGCCAACGAGCCGCTGGCGCGTGAAGATTTTATTATCCACCGTCGCGACGGGCTGTTTGCCTACAACCTGGCGGTGGTGGTCGATGATCACTTTCAGGGGATCACCGAGATCGTCCGCGGCGCCGATCTGATTGAGCCGACGGTGCGGCAGATTTCGCTGTATCAGCATTTTGGCTGGCAGGCGCCGGACTACCTCCATCTGCCGCTGGCCCTCAATGCCGACGGCAATAAGCTCTCTAAACAAAACCACGCGCCGGCGCTGCCGGAAGGCGATCCGCGCCCCGAAATCGTCCGCGCGCTCCGCTTTCTGAATCAGGAGATCGCCGGGGAGTGGCAGGCCCTGAGCGTCGCTGATTTACTCGCCCAGGCCGTCGCCAACTGGCAGCCCGCGAAAATCGAGCATTCTCAAATGGCTCCCGCTGAGCTATGATTAGCCGCTATTTTTACACTGTACAGTTGATCTGAAGTCCGTCTGACACTACGAGGTGCACCATTTTTACCCGAGTCGCTAATTTTTGCCGTAAGGTGCTAAGCCGTGAGGAGCGCGAGGCAGAAGCCGCCGTCGAACCAACGCCTATGACGGTGATCCCGCGTGAGCAGCATGCTATTTCCCGCAAAGATATCAGTGAAAACGCCCTCAAGGTCATGTACCGCCTCAACAAGGCGGGCTACGAGTCCTGGCTGGTCGGCGGCGGCGTCCGCGACCTGCTGCTTGGCAAAAAGCCAAAAGATTTTGACGTCACGACCAACGCCACGCCGGATCAGGTGCGTAAGCTGTTCCGCAACTGCCGTCTGGTCGGGCGCCGTTTCCGCCTCGCGCACGTGATGTTCGGGCCGGAAATCATTGAGGTCGCTACCTTCCGTGGCCATCACGAAGGACACACTACCGATCGCGTCACCTCCCAGCGGGGCCAGAACGGCATGCTGCTGCGCGATAACATCTTCGGCTCGATCGAAGAGGACGCCCAGCGTCGCGACTTCACCATTAACAGCCTCTATTACAGCGTGGCGGACTTTACCGTGCGCGACTACGTCGGCGGCATGAAGGATCTGCAGGACGGCGTGATCCGCCTGATCGGCAATCCGGAAACCCGCTATCGCGAGGATCCGGTACGCATGCTGCGCGCGGTGCGCTTCGCCGCCAAGCTGGATATGACCATCAGCCCGGAAACGGCCGAACCGCTGCCGCGGCTGGCCGCCCTGCTCCACGACGTGCCGCCGGCGCGCCTGTTCGAAGAAGTGCTCAAGCTGCTGCAGGCCGGGCATGGCTATCAGACCTACCTGCTGCTGCGGGAATACAACCTGTTCCAGCCGCTGTTCCCGACCATCACCCGCTACTTTACCGAGCGCGGCGATAGCCCGATGGAGCGGATCATCAACCAGGTGCTGAAGAACACCGACACCCGCATTCATAACGACATGCGCGTTAATCCGGCCTTCCTCTTCTCGGTGATGTTCTGGTATCCGCTGCTGGAAACTGCGCAAAAAATCGCTCAGGAGAGCGGTCTGGCGTACTATGACGCCTTCGCGCTGGCGATGAACGACGTACTGGACGAAGCCTGCCGTACGCTGGCGATCCCTAAGCGCATCACCACCCTGATCCGCGATATCTGGCAGCTGCAGCTGCGCATGTCCCGTCGCCAGGGCAAACGCGCCTGGAAGCTGATGGAGCATCCGAAATTCCGCGCCGCCTACGATCTGCTGGAGCTACGCGCCGGCGCTGAAAACAACGGCGAACTGCAGCGTCTGACCAAATGGTGGGGCGAATTCCAGGTCGCCGCGCCGCCGGCGCAAAAAGATATGCTCAACGACCTCGGGGACGATCCGGCGCCGCGCCGTCGCCACCGCCGTCCGCGCAAGCGCGCGTCGCGCCAGGGTAACGCATGACCCTGGTCTATATCGCCCTCGGCAGTAACCTCGCTTCGCCACTGGCGCAGGTGCAGGCGGCCATCCGCGCCCTGGGCGAAATACCTTACAGCCGCGTGGTGAACGTCTCTTCGTTCTACCGCACGCCGCCGCTGGGCCCGCAGGATCAGCCGGACTATCTCAACGCCGCCGTCGCGCTGGAAACCACGCTGGCCCCCGAGGCGCTGCTCGATCACACCCAGCGCATTGAGCTGCAGCAGGGTCGGGTGCGCAAAGCCGAACGCTGGGGGCCGCGCACCCTCGATCTCGATATTATGCTGTTTGGCGATGCGGTCATTAACAGCGAGCGTCTGACCGTTCCGCACTACGATATGAAAAACCGCGGCTTTATGCTCTGGCCGCTGTTCGAGATCGCCCCGGACCTCCGCTTTCCTGACGGCCCTGCGCTGCGTACCGTACTGGATGATCTCGGCGCGACAAAGCCCGCTATCTGGTAATTCCCTCTCCTTTTTTAGCATTTACGGCGATCGTCGTAATCGGTTGCCCAAAATCATTGCCCCTCTAAATGCTGCTGTTAGAATGCCGGTTAATATGACTTTCATCATCAGGAAATGTTATGAAACCGACCACCATTGCCCTGCTGCAGAAATGCAAACAGGAAAAGAAGCGCTTTGCCACCATTACCGCCTACGACCATAGCTTCGCGAAGCTGTTCGCCGATGAAGGCATTAATGTGCTGCTGGTGGGCGACTCGCTGGGAATGACGGTGCAGGGTCACGACTCCACCCTGCCGGTCACCGTGGAAGATATCGCCTATCACACCCGCGCCGTCCGCCGCGGCGCGCCGAACAGCCTGCTGCTCGCCGACCTGCCGTTTATGGCCTACGCCACGCCGGAGCAGACCTTTGAAAATGCCGCCATCGTGATGCGCGCCGGCGCCAATATGGTCAAACTCGAAGGCGGCGCCTGGCTGGCCGAGACCGTGAGGATGCTGGCGGAACGCGCGGTGCCGGTTTGCGGCCACCTCGGCCTGACGCCGCAGTCGGTGAACGTATTCGGTGGCTATAAAGTGCAGGGCCGCGGCGATGCGGCGCAGACCCTGTTTGAAGACGCGTTAGCGCTGGAAGCGGCAGGCGCGCAGCTGCTGGTGCTGGAGTGCGTCCCGGTCGCCCTGGCGAAACGCATCACCGAAGCCCTGACCATTCCGGTGATCGGCATCGGCGCGGGCAACGTCACCGATGGGCAGATCCTGGTGATGCATGACGCTTTCGGCATTACCGGCGGCCACATTCCGAAATTTGCCAAGAATTTCCTTGCCGAGGCGGGCGACATCCGCGCCGCGGTGCGGCAGTATATTGCCGAAGTCGAATCCGGGGTCTATCCGGGAGAAGAACACAGTTTCCATTAAGGAGTCTTGTTGTGCTGATTATAGAATCCGTGCTGCTGCTGCGTCAGCATATCCGCCGTCTGCGTCAGGAAGGCAAGCGTATCGCGCTGGTCCCGACGATGGGCAACCTGCATGATGGTCATATGAAGCTGGTTGATGAAGCCAAAGCCAGCGCGGACGTGGTGGTGGTCAGTATTTTCGTCAATCCGATGCAGTTTGACCGCGCCGATGACCTGGCGCGCTACCCGCGCACCCTGCAGGATGATTGCGAAAAGCTGAACAAGCGTCATGTCGACTTTGTCTTCGCGCCGACGCCGGCGGAAGTCTACCCGCAGGGCACCGAAGGCCAGACCTACGTCGACGTCCCCGGCCTGTCCACTATGCTGGAAGGCGCCAGCCGTCCGGGCCATTTTCGCGGCGTGTCGACCATCGTCAGTAAGCTGTTCAACCTGGTTCAGCCAGACGTCGCCTGCTTTGGCGAGAAAGACTTCCAGCAGCTGGCGCTGATCCGCAAGATGGTTGCCGACATGGGCTACGATATCGATATTATCGGCGTGCCGATCGTCCGCGCGAAGGATGGCCTGGCGCTGAGCTCGCGTAACGGCTATCTGACCGCCGACCAGCGCAAAATCGCCCCCGGTCTGTATAAAGTGCTGAGCGCGGTGGCGGAAAAACTGGCCGCCGGCGACCGTCAGCTCGACGAGATCATCGCTATCGCCGAGCAGGAGCTGAACGAGAAAGGTTTCCGCGCCGACGACATTCAGATCCGCGATGCCGACACCCTGCTTGAGCTGACCGACGCCAGCCAGCGCGCGGTGATCCTGATGGCCGCCTGGCTCGGTCAGGCCCGCCTGATCGACAACCAGATCGTCACGCTCGGTCAGTAGACAGCGGGTAAAAATCGGGCAATACTTGCCCGGGCTTTTCTCAGGGCGGACGTCGTGTCCGCTCTGCTACATTAAGGTTGAAGGGTAGAAGTTATGATGCGTAATATGCTGCAGGGCAAGCTCCACCGCGTAAAAGTGACGCAGGCTGACCTGCACTATGAAGGTTCCTGCGCCATTGACCAGGATTTCCTGGATGCGGCCGGTATTCTGGAGAATGAGACCATTCACCTCTGGAACGTCACCAACGGTAACCGTTTCTCCACCTACGCCATTGCCGCCGAGCGGGGTTCCAGAATCATCTCCGTTAACGGCGCCGCCGCGCACTGCGCCAGCGTCGGCGATATCCTGATCATCGCCAGCTTCGTCACCATGTCTGACGAAGAGGCGCGCCGCTGGCAGCCCAACATCGCCTACTTCGAAGGCGACAACGAAATGAAGCGCCAGGCGAAAGCGATTCCGGTGCAGGTCGCCTGATGACCACGGCGCTGCGCTCAGGCGCAGCGCCGAAGTTTACCCCTGAGGCTGGTTACTGATCAGCCGCGACATCGTCTCCAGCGAATCCGTGCGTAAGATATATAACCGCTTTAGCAGAAACGGATTGTCCCCCGGCTTCACCTTCCCACGCACCGTCGTCACCGCCATATGAAACCCGGCGTCATTCGCCGCCTGCACCGCCGTGGCGTTATAGCCGCCGAAGGGATAGGAAAGGTAGAGCACATGTGGATTAAACTGGCTCAGCGCCCGGCGCGAACGGGCAAAATCAAACAGAATATTATGGTAATTGCGGCTGAATAAGATCGGCCGCCGGCCGGCGTCCACCCGGTGCAGGAAGTGGGTATGCGACTGAATGTCAAAGACGTCCTGGATCTGCCGGAGCTCAGAAATGCTCATGAACTGCAGCGATTTCGGATCCCATTGCTGCGGATGACGCTTGATGCGCGAAGAGATAATAAAGGCGGTGGCGTGGAAGCCATACTGTTTCAACACCGGATAGGCGTAGCGGTTTACCGATTTCAAACCGTCATCGAAGGTAATGGCGACTGCCCGCGCCGGAAGGTTAATTTTATTGCGCACGTAGCCTTCCAGCTGATACAGGGTCAGCGTGGTATACCCCTGATCCCGCAGCCAGGTCATCTGGTTATTGAAGGCGCGTACCGAGGTGGTGGTCGAGGTATGGCGGAAACGGGTATTCTCTTCGTCACGCAGAATATGGTGATAGGTCAGCACGGGGATCCCGTTATCCTCCTGCGCATCCAGACTGCTGACCCACGCCAGCCGATCGCCAATGCGGATCTGAAACCAGGTCTGATTGAGGCGGTCTTTCAGCTTGCTGAGGATCGGATAGCGCAGATTATTGGCCAGCGTGCCGAACGGCGCGCTGCTCACTGAGGGAGCGTCATAGAGCGGTGTATCTTTCCAGGTGAGTAAATTCTGGTTACTCAGCGGCTTATTGAGATCCCCCAGACGGTCCTCCACCCGCTGCTTACCCTGCACTGGCTCCAGATGGCCCTTGTCAATAAACCCGGTGCCGAAGCCGAAGCGAAACTCATAGTAATCAGCCGCCGTCGGGACAACCGCGAGGATCTGCCCGGCACGCACATTGCCCACGCTGACCACATGGTTCCCCACCTGCGCCCAGATCACCGCGTCTTCGGTGGTTTGCATATAGCGCACAGGTTTGCCCTGCTGGCTAAGCAGACTGGCGGAGGCGCTGAGTGAGGTCAGTAAAAGAAGCAGAGTAAAAAATCGGACAAGCATGCGCATCGAACCGGTAAACCATCAACGGCGGTTATTGTAACAAAAGCGGCATCTGTCCCGCTGCTTAATTTCCAAAGGTATCATGACGCAACCGGAACGGGGGGTTCTTCTGCTGCTGATGCCACAGGCTGCTCACCATCGGCCCGCCCGCGCTGACGATAGCCTGGCGAAACGCCTCGCTGCTTAACGTATCCCGCAGCAGATACATTCGCTCAAGTAATGAATAGCTGACGCCGGAGATCACTTCGCAGTGGGTATGTTTGTGACTCATCAGCGCCGCGGCCCGATAAGGCGCCGCGCCGGTTCTGTCGGTTAGGAAAATGACCCCGTCCCCGGAGTCGGTGGCATGCAGCGCATCGCACATCATCCGGCTCAACATATTGCTGCTGAGATTGCGCCAGTAATTAACCGCCCGGCACTGGGCCAGCGGACCAAATTTTTGTTCAAGACGATCCAGCATCTCCTGCGCCAGCTCATCGTGGCAGGTAATGACCCAACCAAGCATGCTTCCCTCCTTAGCCAGCCAACAATGTAGCAAGGGGAAGATGGCGTATCGGTGATGGGGGTCAAAGATAAGCGGTTAGCGCTTCGCGTATTGGCGTCCGGAAGCGCTAACCGTGATGAGTATCAGCTACGCAGGCCGCGACCGCGCTGGATTAACGACCAGCAGAGAAGATAGAAGGCGACGATGAAGACCACCAGCACCGCAAAGGTGGTCACCAGCGGCACATCGTTGATACCGAGGAAGCCGAAGCGGAAGCCGCTGATCATGTAGACGATGGGGTTCAGATGCGACAGCCCCTGCCAGAACGGCGGCAGCAGGGTCAGCGAGTAGAACACCCCGCCGAGATAGGTCAGCGGCGTCAACACAAAGGTCGGGATCAGGCTGATGTCATCGAAGGTCTTGGCAAACACCGCGTTCAGCAGTCCGGCCAGCGAGAACAGCACCGCGGTGAGGAGCAGCGTCAGGGCGACAAACAGCCAGGAGTGAACCTGGAACGGCACAAAGAACAGCGACACCGCGGTCACCAGGATACCCACGCACAGCCCGCGCGCCACCCCGCCGCCCACGTAGCCGGCGATAATCACGTGCGTCGGCACCGGCGCCACCAGCAGCTCCTCAATGTTGCGCTGAAACTTGGCGCTGAAGAACGACGAGGCGACGTTGGCGTAAGCGTTGGTGATCACCGCCATCATGATCAGGCCCGGCACGATAAACTGCATGTAGGTAAAGCCATGCATCTCGCCGATGCGCGACCCGATCAGGTTACCGAAAATCACGAAGTACAGGGTCATGGTGATCACCGGCGGCACCAGCGTCTGCACCCAGATGCGCATAAAACGGTGGATCTCTTTGGTCCAGATGCTTTTCAGCGCGACCCAATAAAGCTGCATCATGCTGACTCTCCTTTTCGCTCATGCACCAGGGTGACAAACAGCTCTTCCAGACGGTTGGCTTTGTTACGCATACTCAATACCTGCACCCCCTGGGCGCTCAGCTGCGCAAAGACGCTGTTAATCCCCTGCTCGCGCAGGACCTCCACTTCCAGCGTCGAGGTATCGACCAGCTGATACTGGTAGCCCTCGAGCTTCGGCACCGGGCTTTTTGGCGCGAGGTCGAGAATAAAGGTCTCTGATTTCAGCTTCGACAGCAGCGCTTTCATCGAGGTGTTTTCCACCAGCGTACCGTGCTGGATGATGCCGATGTTGCGGCACAGCATTTCGGCCTCTTCCAGATAGTGGGTGGTCAGAATAATGGTGGTTCCGCGATCGTTGAGATCCTTGAGGAAGCCCCACATCGAGCGGCGTAGTTCAATATCGACGCCGGCGGTCGGCTCGTCGAGGATCAGCAGCTTCGGCTCATGCATCAACGCGCGAGCGATCATCAGGCGGCGCTTCATCCCGCCGGAGAGCATCCGCGCGCGTTCGCTGCGTTTTTCCCACAGATCGAGCTGTTTTAAGTACTTTTCGCTGCGGGCGATGGCTTCTTTACGCTCAACGCCGTAGTAGCCCGCCTGGTTAACGACGATCTGCTGCACGGTCTCGAACGGGTTAAAGTTAAACTCCTGCGGCACCAGGCCAAGCTGGCGCTTGGCGTTGACGACGTCTTTCTCCAGATCGTAGCCAAAGACATTGACCTGACCGGAGGTTTTGTTCACCAGCGAGCTGATGATGCCGATCGTCGTGGATTTTCCCGCCCCGTTCGGGCCCAGCAGGGCATAGAAATCCCCCGCTTCAACCTGCAGATCAATTCCCCGCAGCGCCTGAACCCCGCCGGGGTAGGTTTTTTTGAGCTGTTTTAATTCCAGAGCAATGGTCATTAAATATCTCTTCTCGTGTCATGACACGTCATTAACCCGCCTGACTGACGTTTGCGCTGTAGTGGCGCGGCCAGCGCATCTGCAGCCGGAAGTATCACGGGTTAAGATGGTTTTAAAAAAGGTGAGCTTACCCTATATTAGCGCAACGCACTTACTTGGTTACAGGCCGATAACGTCCATGAATGATATAGATACACTCATCAGCAACAATGCACTATGGTCAAAAATGCTGGTGGAAGAGGACCCCGGCTTTTTTGAGAAACTGTCGCAAACGCAGAAACCGCGCTTCCTGTGGATTGGCTGTTCTGACAGCCGCGTACCCGCTGAGCGACTCACCGGCCTGGAGCCAGGCGAACTGTTTGTGCATCGTAACGTGGCGAATCTGGTGATCCACACCGACCTCAACTGCCTGTCGGTGGTGCAGTATGCCGTCGATGTTCTCGAAGTCGAGCACATTATTATCTGCGGCCACTACGGCTGCGGCGGCGTACAGGCGGCGGTGGAGAACCCGGAGCTGGGGCTCATCGACAACTGGCTGCTGCATATCCGCGATATCTGGTTTAAACACAGCTCGCTGCTGGGGGAAATGCCGGAGGAGCGCCGGCTGGATACCCTTTGTGAACTGAACGTAATGGAGCAGGTGTACAACCTGGGACATTCGACGATTATGCAATCGGCGTGGAAGCGCGGACAGAAGGTGACCATCCACGGCTGGGCATATGGCATTCACGACGGACTGCTGCGCGATCTGGATGTGACCGCCGTGAGCCGGGAAACCCTTGAACAGCGCTATCGCCACGGGATCTCCAACCTCAAGATCAAGCACATCAACCACAAATAGCCTTCAGACTTAGCCACTCTGGCGCGCGCGCCAGAGTGGGATATCCCCTTACTCGTCCAGCAGGGTGACTTTGCCGATATACGGCAGATGGCGGTAGCGCTGAGCGTAGTCGATACCGTAGCCCACCACGAACTCGTCCGGAATGGTGAAACCGACGAACTCAACCGGAACATTCACTTCACGGCGGCTTGGTTTATCCAGCAGCGTACAAATGGCCAGCGACTTCGGCTCGCGCAAGCTGAGGATCTCACGCACTTTAGACAGGGTATTGCCGGAGTCGATGATATCTTCCACGATCAGAACGTCTTTACCACGGATGTCTTCGTCCAGATCTTTGAGGATTTTCACATCACGGGTAGTGGACATGCCGCTGCCGTAGCTCGAGGCGGTCATAAAATCGACTTCATGCGGCACCTGCACTTCACGGCACAGGTCGGCCATGAACATAAACGAGCCGCGCAGCAGCCCCACCAGCACCATTTCGCTGCCGCTGTCCTGATAATGTTCGTTGATTTGACGACCCAGTTCCGCGATGCGCGCTTTGATCTCGGATTCCGGGATCATCACTTCTACAGTATGTTTCATAAGACTAACCATTTGATTCTAAATATAAATCATCAAAGCCGCTGCTTTCGCCCCGACGATGACCGGCAAGCCATCCAGTATACCAGCAAAAAGAAATCTGCGGTGCAGGGATTAATAAAGCCATATTTGTGATTCCGATCACACTTGTTAAATCCTATAATTAATTGCAGTTAAAAAATTAACAAACACATGAGTAACTTTCTATGGCTGAAACAAAGTCTCAACAATCAAGGCTCCTGGTGACGCTGACTGCGCTATTTGCAGCGTTCTGCGGCCTCTATCTTTTAATCGGCGGAGCATGGCTGGTCGTGCTTGGCGGCTCCTGGTACTACCCCGTCGCCGGTCTGGTGATGCTGGGCGTGACCGTGATGCTGTTCCGCGGCAAGCGCGCTGCGCTGTGGCTGTACGCCGCGCTGCTGCTGGCGACCATGATCTGGGGCGTCTGGGAAGTCGGCTTCGACTTCTGGGCGCTGACGCCGCGTAGCGACATCCTCGTCTTCTTTGGTATCTGGCTGATCCTGCCCTTTGTCTGGCGTCGTCTGCCGGTGCCTTCCGCTGGCGCCGTAGGCGCGCTGGTCGTCGCCTTGCTGATCAGCGGCGGCATGCTGACCTGGGCCGGTTTTAACGACCCGCAGGAGATCAACGGCACTCTGAGCGCCGACGCCACCCCGGCGGCGCCGATCTCCAACGTTGCCGACGGCGACTGGCCGGCCTATGGCCGCAACCAGGAAGGCCAGCGCTTCTCCCCGCTGAAGCAGATTAACGCCGACAACGTGAAGAACCTGAAGGAAGCCTGGGTGTTCCGCACCGGCGACCTGAAACAGCCGAACGATCCGGGTGAAATCACTAACGAAGTGACGCCGATTAAAGTCGGCGACACGCTCTTCCTGTGTACCGCCCACCAGCGTCTGTTCGCGCTTGACGCCGCCTCCGGTAAAGAGAAGTGGCATTTTGACCCGCAGCTGAACGCCGACCCGTCGTTCCAGCACGTCACCTGCCGCGGTGTCTCGTATCACGAAGCGAAAGCGGATAACGCCCCTGCCGACGTCGTGGCCGACTGTCCGCGCCGCATTATCCTGCCGGTGAACGATGGTCGCCTGTTCGCAGTGAACGCCGACAACGGTAAGCTGTGCGAAACCTTTGCCAACAAAGGTATTCTCAACCTGCAGACCAACATGCCGGTGACCACGCCGGGCATGTATGAACCCACTTCCCCGCCGATTATCACCGATAAGACCATCGTGATTGCCGGCGCAGTTACCGATAACTTCTCTACCCGCGAGCCGTCAGGCGTGATCCGCGGCTTTGATGTGAATACTGGTAAACTGCTGTGGGCCTTCGATCCGGGCGCGAAAGATCCGAACGCCATCCCAAGCGATGAGCATCACTTCACGCTCAACTCACCCAACTCCTGGGCGCCTGCCGCCTACGACGCCAAACTGGATCTGGTCTATCTGCCGATGGGCGTGACCACTCCGGATATCTGGGGCGGTAACCGCACGCCGGAGCAAGAGCGCTATGCCAGCTCGATTGTCGCGCTGAACGCCACCACCGGTAAGCTGGCCTGGAGCTACCAGACCGTCCACCACGATCTGTGGGATATGGACATGCCTTCCCAGCCGACGCTGGCTGACATTGAAGTCAACGGCAAAACCGTGCCGGTCGTCTATGCTCCGGCGAAAACCGGCAACATCTTCGTGCTGGATCGCCGTAACGGCGAGCTGGTGGTCCCGGCCCCGGAAAAACCGGTTCCGCAGGGCGCCGCCAAAGGCGATTACGTCGCCAAAACCCAGCCGTTCTCCGATCTGAGCTTCCGTCCGAAGAAAGATCTGACCGGGGCGGACATGTGGGGCGCCACCATGTTCGACCAGCTGGTGTGCCGCGTGATTTTCCATCAGATGCGCTATGAGGGTATCTTCACCCCGCCATCTGAGCAGGGCACCCTCGTCTTCCCGGGTAACCTGGGGATGTTTGAATGGGGCGGTATCTCCGTCGATCCGAACCGTCAGGTGGCTATCGCCAACCCGATGGCGCTGCCGTTCGTCTCTAAACTGATCCCACGCGGCCCGGGCAACCCAATGGAGCCACCGAAAGATGCGAAAGGCTCAGGCACCGAGTCCGGCGTGCAGCCGCAGTACGGCGTCCCGTACGGCGTCACCCTGAACCCGTTCCTGTCACCGTTCGGTCTGCCGTGCAAACAGCCGGCCTGGGGCTATATCTCCGCGCTGGATCTGAAAACTAACGAAGTGGTATGGAAAAAACGTATCGGTACCCCGCAGGACAGCCTGCCGTTCCCGATGCCGGTTAAACTCCCATTCACCATGGGTATGCCGATGCTGGGCGGTCCGATCTCCACGGCGGGCAACGTTCTGTTCATCGGCGCGACCGCGGATAACTACCTGCGCGCGTACAATATGAGCAACGGCGAGAAGCTGTGGGAAGCCCGTCTGCCAGCCGGCGGTCAGGCCACCCCGATGACCTACGAAGTGAATGGCAAACAGTATGTTGTCATCTCTGCCGGCGGTCACGGCTCGTTCGGGACCAAAATGGGCGATTATATCGTCGCCTATGCGCTCCCGGATGAGGCGAAATAAAACGCAAAACGGCAACGAAAGTTGCCGTTTTTTTTTGTCTTTATCCCCTCTCCCACGCGCCATGGCTATACCGCCCTAAACCGTGAACCCCAACATCATCCCGGTGTCTTCATGTTCCAGCAGGTGGCAGTGGGCCATATAGGCAAACTCCTTCGGCGCCGGATGATCAAACTTCACTAATACTTCACTCACGTCCCCTTCCACACGCACGGTGTCTTTCCAGCCGCGACGATGCGCCGCTGGCGGCTTGCCGTTTTCGCTCAGTATGCGGAACTGGGTGCCGTGGATATGGAACGGATGCAGCATCATGTCGCCCTTACCCGAAATCACCCAGCGCTCATACTGGCCTCTGGCGGCGGCAAACATCGGCACATTCATGTCGAAGGCTTTGCCGTTGATGCGGTTGGCGTTATGGAAATCAAATCCCTTGCCCGACGACATGCCATGATCCATGCCGGACCCGTGGTTCATGTTGCTCATGTCGCCGTGGTGCATATTCCCCATGTCGCCCATCCCGCCATGCCCCATCATGCCGTGATCCATTCCTGCCATCGCCTGATCGCCATATTTCTCCATCAGCGCCTGCATGCCCATCCTGTCGAGCATCGGATCCATCGACAGCTGGAACTGACGCTGCGTCAGCCCCGTCAGAGAAGGTAGCGCCGGCATAGCGGCCAGGGTATCCAGCAGCTTGCCGGAGGCAGGAATGACCAGCGGCTGGACGCGCAGTACCGGCTGTGGTTTATCAAAAGGCGCAATGGCCATGCCCATCTGACCCACCGGCAGGGTCACCAGATCAAAAGGTTTGCCGTCGCTGGTGTCCACCAGCACCTCAAAACGCTCCCCCATCAAGACCGGCAACTCATTGACCTTCACCGGCTCTGCCAGCAGACCGCCGTCGCTGGCCACCACGTACAGCGGGCGCTTATCGCTGGTCGCAAAATTGAGGGAACGGGCATTACAGCCGTTCAGCAAGCGCAGACGTAGCCAGCCGCGCGGGGCGGCATGTTCAGGATAGAGAGCGCCATTGGTCAGCAGCGTATCGCCAAACCAGCCGACGGCAGCGCTCATCACATCCAGCTGATAATCAATTTCGCCAGCGGCGGTAAACTTCTTGTCCTGCACAATCACCGGTACATCATCGATTCCCCACTGCTTCGGCAATAGCAGGCGTCCGCTCTCTTCATCCTCGATCAGCACCAGCCCCGCCAGCCCCATCGCCACCTGCCGACCGGTGGTCCCGTGCTGATGCGGGTGAAACCAGCAGGTGGCGGCCCGCTGCGTTGGCGTGAAGCTCACCGTCCGAGTGGCGCCCGGGGCGATGACCCCCTGCGGTCCTCCGTCGACCTCGCCGGGTACCTCCAGACCATGCCAGTGCAGCGTCGTCTCCTCTGCCAGCTGGTTGGTAATGTCCACCGTGATAGCCTTCCCCTGCGTCAGCTGCAGCGCGGGACCCAGTAGCGAGCCGTTATACCCCCAGGTGGTGGCGTTCAAAGCGCCAAACTGCGTTTTGCCCGCCTGGATGGTCAGCGCGATACGGTTGCGCGCATCAGCCGTCAACAGCGGCGGTACCGGCAGGGCCGGGCGACTAGCCGCAAATACCGCACGGCTCCAAAGCGGTAACGCGCTGGCCATGCTGACCGCGGCGGTCAGTTTGAGGAAGTCTCGACGTTGCATATTCACATCCTTTTATTCTGCGGGCGAATATTTGAGCTTAAACCCTACCGTAACGGGAAGGTCAAGCAGAAGAGTAAGAATAAAGATCGGCGCTGTGTAAAGAAGTATGCTAATTTGAAGCGTCGGTGATCTAACGGTAGAAAAAATGAAGACGCTTTTCAGAACAATGGTACTCGGCAGCCTGCTTACTCTCTCCGCCAACAGCTACGCGCTCAGCGAATCAGAAGCGGAAGACATGGCTGATTTAACCGCGGTTTTTGTGTTTCTGAAAAACGACTGTGGCTACCAGAACCTGCCCAACACGCAGATCCGTCGCGCCCTGGTGTTCTTTGCCCAGCAGAACCAATGGGACCTGAGCAACTACGACAGCTACAACATGAAAGCGCTTGGCGAAGACAGCTATCGCGATCTCAGCGGCATTAACCTTCCGACGGCGAAAAAATGTAAAGCGCTGGCCCGCGATTCACTTAGCCTGCTGGCTTACGTCAAATAATTTCCCGCGCGGGCGGCAACGCGCCGCGCTTTTCCCCGACTCACCCGCCTTTAATATTTACCATTATTATTTTATACAAAATAAATTTTATCTACCTCGCAATATATCAAGCCAATAAATAAATTAAACCCGTACTAACAGCCCTGGCAGATAAAAACAATAAAATATCCCTAACGATATATTGCAAAATAAAAAGCAGCCTTTTAGAATCCGTTGAAAATATATCTACTTCATGGACTGAAATTGTGAATATCTCGCTGACTCTTCGTATTATTCCACTTGCCGCTATGTTATTAGCCGGCTGTAGCAATACCGCCCCTCGCCAGCAGGTAAAACCGCTCACCACCCCGCTAACGTCGCAGCAGCAAGCAGAGCAGGAGCGAGCGGCCAGCGAACAAGCGCGCATTGAATCCTGCCGACAGGCGCTGGACTCGCTAAAAGAGGTTAACCCACAGCAGGCAACCAAACTCAGCAATGACTTCAATGCCTTAGTGCGTGCGGCGTCACAATACAACAGCGTGCGCGAGAAAGTGGCGGATCCCACCCGGCTTGGCATTGACTCTATGTATCAGTTTAAATCCATCAAATTGTGCGCCGATATTCAGAAAACGCTAATCGATAGCCTGGTACAGCGGGGTGAAAGCAAGCAGCCATGAACAGAGCCGCCACGCTGACCCTCAACGCGCCCCTGCTGATGCTCGTCGCGGCGCTGGCGCTTTCAACACCTTTCTTCGCCGGCGCCGCGCCGGCGTTTCTTGACTACGCCCAGCAGCAAACCCAGGCGAATGAAAAAAGCGATGCTGCAACCGCAAAGCAAACGTCAGGCGATCGTCAACCTGCGGATAATAAAAAAAAGACGCCCAATACCGCACAATTGCAAAAAAGAATCGTCAGCCAGCAGGCGACGATTGAGCAAAAAGATAAAACTATTCAGCAATTAAAAAAACAGCTTGCTAACACTCCGGCCACAGAAACCTCCATCGCGAATGAGCAAGCGGCCTTAAATAACAAAATAAAAGAATTACAGATCGCCTTAACCGCCGCCACCGCGAAAAATGAGGCGTTAATTAAAAAAGAAGGCGCAGTCCAGAATACGACTCTGCAGCAAAGTCAGGCCGCCGCGCTGAAGCAGATCCAACAATTAACGTCACAGCTTCAGCAAGCCGCAGCTGAAAATAAACGGCTCAGCGCCAGCCTCACCGCTCTGAATACAGATAAGCAGACGCTGGCTAACCGGCTCGCCGCGGCAGAGAAGGCGCAGCAGACCACCCTCGACCAGGTCAAAACCCTTAACGCCGACAAACAGCCGTTGGTCAACCGGCTGGCGGCAGCGGAAAAAGAGAAGCAGACCGCCCTCGACCAGCTCAAAGCCCTTAACGCCGACAAACAGCCGTTGGTCAACCGGCTGGCGGCGGCGGAAAAAGAGAAGCAGACCGCCCTCGATCAGATCAAAGCCCTTAACGCCGATAAGCAGTCGCTGGCTAACCGGCTCGCCGCGGCGGAGAAAGCGCCATCGAGCCGCGCCGATGCCGCCGTGGCGGCAAAAGATGAGCCCCCCGAGATGGCGGCCATAGTGGCGGCCTATCGCCTGCAGGCGGACAAAGATAACGCCCAGCTGCGGATGAAAGAGGATGAAATCCAGCTGCTGCGGACGCAGCTGACGGTCCCGCCGAGAAATACCACCGGCAAAACCGCCGCCAAACTCAGCGCGCCAGGTGAACAGCAGGCTTACGCCATCGGCGCCTCGATGGGTACAGAGGCGCTTAATGTCCTCACGACTCGTCGCACTCAGGGAGTTAACGTCGACGCTGGCCTGGTGCTGCAGGGCATCGAAGATGCTTTCAGCGGCCAGCTTCGCCTCGGCGAACAGGAGCGTAACAAAGCGCTGTTTGACATTTCACAGCAGGTTTTCCAGAACCTGAATAAAATCGAGCAGAAAAACATCAGCGCCGGTCAGAAATACCAGCAGGCGTTTGCGCGCAAAAAAGGTGTGGTCTTCAAAGAGGGCGTCTACAGCCGTATCGATTACCCGGGTAAAGGAAAAATTAGCGGCAACGATCTGGTGACCGTGGTGATCAAAGAGATGCTGACGGACGGAACGGTGATCAATGATATGGAGACGAAAGATCAGGCGCTTACCCAGAAACTGGATGCCTATCCCCCGGTATTTCGCGGGCCGCTGAAGCGCCTGCAGAACCACGGCTCCGTGACGCTGGTCGTCCCGCCCGACAAAGCCTATGGCAGTAAAGGGTTGCCACCGAAGATCCCCCCAGGCGCCACCATGGTCTATTCCGTGCGGATAGTGGATAGCCAACCCGCGCCGGCAAAATAGCCCTGTCTCCCCACCGCCCTCTCCGGGCGGTGCTGTTATTCCTGCCGCATTGCTGCAATAACCGCCGTGCATCCTCATCTATAGTTGTCTATGATGTTGCACTCGTTTTACGGGTGTAACAGATGTTAACGAAGGAGGAGCCTCACCGTGGCCGATAATCCACTGTGGCATGAAACGCTGCATGACCATTTTGGTCAGTACTTTAGCGTTGATAACGTGCTGTACCACGAAAAAACCGATCATCAGGATCTGATCATCTTTGACAACCGCGCCTTTGGCCGGGTGATGGCGCTGGATGGCGTCGTGCAAACCACCGAACGCGATGAGTTTATCTATCACGAAATGATGACCCACGTGCCGCTGCTGGCTCACGGCAACGCCAAGCATGTCCTGATCATCGGCGGCGGCGATGGCGCGATGCTGCGCGAAGTCTCTCGTCATCGCAGCATCGAAAGCATCACCATGGTGGAAATCGACGCCGGGGTGGTCTCATTCTGCCGCCAGTACCTGCCCAACCATAGCGCCGGCGCCTATGACGATCCGCGCTTTACGCTGGTGATTGATGATGGCGTCAATTTTGTTAACCAGACGACGCAAACGTTCGATGTGATCATTTCGGACTGTACCGACCCTATTGGCCCGGGGGAAAGCCTCTTCACCTCGGCTTTTTATGAAGGCTGCAAACGCTGCCTGAATCCGGGAGGGATTTTCGTTGCGCAGAACGGCGTCTGCTTCCTGCAGCAGGATGAAGCGGTCGGTAGCCATCGCAAACTGAGCCACTATTTTCGCGACGTCAGCTTCTACCAGGCGGCGATTCCGACCTATTACGGCGGGATAATGACCTTTGCCTGGGCGAGCGACAACGAGGCGCTGCGCCATCTTTCCAGCGAAATCATTCAAGCGCGCTTTCACAAAGCCAACCTGACCTGCCGTTACTACAATCCGGCAATCCATACGGCGGCCTTCGCCTTACCACAATATCTGCATGATGCTCTGTCCGCACCGTGAAGCGAAATAAGGGGGTGAACTAAATTGAAAAAATTGAAGCTGCACGGCTTTAACAACCTGACCAAAAGCCTGAGTTTTTGTATCTACGATATCTGTTACGCCAAAACGGCAGAAGAGCGCGACGGCTACATCGCCTATATCGACGAACTTTATAATGCCAATCGCCTGACAGAGATCCTGAGCGAAACCTGCTCTATTATTGGCGCTAATATCCTGAATATCGCCCGCCAGGATTATGAACCCCAGGGCGCCAGCGTGACCATTCTGGTAAGCGAAGAGCCCGTCGACCCGCGGCTTATCGACCAGACCGAACACCCCGGCCCGCTGCCTGAAACCGTGGTCGCCCATCTCGATAAAAGCCATATCTGCGTGCATACCTATCCGGAGAGCCACCCGGAAGGCGGCCTGTGCACCTTCCGCGCCGATATCGAAGTCTCTACCTGCGGGGTTATTTCACCGCTCAAAGCGCTGAACTATCTGATCCACCAGCTGGAATCGGACATTGTGACCATTGACTACCGCGTGCGCGGCTTTACCCGCGACATCAATGGGATGAAGCATTTTATCGATCATGAAATCAACTCAATTCAGAACTTTATGTCTGACGATATGAAGTCGCTGTATGACATGGTCGACGTCAACGTTTATCAGGAAAATATCTTCCATACCAAAATGTTGCTTAAGGAGTTCGACCTTAAGCATTACATGTTCCATACCCGACCGGAAGAGTTGACCGCTGAAGAGCGCAAGGTCATTACCGACCTGCTGTGGAAAGAGATGCGCGAGATTTACTACGGCCGCAATATTCCTGCCGTGTAATGCCTCAATGCCCGGCGGCGATTTTGCGCGCCGGGCCTGGGTTCTGCGCCGGCTGGTAGCGGGGGAAAGGTACTCGTCGCGACCGGAGATGTGCCCTGCGCACACGACGCTTAGCCGGGCTACGGTTTTCCGCAGCCCGGCGCAAAACGAGTCATCAACGCTGCTGCATAAACTCACGATAGGCGGCAACCACCTGCAGGAAATCCTCAACACCACACAGAGAGAGGCTTTCTTCGTCGTAGTAGCTCATCCCCTCCTCGATTTCGTCGCCGGAAAATTCCAGCTGATTGGCGCGGATCATCACCTCTTCGCCATCCAGCCACAGCGTATATTCATGTCCGGCACGCTGCCAGGAACGTTCACTGCCTTTCACGGTGCGCGCAGCCTGCTCCACTTCGTCAAGCAGAGCAAGATTGTCTTTCACCTCCTCGTTGAACCAGTGGCCAATCGCCTCGTGATCCATCGACATTCGCACCTTTACCACTCCGGTAATATCGCGCAGAAATTCGTAGTCCATCGTCTTTTCCTCTGCAAGGGCAATGCGTCACCGCTGCACTGTACCCATGGGGTAATTATCGCAGCAGACCGAAAGAAAAAAAGCGTAACAGGCAGGAGGTTTGGAAATAAAAATGCCCGGTGATGCAATGTTCACCGGGCATTGGGGAGTTTGTAGCCAAACGGTCAGCCAGGCTGACCGACTGGTTTTACACCGCGGTCTGGAAGATCACGCCGTCAGCTTTTTCAGTGTACTGATCCAGCTGGTTGAAGTTCAGATAGCGATAGGTATCTTCCGCTGTCTTATCCACCTGCGCCACGAAGGTCTGGTACTCTTCCGGCGTCGGCAGTTTACCGAGCAGAGAAGCCACCGCTGCCAGCTCGGCAGAGGCCAGATAGACGTTAGCGCCGGTACCTAAACGGTTCGGGAAGTTACGGGTAGAGGTGGAAACCACCGTCGCACCGTCGGCGACGCGCGCCTGGTTACCCATACACAGGGAACAGCCAGGGATTTCGATACGCGCCCCGCTCTTACCAAATACGCTGTAGTAACCTTCTTCGGTCAGCTGCGCGGCGTCCATACGGGTTGGCGGCGCCACCCACAGGCGAGTCGGCAACTGGCCTTTGTGGCTGTCCAGCAGCTTACCGGCGGCACGGAAGTGGCCGATGTTGGTCATGCAGGAGCCGATGAACACTTCGTCGATTTTCTCGCCCTGTACGTCAGACAGCAGGCGGGCATCGTCCGGATCGTTCGGCGCGCACAGAATCGGCTCTTTGATATCCGCCAGATCGATGTCGATCACTGCCGCGTATTCCGCGTCAGCATCGGCTTCCAGCAGCTGCGGATCCGCCAGCCATTTCTCCATGCCCTGGATACGACGCTCCAGGGTACGGCGGTCGCCGTAGCCTTCGGCGATCATCCACTTCAGCAGGACGATGTTGGAGTTCAGATACTCAACGATCGGCTCTTTGTTCAGCTTGATGGTGCAACCTGCAGCAGAACGTTCAGCGGAGGCATCGGTCAGCTCGAACGCCTGCTCCACTTTCAGATCCGGCAGACCTTCAATCTCAAGGATGCGGCCAGAGAAGATGTTTTTCTTACCTTTCTTCTCAACGGTCAGCAGGCCCTGCTTGATGGCGTACAGCGGGATCGCGTGGACCAGGTCGCGCAGCGTAATGCCCGGCTGCATTTTACCTTTGAAACGCACCAGCACCGATTCCGGCATATCCAGCGGCATCACGCCGGTCGCGGCGGCGAAGGCCACCAGACCAGAGCCCGCCGGGAAGGAGATACCGATGGGGAAACGGGTGTGGGAGTCGCCGCCGGTGCCCACGGTATCCGGCAGCAGCATGCGGTTCAGCCAGGAGTGGATCACGCCATCGCCCGGACGCAGCGAGACGCCGCCGCGGTTCATAATGAAGTCCGGCAGAGTATGATGCGTGGTGACGTCAACCGGCTTCGGATAGGCCGCAGTGTGGCAGAAGGACTGCATCACCAGGTCAGCGGAGAAGCCCAGGCACGCCAGGTCTTTCAGTTCATCACGGGTCATTGGACCGGTGGTGTCCTGAGAACCGACGGAGGTCATTTTCGGCTCGCAGTAGGCGCCCGGGCGGATACCGGCAACGCCGCAGGCGCGGCCAACCATTTTCTGCGCCAGAGAGAAGCCGCGGGTGCTTTCCGCCACGTCTTTCGCCTGACGGAAGACATCGCTGTGCGGCAGACCCAGCGCTTCACGGGCTTTGGTGGTCAGGCCGCGACCGATGATCAGCGGGATACGGCCGCCGGCACGGACTTCGTCGATCAGCACATCGGTTTTCAGCTCGAAGCTGGCCAGCAGTTCGTTGGTCTCGTGATTACGCACTTCGCCTTTGAACGGGTAAACGTCGATGACGTCGCCCATGTTCAGGTTTGACACATCCACTTCGATAGGCAGCGCGCCCGCATCTTCCATGGTGTTGAAGAAGATTGGCGCGATTTTGCCGCCCAGGCACAGGCCGCCGCCGCGCTTGTTCGGCACGTTCGGGATATCGTCGCCCATAAACCACAGCACCGAGTTGGTGGCCGATTTACGTGAAGAGCCGGTCCCGACCACATCGCCGACGTAGGCCAGCGGGTAGCCTTTCTGCTGCAGGGCTTCGATCTGTTTGATCGGGCCAACCACGCCCGGTTGATCCGGTTCAATGCCTTCGCGGGCGTTTTTCAGCATCGCCAGGGCGTGCAGCGGGATATCCGGACGCGACCAGGCATCCGGCGCCGGAGACAGGTCATCGGTGTTCGTTTCGCCAGTGACCTTGAAAACGGTAACGGTGATTTTCTCTGCCAGCTGCGGGCGGTTCAGGAACCACTCAGCGTCGGCCCAGGATTGCATAACCTGTTTAGCGTGCTCGTTACCCGCTTTCGCTTTCTCTTCCACGTCGTAGAAGTTATCGAACATCAGCAGAGTATGGGACAGCGCTTTCGCGGCAATCGGCGCTAGTTTCGCGTCGTCCAGGGCATCGATCAGCGGGTGGATATTATAACCGCCCTGCATGGTGCCCAGCAGTTCAACGGCTTTTTCAGGGGTAACCAGGGGGGAGGTCGTTTCGCCTTTGGCGATCGCGGCAAGGAATCCAGCTTTAACATAGGCGGCTTCGTCGACGCCCGGCGGTACACGGTTAATCAGCAGGTCTAACAGGAATTCTTCTTCGCCCGCAGGCGGGTTTTTCAGCAGTTCTACCAGCGCGGCCATTTGGGTTGCATCTAAGGGTTTGGCAACAATCCCCATGGCGGCACGCTCAGCTACGTGCTTACGGTATTCTTCTAGCACGACGGTTCTCCTCGCTTCTCATTGTCATAATGCGGCCTACACCTCTTCAATCAATCTGCTTCGGTATTGGCAGTTTGCCGCCTTGACGCATCTTGAAGGATTTAGTGGCTGGGCGATTTTCTTCACGCTCCTGTGAGACAGCAGTTTGTAGGGTAAATGCCCGATACCGCGTCGGCAGCATAGCAGGATTTTTGAAAGGTGTTAATCTGTTTACAAAAAAGCAACATTAAAATTTAGCTGAATCGTTAAGGGCAGGATATTGCAGGCTTTCTGTTCAAATCCCGCGACAAAAATTCCTTTCCGCGTACAACGCCATGGGCCGATCCCAACAATCATCAATAAAAATCCATACCGCTTACTTATACTCAGCAAACGCGCCGTTTTCGCCGATACTTTAGCGAGATGGGTTACTTTTTGGGTCAGGAGCTTCTATGTCACTGCCGTTCAAACCCCATATTATCGCCCTGCTCTGTAGCGCTGGCTTACTCGCGGCGGCGGGAACACTCTATGTGCAAAGCCGTACTCCAGAGATGGTCACTCAGCCGACGGCGCAGCCTGCGCCAGCGCCAGCGCCAACGCCAGCCGCACCCGCCGCCGCGCAGCCGGTGGCCGCCACCTACCCCCAGGCGCAGATTGACCAGTGGGTTGCCCCCATCGCGCTCTACCCGGACAGTCTGCTGTCGCAGGTGCTGATG
The DNA here is from genome assembly GCF_040062505.1 of Klebsiella sp. JN_Kp127. Lineage (NCBI taxonomy): Bacteria > Pseudomonadati > Pseudomonadota > Gammaproteobacteria > Enterobacterales > Enterobacteriaceae > Klebsiella > Klebsiella sp. JN_Kp127. The sequence goes on from NZ_JBEAHS010000052.1 coordinate 102,515, forward strand.
GCTTCCACCTACCCGGACAACGTCATGCAGGCGGTGCAGTGGTCCCAGGATAACCCCACCATGAAAGGGGATCCCGCCGTTCAGGCTGTTGCCAGCCAGCCGTGGGATCCCAGCGTCAAATCGCTTGTCGCTTTCCCTGCCCTGCTGGCGATGATGGGCGAGAATCCGCCCTGGGTGGAAAATCTGGGTAATGCGTTTTTGGCCCAGCCGCATGATGTGATGGACTCGGTGCAGCGCCTGCGTGCCATCGCCCAGGAGACAGGGACGCTGAAATCCACGCCGCAGCAAAAAGTGATTGTCGCCGCAGCGGCGCCTGTGCCGGCCACCACTTCGAAAAGCAGCACCGTATCAACGTCAAGCACTACCGCGGCGGCGCCTGCGCCGACGCAGGTCATAAAAATAGAACCGACCGACCCGCAGGTGGTCTATGTTCCCAACTACAACCCCTCCACCGTCTATGGTACCTGGCCGAACAGCGCCTATCCTCCGGTCTATCTGCCGCCCCCTCCCGGGGAGCAGTTTACCGATAGCTTCGTGAAAGGATTCGGTTACAGCCTGGGCGTGGCGACCACCTGGGCGCTGTTCAGCAGCATCGACTGGGATGATGATGATGACTACCACCATCACGATGACGACTACCACCGCGGGGATTACTCGCATAATGGCGATAACATCAATATCAATGTGAATAATTTTAACCGCATTACCGGACAAAACCTGCCGGGCGACCACGTAAACTGGCAGCACAATCCCGCCTATCGCGGTCACGTGCCATACCCCGATAATACCGTCGCCCAGCGCTTTCATCAGACCAACGTATCCGGCGGACTGAGCGCGACCCAGCATGCGCCGGTCGATCGTGAGGCGCAGCGCCAGGCGGCAATGACCCAGCTTCAGCAGCGCAGCGCGTCGACCGCCACGGCAGGCAACCTGGCGACAAACACCCCCTCGCGCGATGCCCAGCGTCAGGCGGCCTCGGCGCAGTTGAAACAAGCCACCCAGCGCAGCAACTACCGCGGTTACGACAGCGCGCCGACATCAACCCAGCAGCGTCGAGACGCGGCGAAAGCGCAGTTGAAAAACCCGACGCCGCAGCAACAGCAGCGTAGGGAAACCATTAAGCACCACGAGCAGAATGCTACACCGAAGCAGCAACAGCGCCGGCAGCAGATCCAGTCCGCCACGCCCGCCCAGCGTCAGCAGACGGTCAATCATCTGCGCGCCAGCGCCCTTAGCGGCAACGAAAGCCGCGCCCCCTCCTGGCAAGCGCAGCAGGAACGGGGACGACAGAGTCGTCAGTTTTCCAGCGTAAACCGCGAGCAGCGCGACGGCGCCAGAGAGCGTCTTTCTGAACACCATGAACTACGCCGCCGCTGAGGATGAGCAGAATGAGAAACCCATTACCTATTGCCCTGTTCACGTTAATGCTGTCACCGCTTGCCGCCTTCGCCCAGCAGCAATATGCCACCCCCGAGCAGGCCGCAAGCGCGCTGGCCGAGGCGATCGGCCAGCAAAATGACGCGGCGCTGAGCGAGGTGCTTGGCGATAACTGGCAGCATTTTTTACCCCCCGACGGGATCGACCCCACTGCCGTCGACCGCTTCCAGCGCGACTGGCAGGTGAAACATGTGATTGTGCAGCAGGGTGATAACGCCTGGCTCGACGTTGGTAGCGAAGCATGGCGTCTGCCCGTCCCCATCGTCAAATCATCCCAGGGCTGGCGCTTTGATATGGCCGCTGGCGAAGAGGAGATCCTCACCCGCGCTATTGGCCGTAATGAACTGTCGGCGATAGCCGCCATGCACGCCTACGTTGACGCCCAGCAGGATTACTATCAACTGAACCACCGCTGGGCGCAGAAAATCATCAGTAGCGAAGGCAAAAAAGATGGTCTGTACTGGCCCACCTCGCCGGGCGAAGCGCCAAGTCCGCTTGGGCCCGCCTTTAGCCCGACGGTACCCGGCAGCGGCTACCATGGCTACCGCTTCCGCATTATCACCGGTAGAGATGAGCAGAGCGTCGCCTTGCTGGCGTGGCCGGTGGCGTGGGGGGAAACCGGCGTGATGAGCTTTATGATCGATCAGCACGATACGGTTTATCAGGCCAATCTCGGTGAAGAGAGCGCGGCAAAGGCCCAGGCGATAACGCGCTTTGCCCCCGACGCTGACGCCGGCTGGCAGGTGGTCAATCCATAAAAAAACGCCCGGTTACGAATACGCAACCGGGCGTTTTCATTCACTTAGCCCTGATGGGGCATCAGAGACGGATCGCCGGCAAAGGCTGGTTTCGTACTGGACAATGCCGCTTCGTCAGCGCTGATGCTGCCGGAATTCGCCGCCCATACCCCTTCACTGGTCTTCGTCACCTGCTGATGCTGGGCATTCAGATCCTGGCCCATCGCCGCGATATGGGTCGTTTCCGTGCCGCCGCTGTTATCCGCCCACGGAATCGTGGCGTCAGCCGCGCAGGCTACACCGGATAAGCACGTTGCTGCGACCAGCGCAGTGGTTAAAAAGCGTTTCATCACACACCTCATCGATATCGTTAACTGTCTATAAGTTTACCGAGTGACTATTTACAAAGTATGTATGAGGTGTAGCGGTTTATGAATAGCGACATAGTTCTAAACATCAGGCATAAAAAAAGCGGCTCCGGGAGCCGCTTATGCTTTTTGCCTGAAAGAAAAAGTTACTTTTTCTTCGCTTTGGCGTTCGGCAGGTCGGTGATGCTGCCTTCGAAGACTTCTGCCGCCAGGCCAACAGACTCGTGCAGAGTCGGGTGAGCGTGGATAGTCAGCGCGATGTCTTCAGCGTCACAGCCCATTTCGATAGCCAGGCCGATCTCACCCAGCAGCTCGCCGCCGTTGGTGCCGACAATCGCGCCGCCGATAACACGGTGGGTCTCTTTGTCGAAGATCAGTTTGGTCATACCGTCTGCGCAGTCGGAAGCGATAGCACGGCCGGAAGCCGCCCACGGGAAGGTGGCGGTTTCGTAGCTGATGCCTTTCTCTTTCGCTTCTTTCTCCGTCAGGCCGACCCATGCCACTTCTGGCTCGGTGTAGGCGATGGACGGGATCACTTTCGGATCGAAGTAGTGTTTCAGGCCGGAGATAACTTCTGCGGCAACGTGACCTTCATGTACGCCTTTGTGCGCCAGCATCGGCTGACCGACGATATCGCCGATAGCAAAGATGTGCGGCACGTTGGTGCGCATTTGTTTGTCAACGCGGATGAAGCCACGATCGTCCACTTCCACGCCCGCTTTGCCTGCGTCGAGGTTTTTGCCGTTCGGTACGCGACCGATAGCCACCAGTACGGCGTCGTAACGCTGTGCTTCCGCCGGCGCTTTTTTGCCTTCCATGGAAACGTAAATACCGTCTTCTTTCGCTTCAACGGCAGTCACTTTGGTTTCCAGCATCAGGTTGAATTTCTTGCTGATGCGTTTAGTGAAGACTTTCACCACGTCTTTATCGGCCGCCGGGATAACCTGGTCGAACATTTCAACCACGTCAATCTCTGAACCCAGCGCATGGTATACGGTACCCATTTCCAGACCGATGATACCGCCGCCCATGACCAGCATGCGTTTCGGTACGGATTTCAGCTCCAGGGCGTCGGTGGAGTCCCATACGCGCGGATCTTCATGCGGGATAAATGGCAGTTGAATCGGACGGGAACCCGCCGCGATGATGGCGTTGTCGAAGTTGATCACGGTTTTGCCGTTTTCGCCTTCCACTTCCAGGGTGTTAGCGCCGGTGAATTTACCCAGACCGTTAACCACCTTCACTTTACGCCCTTTGGCCATGCCAGCCAGACCACCGGTCAGCTGAGTGATGACTTTTTCTTTCCAGGTGCGGATCTTGTCAATATCAGTTTTCGGTTCGCCGAAAACGATGCCGTGTTCGGCCAGCGCTTTCGCTTCTTCGATAACTTTTGCCACGTGCAGCAGCGCTTTAGAAGGGATACAACCCACGTTCAGGCACACCCCACCGAGGGTGCTGTAACGTTCTACGATGACGGTTTCCAGACCTAAATCAGCGCAACGGAAAGCTGCAGAGTAGCCTGCAGGACCTGCCCCAAGTACCACGACCTGAGTTTTGATTTCAGTACTCATCATGACCTCTGTAATTTATATCCGGCGGGTCTGACGCTATTATTCTTACGCCCAAGTCCACCGGGACGTTCTATCCGCGTGTATTTTACAAAATTGTTAACAATTTTTAAACAACAAACGGCAAACGATTTTGTCCTTTGTTGCTGATAATCCCAAACAGCCTGAGGTTATCAGAAAAAAGCCGGCCGTCAGGCCGGCTTTTTCGATTACATCACCAGGCGGCGAATGTCGCTCAGGGTGTTGTTGATGATGGTAATGAAGCGGGCACCATCAGCACCGTCGATCACGCGGTGGTCGAAGGACAGAGAGATCGGCAGCATCAGACGCGGCACGAACTCTTTACCATTCCATACCGGCTCCATCGCGGACTTAGACACGCCGAGGATGGCCACTTCCGGCGCGTTAACAATCGGCGCGAAGTGGGTCGTACCCAGGCCGCCGATGCTGGAGATGGTGAAGCAACCGCCCTGCATTTCGCCCGCCGTCAGTTTGCCATCGCGCGCTTTCTTCGAGATGGTGGTCAGTTCGCGAGACAGCTCGGTGATGCTCTTCTTGTTCACGTCTTTAAAGACCGGAACCACCAGACCGTTCGGGGTATCAACCGCCACACCGATGTTGATGTATTTCTTCAGCGTCAGGCGCTGACCATCTTCGGAGAGCGAGCTGTTGAAGCGCGGCATCTGCTCAAGCGCAGCGGCCACGGCTTTCATGATGAAGACAACCGGGGTGAATTTCACGTCCAGTTTACGCTTCTCAGCTTCGGCGTTCTGCTGCTTACGGAACGCTTCCAGATCGGTGATATCGGTTTTATCGAAGTGTGTAACGTGCGGGATCATGACCCAGTTACGGCTCAGGTTAGCACCAGAGATTTTCTGGATACGGCCCAGCTCCACTTCTTCGATTTCGCCGAACTTGCTGAAGTCAACCTTCGGCCATGGCAGCATGCCCGGGATACCGCCGCCAGCGGCAGCCGCCGGTGCGGATTCAGCGCGTTTAACGGCTTCTTTCACGTAGGCCTGAACGTCTTCGCGCAGGATACGACCTTTACGGCCGGTGCCTTTCACTTTCGCCAGGTTAACGCCGAACTCGCGCGCCAGGCGGCGAATCAGCGGAGTCGCGTGAACGTAAGCATCGTTTTCAGCGAATTCGGTTTTGCCTTCTGCTTTCGCAGCCGGTGCGGCGGCAGGCTTAGCAGCCTGAGCCGGTGCAGCAGCCGGTGCCGGTGCAGCAGCCTGAGCCGGAGCGGCGGCAGGCGCAGCGCCTTCCACTTCGAAGACCATGATCAGGGAGCCGGTTTTGACTTTATCGCCGGTGCTGATTTTGATCTCTTTGACGGTGCCCGCGAACGGCGCCGGCACTTCCATAGACGCTTTGTCGCCTTCGACGGTGATCAGGGACTGCTCAGCAGCCACTTTATCGCCGACTTTCACCATCACTTCGGTGACTTCAACTTCGTCGCCGCCGATGTCCGGGACGTTAACGTCTTTCGCGCCGGCAGCAGCAGCCGGTGCCGCGGCAGCCGGAGCGGCAGCCTGTGCCGGAGCGGCCGCAGGCGCAGCGCCCGCGACTTCGAAGATCATGATCAGGGAGCCGGTGGATACTTTATCGCCGGTGTTGATTTTGATCTCTTTCACGGTACCCGCGAACGGCGCCGGTACTTCCATAGAGGCCTTATCGCCTTCTACGGTGATCAGGGATTGCTCAGCGGCGATGGTGTCGCCCACTTTAACCATGATCTCGGTAACTTCAACTTCATCGCCGCCGATATCCGGGACGTGCACTTCTTTCGCTGCCGCGGCGGCGGCTGGCGCAGCAGCGGCCGGAGCGGCTTCTTTCTTCTCTTCCTGCGCAGGTGCAGCGGCTGCTGCACCCTCGGCGGAATCGAAAATCATAATCAGTTTGCCAGTCTCGGTTTTGTCGCCGACGGAGACTTTAATCTCTTTCACGACGCCAGCCTGCGGAGACGGGACTTCCATAGAGGCTTTATCGCCTTCTACGGTGATCAGCGACTGTTCAGCTTCTACTTTGTCGCCAACTTTGACCAAGATCTCGGTGATTTCAACTTCATCAGCCCCGATGTCCGGTACTTTGATTTCGATAGCCATTATTCTTTTACCTCTTACGCCAGACGCGGGTTAACTTTTTCTGCATCGATGTCGAATTTCGCGATCGCGTCAGCGACCACTTTCTTATCGATTTCACCACGTTTAGCCAGTTCGCCCAGCGCTGCAACGACCACATAGGAAGCATCAACTTCGAAGTGGTGACGCAGGTTTTCACGGCTGTCGGAACGACCGAAGCCATCGGTACCCAGTACGCGGTAATCGTCAGCCGGTACGTAAGTACGAACCTGCTCGGCGAACAGTTTCATATAGTCAGTGGATGCCACAGCCGGAGCGTCGTTCATCACCTGAGCGATGTACGGCACGCGCGGGGTTTCCAGCGGGTGCAGCATGTTCCAGCGTTCGCAATCCTGGCCATCACGCGCCAGCTCGGTGAAGGAGGTGACGCTGTACACGTCAGAGCCCACGCCGTAGTCTTTCGCCAGGATCTGCGCTGCTTCACGGACGTGACGCAGGATAGAACCGGAGCCCAGCAGCTGAACTTTACCTTTGCTACCTTCGATGGTTTCGAGTTTGTAGATACCTTTACGGATACCTTCCTCGGCGCCTTCCGGCATCGCCGGCATGTGGTAGTTTTCGTTCAGGGTCGTGATGTAGTAGTAAACGTTCTCTTGTTTCTCACCGTACATACGCTCCAGGCCGTCATGCATGATGACCGCCACTTCGTAGGCGTAGGACGGATCGTAAGAGATACAGTTCGGGATAGTCAGAGACTGAATATGGCTGTGGCCATCTTCGTGCTGCAGACCTTCGCCGTTCAGCGTCGTACGACCGGAAGTACCACCGATCAGGAAGCCGCGAGCCTGCTGGTCGCCTGCCTGCCAGCACAGGTCGCCGATACGCTGGAACCCGAACATCGAGTAGTAGATGTAGAACGGGATCATCGGCAGGTTGTTGGTGCTGTAAGAGGTCGCCGCAGCCAGCCAGGATGCGCCTGCGCCCAGCTCGTTGATCCCTTCCTGCAGGATCTGGCCTTTTTCGTCTTCTTTGTAGTAAGCAACCTGCTCACGGTCCTGCGGGGTGTACTGCTGACCGTTCGGGCTGTAGATACCGATCTGACGGAACAGACCTTCCATACCGAAAGTACGCGCTTCGTCGGCGATGATCGGCACGAGGCGGTCTTTGATGGATTTGTTCTTCAGCATCACGTTCAGGGCACGAACGAACGCGATAGTGGTAGAGATCTCTTTATTCTGCTCTTCCAGCAGCGGGCGGAAATCTTCCAGCGTCGGCAGCTCCAGCTTCTCAGTGAAGTTCGGCTGACGGCTCGGCAGATAGCCGTGCAGTTTCTGACGCTGAGCGTGCAGATAGGTGTGCTCTTCGGAACCTTCCGGGAAGGTTACGTACGGCAGTTTTTCCAGATCGGCATCGGCAACCGGCACGTTGAAACGATCGCGGACGTAGCGAACGCCGTCCATGTTCATTTTCTTAACCTGGTGAGCGATGTTCTTACCTTCAGCAGTATCACCCATGCCGTAACCTTTGATGGTATGGGCGAGGATGACGGTCGCTTTGCCTTTGGTTTCCTGCGCTTTTTTCAGTGCAGCGTAAACTTTCTTCGGATCGTGGCCGCCGCGGTTCAGAGCCCAAATCTGCTCGTCAGTCCAGTCGGCAACCAGCGCGGCGGTCTCCGGATATTTACCGAAGAAGTGCTCGCGCACATAAGCGCCGTCTTTGGATTTGAAGGTCTGGTAGTCACCGTCAACGGTTTCTTCCATCAGCTGAATCAGCTTACCGCTGGTGTCTTTACGCAGCAGCTCATCCCAACGACCGCCCCAGATAACCTTGATAACGTTCCAGCCAGCGCCCGCGAAGATGCCTTCCAGTTCGTTAATGATTTTGCCGTTACCGGTGACCGGGCCATCAAGACGCTGCAGGTTACAGTTGATAACGAAGACCAGGTTGTCCAGCTTCTCACGGGTCGCGATGGTGATCGCGCCTTTAGATTCCGGCTCGTCCATCTCACCGTCGCCCAGGAATGCGTAAACGGTTTGTTTGGAGGTGTCTTTCAGACCACGGTGTTCCAGATATTTCAGGAATTTAGCCTGATAAATCGCCCCGATTGGGCCCAGGCCCATAGAAACGGTCGGGAACTGCCAGAATTCCGGCATCAGTTTCGGGTGCGGATAAGAGGACAGACCTTTACCGTGAACTTCCTGACGGAAGTTGTTCATCTGCTCTTCAGTCAGACGACCTTCCAGGAAAGCACGCGCATAAACGCCCGGAGAGATGTGACCCTGGAAGTACACCAGGTCGCCGCCATCCTGCTCATTGCGTGCGCGGAAGAAGTGGTTGAAGCACACTTCGTAGAAGGTTGCGGAAGACTGGAAAGAAGCCATGTGGCCGCCCAGTTCGAGATCTTTTTTCGATGCGCGCAGAACGGTCATGATGGCGTTCCAGCGGATCGCAGAACGGATACGACGTTCCAGATCCAGATTACCCGGATATTCCGGTTCATCTTCAACGGCAATAGTGTTTACGTAACCGCCGGTCGATGCGCCAGCAGCCACTTTCACCCCGCCTTTGCGGGCTTCAGAAAGGAGTTGGTCAATAAGATACTGAGCGCGCTCAACACCTTCTTCACGGATGACCGATTCGATCGCCTGTAGCCAGTCGCGAGTTTCGATCGGATCCACGTCATTTGGTAAACGTTCTGACATGGGGGGTATTCCTTATCTATCTAATCGTTGATTAATCTGGAACCTGTCCCATTGAACTCTTCGTTCTTCACCTTTGAACAACCAAAAATTCAATAAGACAGGTTCTGCGTTTAGTTGCCGCGCTCTAAAAATGGCGCTTAAGAACCGGAGTTCTCGTCCTTTCGTTGCTGTAAACGACGCAGCGAGCGTTCTCTACGACTCTGCTCACGGCTACGGTCCAGCAAAATTTCCTCAATGAACGCCAGGTGACGGTGCGACGCCTCACGCGCCTGCTCCGGCTCCCCGGCCATTATCGCCTCGAAAATGCGAGTGCGATGGTTGCTGACCAACGGGAGCATTTCCCGGCGGGCATACAGCAATTCAAAGTTCTGACGCACGTTTTGCGCCAGCATCGGCTCCATACACCTTAGCAGATGGAGCAAAACCACATTGTGTGCCGCCTCGGTGACGGCGATTTGGTACTGGACGACGGCGCCGGACTCGGCGTCCAGATCGCCCGACTGCTGAGCCCGCTCAATAGCCTGATGCAGCTCGCGGATACGGTCGCGATCTTCATCATTGCTGCGCAGCGCCGCGTAATAAGCCGCAATGCCTTCCAGCGCGTGACGGGTCTCAAGCAGATCGAATTGGGATTCAGGGTGATCGGACAGCAGCTCGACCAGCGGATCGCTGAAGCTCTGCCACAGGCGGCTCTGTACAAACGTTCCACCTCCCTGACGACGAAGCAACAGGCCCTTGGCTTCGAGGCGTTGAATCGCCTCACGCAGCGAGGGGCGGGAAACGTCGAACTGTTTAGCCAGTTCGCGTTCAGGCGGGAGTTTTTCACCGGGGCGCAAGGTCCCCTCAAGGATCAGAAACTCCAGCTGCTGCTCTATCACATCGGATAATTTTGGTTGGCGGATTTTGCTGTAGGCCATATTCCCTGTCTCTGCCATTAGCCCGGAGTCAATTGGTCTTACCAATTTAAAGTTCGTAGCGCTAAAGTAACAAAGTATTCACCTTCTGTCCATACAGGTTTTGATTGAAATCAGTAAACCACGGACATTTTAACAACCTTACAGAAATAACATTTCAGAAATGTAACCTTGCACAAATGTTACGTTTACTCATAAAGAGGTAGCATTAACTTAATGGAAACGAAAAATTACGCTATCTGAACCGATTCAACGGCCTGATAAGTGAATATCAAGGCAGTAAATACGAATAAATAACCAAATGAGAACAATGCGTCGGAATAATACTGAATGTGTCTATTGATGTCTTTTTAAACACATGGTCGTCATCCCTTAATAAAGCAGGTGCATTCAAACGCGCTTACCACTATTCTCCCTGAGACGAAAGGCCTTTTTCTGAATTACTGCACCGCCTTCCGTAAACAAAACAATACAGAAACGGAAGTCGAAAAATACACAAACACAACAATATGTGCGCGCCATCACTCAGGTAAAAAGTGGGCCACTTCGCCCAAATTTTCGCTGGCTATGCTTTCTGGCAGGGACAGCAGTGAAGCAGCAACCTGACGGATGACGTACACAAAAAATAACCACACACGAGGTTTCATATGGAAGGTCAACAGCACGGCGATCGGCTGAAGCGCGGCCTCAAAAACCGCCATATCCAGCTCATCGCGCTGGGCGGGGCTATCGGCACCGGCCTGTTTCTGGGGAGCGCGTCCGTCATTCAGTCCGCCGGCCCGGGTATCATTCTTGGTTATGCGATTGCCGGTTTTATCGCCTTTCTGATCATGCGTCAGCTGGGCGAAATGGTGGTGGAAGAGCCGGTAGCCGGTTCGTTTAGCCACTTTGCTTATAAATACTGGGGCGGCTTTGCCGGCTTCGCCTCCGGCTGGAACTACTGGGTGCTGTATGTCCTGGTAGCCATGGCGGAACTGACCGCCGTCGGCAAATATATCCAGTTCTGGTGGCCGGAAATCCCGACCTGGGCCTCAGCGGCGGTTTTCTTCATCGCCATCAACGCCATTAACCTGACCAACGTGAAAGTGTTCGGTGAAATGGAGTTCTGGTTTGCCATTATCAAAGTGGTCGCCGTCGTGGCGATGATTTTGTTCGGTGGCTGGCTGCTGTTCAGCGGCAACGGCGGCCCGCAGGCGACGGTACGTAACCTGTGGGATCAAGGCGGGTTCCTGCCGCACGGCTTTACCGGGCTGGTGATGATGATGGCGATCATCATGTTCTCCTTCGGCGGTCTCGAGCTGGTGGGTATCACCGCGGCGGAAGCGGATAACCCGGAGCAAAGCATTCCGAAAGCCACCAACCAGGTTATCTACCGTATTCTGATCTTCTATGTTGGTTCGCTGGCGGTCCTGCTCTCGCTGCTGCCGTGGACGCGCGTGACCGCGGACACCAGTCCGTTCGTCCTGATTTTCCATGAGCTTGGCGATACGCTGGTGGCAAACGCCCTCAACGTGGTGGTGCTGACGGCGGCCCTGTCGGTATATAACAGCTGCGTCTACTGCAACAGCCGTATGCTGTTCGGCCTTGCCCAGCAGGGGAACGCGCCGAAAGCGCTGCTCAGCGTCGACAAACGCGGCGTGCCGGTCAATACCATTCTCGTCTCCGCCGTGGTCACCGCCCTGTGTGTGCTGATCAACTACCTGGCGCCGGAATCCGCATTTGGCCTGCTGATGGCGCTGGTGGTCTCCGCCCTGGTGATCAACTGGGCGATGATCAGCCTCGCGCATATCAAATTCCGTCGCGCCAAACAGCAGCAGGGCGTCACCACCCGCTTCCCCGCCCTCTTCTACCCGCTGGGTAACTGGGTGTGCCTGCTGTTTATGGCCGCGGTGCTGATCATTATGCTGATGACCCCGGGGATGGCGATTTCCGTTTGGCTGATCCCGGTATGGATCGCAGTGCTGGGCGTGGGTTATCTGTTTAAACAGAAAGCCGCCGCCACCGTAAAAGCACAATAATACATCTCATCAATAATTCTCTTTGCTCTGCGCCCTCCCTTAATAACGGGCGCAGAGCATTGTTATCTGCTTCACACTTTCCCTTCCATAGCTTATTTATCCATATCGTCAACGCGTTCCTGCAACGTAATTCTCTCGATAGCAGCCAATAATTCTCTCCATACTGCAACGGAGAGACCGCACATGGCAGACAATAGACTTTCAATAAAAGAAAAGATTGGTTATGGGATGGGGGATGCCGGATGCAATATCATCTTTGGCGCCATCATGCTGTTTGTTAACTATTTTTATACCGATATCTTCGGCCTGGCGCCGGCGCTGGTGGGCGTACTGCTGCTGTCGGTGCGCGTCATCGATGCGGTGACCGACCCGATCATGGGCGCCCTCGCCGACCGCACCCGCAGTAAATATGGCCGCTTTCGTCCATGGCTGCTGTGGATTGCCTTCCCCTACGCCCTGTTCAGCGTGCTGATGTTCACCACTCCTGAGTGGACCTATAACAGCAAAGTCATCTATGCGTTTGTCACCTACTTTCTGCTGTCGATTACCTATACCGCGATTAATATACCCTACTGCTCGCTGGGAACGGTGATGACCGCCGACCCGAAAGAACGTGTTGCCTGCCAGTCCTATCGTTTCGTGATGGTGGGTATCGCCACGCTGCTGCTGTCATTGACGCTGTTGCCCATGGCCGACTGGTTCGGCGGCGCCGATAAAGCGAAAGGCTATCAGATGGCGATGACCGTGCTGGCCTTTATCGGCATGTGTATGTTCCTGTTCTGCTTTGCCACCGTGCGCGAACGCATCCACCCGGCGGTGCAGACCAATGATGAACTGAAAAAAGATCTCAAAGACGTGTGGAAAAATGACCAGTGGGTACGCATCCTGCTGCTCACGCTATGCAACGTCTGTCCGGGCTTTATCCGCATGGCCGCCACCATGTACTACGTTACCTGGGTGATGGGGCAAAGCACCCATTTTGCCACGCTGTTTATCAGCCTCGGCGTGGTCGGGATGATGATTGGCAGTATGTTGGCAAAAGTCCTCACCGACCGCTGGTGCAAACTGCAGGTCTTCTTCTGGACCAACATCGTGCTGGCGATCTTCTCCTGCGCCTTCTATTTCTTTAATCCGCACGCCACCACGCTGATTATGGTGCTCTACTTCCTGCTCAATATCCTGCATCAGATCCCCTCCCCGCTGCACTGGTCGCTGATGTCCGATGTTGACGACTACGGCGAGTGGAAAACCGGCAAGCGCATCACCGGTATTAGCTTCTCCGGCAATCTGTTTTTCCTTAAAGTCGGCCTGGCGGTCGCCGGGGCGATGGTCGGATTCCTGCTGTCATGGTACGGCTACGACGCCGGCGCCAAAGCGCAGAGCGCCTCGGCCCTCAACGGCATCGTGCTGCTGTTCTCGGTCATCCCCGGCGTCGGCTACCTGATCACCGCCGGCGTGGTGCGCCTGCTTAAAGTTGACCGCACCCTGATGCGCCAGATTCAGAGCGATTTAGAGAAGCGCCGCAGCAACTACAGCGAGCTGAATGAATACCAGGAACTGAAAACCAGTGAACATGTAAGGAAAGCCTGATGAACAACTGGCCAAACCCCTTTATTGAGCAGCGCGCAGATCCCTTTATTCTGCGCCACCTGAATCATTACTACTTTATTGCCTCAGTGCCGGAATACGACCGGCTGGAGATCCGGCGCGCGGCAACCCTTGAGGGGTTGCGCGATGCTGAGCCGGTAGTGGTGTGGCGCGCACCGCAAAGCGGGCCGATGAGCCAGCTGATTTGGGCGCCGGAGCTACATGAGATAGACGGTAAGTGGTATATCTATTTTGCCGCCACCCATACCCACGATCTGGATGCGCTGGGCATGTTCCAGCATCGCATGTTCGTTATCGAGTGCGCCGACAGCGATCCGCTGACCGGCCGCTGGCAGGAAAAAGGCCAGGTGGAGACGCCTTTCGATACCTTCGCCCTCGATGCCACCACCTTTATCCATCAGGGCAAACGCTGGTACCTGTGGGCGCAAAAATCTCCGCATATCGAGGGCAACTCAAACCTGTATCTCGCTGAAATGGCCAACCCGTGGACGCTAAAAGGCGAGCCGGTCATGCTGAGCAAGCCGGAGTTCGCCTGGGAGTGCCGGGGATTTAAGGTCAATGAAGGACCCGCGGTGCTGGTGCATGGCGATAAGCTTTTCATCAGCTATTCCGCCAGCGCCACCGATGAAAACTACTGCATGGGATTGCTCTGGATCGACCGGGAGGCCGATCCGCTGCAGCCGGAAAACTGGCATAAAGCCCCGCAGCCAGTGTTCCGGACCAGCTATGAAAACCGCCAGTATGGCCCGGGCCATAACAGTTTTACCCAAACGCCGGCGGGAGAAGATGTGCTGGTATATCACGCGCGGAATTACACCGAGATTGAAGGCGACCCGCTGTATGATCCCAATCGTCATACGCGGCTAAAACTCGTCGCCTGGAGAGAGGACGGCATGCCCGACTTCGGCATCCCGCCGGCGGATACGCTGTAGCGGTTCGGTATGCTGCCCGCAGGCGCAGGTTCTCCAGGCCGGGTCAGGCGAAGCCGCCCCCCGGCAACATGACAAGCGCGGCGTCAGATATAGCGCCCGGCGGCGCTGTTGCTTGCCGGCCTGCGTGGTGTGAGCCCCAGGCCGGATAAGCGCAGCGCCATCCGGCAATCAAAGCCCCGCAGGTGGGGTATCCTGGCAGATAGAGTACGGGCGCAGGCCGTTACACCAGGGTGCCGTAGATCGTCAGCAGCGCCATGATCACCACCACCACCAGCGAGGTTTTCTTGGCCATCGACACCGCGGCCTTTGGGGTCGCCACTTTATCCACGTGCGGTTCACGGGCCAGGGAATACTGCGCCAGGCGGGTCAATACCTGATACTGCGACGAATGGCGGTCGCCTAACGATGCAAACCACGCCGGAAGCGCTTTCTCTCCATGCCCCACCAGGGCATAGACAACCCCCACCAGACGCACCGGCAGCCAGTCGACAATATGCAGGATACCATCGATTCCAGACTGCAAACGGTGATGCGGCGTCTGGTAGCGCGCCAGCCACGTCTGCCAGGCACGCAGAACGCAATAAGCGATAAGCGTCAGCGGCCCCCACGCCCCACCCACCACAAACCAAAAGAGTGGCGCCAGGTAGTAACGATAGTTAATCCATAACAGCGCATTTTGCAGTTCGCTAAGGTACTCGCGCTCATCACAGCCCGGCGGGACGCCATGGATCAACGTCAGCTCGCTGGCCATCGCATCGCAGGCGCGACTGTCATTGCGCGACGCCGCTTTCAGATAGGCATGATAGTGCAGCCGAACCTTGCCGGCGCCGATGCACAGCAGACCCAGCAAGATCCAGAACACCAGCAGCGGTACGTTGAACAGCTGCCCCTGCAGCAAGCGCTGAACGAGGTAGACCACCGCGACGGCGACCAGGGTCATCAGCAGCGTTCCCGGCAACGAGAAATGTTTTATCCGGCGAAACACCACCTCCAGCCGATGATCAAGCTGCCAGTGTTCGCCCAGTTTAAACAGGCGTTCAGCGATAAGCACCAGCAGCGTAGTAAACAGCGTCATGAGGTCTCCTTTTCTGACGGCGCGCTGAGCAGCGCACGAAATTTTTTCCAGTCAAAGGCCGGTCCCGGGTCTGTCTTGCGCACGGGCGCGATATCGCTATGGCCCGTGATGTTTGTGGCGATGGCAGGATAAATCGTGATAAGCAGATCCGTCACCGCCGCCAGCTGCTGGTACTGCGCATCGGTATACGCCAGGGTATCCGTGCCTTCCAGCTCTATGCCGATGGAAAAGTCATTGCAGCGTTCGCGCCCCTGATAGCAGGAGACCCCCGCATGCCACGCACGCTTATCGAAAGGCACATACTGCACGATTTCACCATCACGGCGAATCAGACAATGCGCCGAAACGCGCAGATGAGCGATCTCGGCAAAGAAAGGATGCGCGTGCGGATCCAGGGTGCCGGTGAACAGCGCGTCAATCCATGGACCACCAAATTCACCTGGTGGCAGGCTAATGTTATGCACCACCAGTAAGGAAGGGGCTTCTTCATCCGGACGGCAGTCATGGTGCGGCGAGGGAACCCGACGCGCGCCGACCAGCCATCCCTCGTTCAACTGCATGCGGGATCTCCTTTCGCGAACTCATGCTTCCGGGCCACACGCCGGCCCAAAGGATGAAGTGTGTATGGTACTGAAACGTCGTTCAGGTTAGCATGTTTCCCACTTCTGAATCTTATCTATCTGGAGCTTTATCATGTCGCCTCGTCGTTACAACCCCGACCGCCGCCGTGACGTGCTGCTGGAACGAATTAATCTCGATATTACCGATGCTGTCGCACACTCCCTGCGGGAAGATTTGGGCGGCGAAGTCGACGCCAGCAACGATATTAGCGCACAATTATTGCCGCAGGATGCACGCTCCCATGCGGTGGTCATTACCCGCGAAGATGGCGTCTTCTGTGGTAAACGCTGGGTGGAAGAGGTCTTCATTCAGCTCGCCGGTGACGACGTGACTATCACCTGGCACGTCGCCGATGGCGACGCGGTCAAAGCCGATCAACCCCTGTTCGAGCTGGAAGGCCCATCGCGCATTCTGCTCACTGGCGAACGTACGGCGCTGAACTTTGTGCAAACCCTCTCCGGCGTCGCCAGCGTCGTCCGCCGCTATGTCGACCTGCTGGCCGGCACCAAAACCCAACTCCTGGATACGCGTAAAACGCTGCCAGGGCTGCGTACCGCGCTGAAATACGCGGTTCTCTGCGGAGGCGGCGCCAACCACCGTCTGGGGCTGTTCGACGCTTTCCTGATTAAAGAAAACCACATCATCGCCTCCGGCTCGATCCGTCAGGCGGTGGAAAAGGCTTTCTGGCTGCATCCTGATGTGCCGGTGGAAGTGGAAGTGGAAACGCTGGATGAGCTGGAGCAGGCGTTAAAAGCCGGGGCCGATATCATTATGCTCGATAACTTCACCACCGACCTGATGCGCGAGGCGGTGAAAATCACCGCTGGCCAGGCGGCGCTGGAGGTCTCCGGCAACGTCACCTTTGACACCATCCGCGAATTTGCCGAGACCGGGGTCGACTATATTTCCGTCGGGGCCCTGACCAAACATGTGCAGGCGCTCGACCTGTCGATGCGTTTCCGCTGAGGATTTGGCCTTCACGCTTCCGGGCGTGAAGGCCTGAATTTGCGACCCGACTCGCAGTCGCTCTTGCTCGCCATGCAATACCGGTAAAAACCCTGGAACCCGGTTTCCCGGATCGTTTTCGTCTCCTCGCCTGCCCCCCAGAATCCCGTCACAGTGCTCCTGTCACAACAAGGAGCGACTTATGGATAAACAACGAGGTTTTACCCTGATTGAACTGATGGTGGTCATCGGCATCATCGCCATTCTCAGCGCCATCGGCATCCCGGCCTACCAGAACTACCTGCGTAAAGCCGCCCTCACCGACCTGCTGCAGACCTTTGTCCCCTACCGGACGGCAATCGAACTTTGCGCGCTCGATCATGGCGGCCTGACGACATGCGACGGCGGCAGCAATGGCATCCCCTCGCCAACAACCACGCGCTACCTCTCCGCCATGAGCGTGGCCAAAGGCGTCGTTACCCTCACCGGCCAGGAAAGTCTCAACGGACTGGGCGTCACCCTGACCCCGACCTGGGATAACGCCGAAGGCGTTACCGGTTGGCAGCGGGTCTGCACTATCACCGACAACAGCGCACTTCAGCAGGCCTGCGAAGACGTCTTCCGGGTGAAGTGAGGGCGACAACATGAAAACAGAACAGCTGATCCCTCTCTGTCGTCGCCATCACGCCCTGCTGCTGCACAGCGATGAGCAGACGATATCCATTGCGGTGGTCGATACCCCACCGACAGAGCTAATGGAAGCGCTGCGTTTCGCGACGCAAAAACGGATCGATATTGAATGCTGGAGCCAGGAGCAGATGGATAAGCGCCTGCAAGTCCAGGAAAAGCAGGCGCTGCTGGCGCAAAATGCAGGGCCGGAAAACATCGCCGAGCGGGTCAACCAGATCCTCGAGCAGGCCCTGCGTCAGCGGGCGTCCGATATTCATATCGAGCCCACGGAAGCGCACTTAAGGATCCGCCTGCGTGTCGATGGCGTGCTACACGCGCTGCCGCTGCTGGCGCCCGAGCTGGCCGCGCCGGTTATCGCACGTCTCAAGGTGATGGCCAATCTCGATATCGCCGAGCATCGTTTGCCGCAGGATGGCCAGTTCGCGCTGAACCTCGCCGGACGGCCGCTCTCCTTTCGCATCGCCACCCTGCCCTGCCGCTATGGCGAGAAAATTGTCCTGCGCCTTCTGCATCAGGTTGACCAGGCGCTGGATCTGGAGGCTCTCGGCCTCTCATCCTCTCAGTTGGCGGCCTTTCGCCAGGCCCTGAATCAGCCGCAGGGGCTGCTGCTGGTCACTGGCCCAACCGGAAGCGGGAAAACGGTGACCCTCTACAGCGCCCTGCAGGCCCGAAACCGGGAGCAAGTGAACATCTGTAGCGTCGAGGATCCTCTGGAGATCCCTATCGCCGGGATGAACCAGACGCAAATCAATCCGCGCGCCGGGCTGACCTTTCACAGCGTGCTGCGCGCCCTGTTACGCCAGGACCCGGATATTGTGATGGTGGGTGAAATCCGCGATGCCGAAACCGCTGAAATCGCGCTGAAAGCCGCTCAAACGGGCCATCTGGTGCTCTCTACCCTGCACACCAATTCCACCAGCGAAACCCTCACTCGCCTGCAGCAAATGGGCATCGCCCGCTGGATGATCTCTTCTGCGCTCTCGCTGGTTATCGCCCAGCGTCTGGTCCGCAAGCTGTGCCCCCACTGCCGGCGCAATGCCGGCAGCGCCGCCGACCTGCCGCACAGTCTGTGGCCCCGCCCGCTGCCGCGCTGGCAGGCAGCAGGCTGCGAAAACTGTTATCACGGGTATCATGGCCGTCTGGCGCTGTTTGAGGTCTTGCCTGTCACCCCGGGGCTACGTCAGGGGATAGTCCAGGGACTCAACGCCCTTGAGATCGAATCTCTGGCGCGAGCCGCGGGCATGATGACGCTTTTTGAAAGCGGATGTCAGGCTATCGAACAGGGGTTGACGAGCCTCGAAGAGGTGGTGCGGGTGCTGGGGATCCCCCATGGCGACTAAGCGTCTCTGGCGCTGGCGAGGCGTCGATGCACAAGGCGCTCCTTGTCAGGGGATGCTATGGCAAGCCAGTCGTCCGGAGGTACTGCATCACCTCCAGCAGCAGCGCATCATGCCGCTGGCTATACGCCGCTGTTCGGTGAAGCAAAGCCTGTGGCGCCCGCGCTACAGCAGCGAAACCATCCGCCAGTTGGCAACACTGCTGCAGGCCGGGCTACCGCTGGCGGAAGGGTTATCGCTGTTGGCGCAGCAGCAACCGCATGCGCAGTGGCAGGCGCTGCTTGAGGCGCTGGGCCGCGAACTGGCCCAGGGCGTAGCCTTCTCTGCCGCACTGGCGCAGTGGCCGCAGGCTTTTCCGCCACTGTATCTGGCGATGATTAGCACCGGCGAACTGACGGGCAAGCTCGATATTTGCTGCCAGCAGCTGGCCAACCAGCAGCAGGAGCAGCAGCGGCTTGCCGGCAAGGTCAAAAAGGCGCTGCGCTACCCGCTAATCGTGCTCACTCTGGCGCTGCTGGTGGTGCTTGGAATGCTCTATTTTGTCCTTCCCGAATTCACCGCCATCTACCAGACGTTCAATACGCCGCTGCCGTTGTTGACGCGAATGGTTATTGCGGCAGGCGACATGCTGAGCCGCGGCTGGCCGTTGCTGTTGGCCTTTCTGCTGAGCCCGCTGCTGCTCAACCAGCTGCTCCGGCAGCGCGCCGACTGGCTGCTGCGTCGCCAGCAGTTGCTTAACGCGCTCCCTCTCGTCGGCCCCCTGATCGGCGGCCAACAGCTGAGCCTGATATTCACCGTTCTGGCTTTAACCCAAAGCGCCGGTATCAGCTTTCTGCAGGGGCTGCAAAGCGTTGAAGAGACCCTGTCGTGCCCGCTGTGGCGCCAGCGCCTGGCGCAGGCCCGCGCGCTGATCGTTCAGGGGGATCCGATCTGGCAGGCGTTAAGCCGCTGCGGCGGTTTTACACCGCTGTGTCTGCAGCTCATCCGCACGGGGGAAATCGCGGGGGCGCTGGATCAGATGCTGGAAAACCTGGCGCATCATCATCGTGAGCAGACCCATCAGCGAGCCGACAGTCTGGCTGCGCATCTGGAACCCCTGATGCTGGTAATAACCGGCTCGCTGGTTGGGATCCTGGTGGTGGCGATGTATTTGCCCGTTTTTCACCTGGGCGATGCCATTGGCGGGGCGGGAGGATGAGAAACGCTGGCACCGCGCAGGCGCCAGCGCAGCCGGTTACAGGCTGTTGAATACCCGGTTCTCTTGTTCCTGAACGCGGATAAAGGTGGTGCGTTTGGTCAGCTCTTTCAGTCGCGAGGCGCCAACGTAGGTGCAGGCTGAACGCAGGCCGCCGAGAATGTCGCGCGCGGTATTGTCCACCGGGCCACGCAGCGGCAGCTTCACGGTTTTCCCTTCCGCCGCGCGGTATTTCGCGACACCGCCCACATGGCGGGTCATCGCCGACTCGGAGCTCATGCCGTAAAACAGCATGAATTTTTCACCGTTCTCTTCAACCACAGTACCGCCGCTCTCTTCGTGGCCCGCCAGCATACCGCCGAGCATCACGAAATCAGCGCCGCCGCCGAAGGCTTTCGCCACATCGCCCGGCATGGTGCAACCGCCATCGCTGATGATCTGGCCGCCAAGGCCGTGTGCGGCATCAGCACACTCGATCACGGCGGAGAGCTGCGGGTAGCCGACCCCGGTTTTGACACGGGTGGTGCAAACGGACCCCGGGCCAATGCCAACTTTGACGATATCGGCGCCGGAGAGGATCAGCTCTTCGCACATTTCACCGGTGACCACGTTCCCGGCGATAATGGTTTTTTGCGGCCAGGCTTCGCGCGCCTTCGCCACAAACTGTACGAAGTGTTCAGAGTAGCCATTGGCGACGTCAATGCACACAAAATTCAACTGTGGGTTCTCAGAGAGGATCTGTTGCGTTTTATCGAAATCCGCGTCGGAAGTACCGGTGGAAACCATCACATGCTTGAGAACGTCTGCGGATACGCTCTGGACAAACGCCTGCCATTCTTCTGCGGTGTAGTGCTTGTGTACTGCGGTCAGAATGCCAAAAGTGGCCAGCGCTTTCGCCATGCTGAAGGTGCCGACGGTATCCATGTTTGCCGCAATAATCGGCACGCCGGACCAGGTCAGGCCTGAATGTTTAAAGGTGAATTCACGTTCCAGCTCAACATCAGAACGGCTTTTGAGGGTAGAGCGTTTCGGGCGGATAAGAACGTCTTTGAAACCAAGCTTCAGATCTTCTTCAATACGCATGTGCGAATTCCTGGGGTTAATGGCATTAATGTAAGAGCACAACTCCAGTGACGTTATCATACGCACGAATCAGGCCCGCGCAAGACTGCGATTTTCACTTTTTTTACGCTACAATCGTATAAATTTACCTGGTGAATGGAGAAAAAAACGCTTATGTCTCCACCCGCCAGCGTATTATTTTTAACCATTTGATTTGCTTGATTAAAATAAACAGAATAGCGGACGGCGCTCCCGGTTGGCACGGGGCCATCACGACAAGATCGCTGTCGCCTCTCCGGCATACTGCCCGTCCTCGCTGTCTGAATACCAAAAAATACGAGCAATCCGTTTCAGGGTCAGAAGATATGGGGTACACAGTCGCGTTAACAGGCGGGATTGGCAGCGGTAAAAGTACGGTTGCCGACGCCTTCGCGCAGCTCGGGATTAACGTTATCGATGCCGATGTTATCGCCCGCCAGGTAGTCGAGCCCGGCACCCCGGCACTCCAGGCCATTGCCGGCCACTTCGGGCCACAGATGATCGCGCCCGACGGCACGCTAAACCGCCGTCTGCTGCGGGAAAAAATTTTTGCTCAGGTGGAGGAAAAAGCCTGGCTCAACGCGCTGTTGCATCCGCTAATTCAGCAGGAAACGCGCCGCCAGATGCAGGCCGCCACCTCCCCTTATCTCCTCTGGGTCGTACCTTTGCTGGTCGAAAACCGCCTGTCCAGCCAGGCCGATCGCGTCCTGGTCGTCGATGTGCCAAAAGAGACGCAAATCGAACGCACCATGCTGCGCGATAAGGTCAGCCGCGAACATGCTGAACATATTCTTGCCGCCCAGGCCACGCGCGAGCAGCGCCTGGCCGTCGCGGACGATGTTATTGAAAACACTGGCACGCCGGATGCAGTGGCATCGGATGTTGCCCGCCTGCACGAAAAGTATTTAACGCTGGCATCGCAGGCCGCCTCACAGGAAAACTCGTAATGCATACCCCCGTTCTGTTTGAACATCCTCTTAATGAGAAAATGCGCACCTGGCTGCGCATCGAATTTCTGATCCAGCAGATGGCTTTCCATCCGATGATTGCCAGCCATGCCGATGCGCTCCATTTTTTCCGTAACGCCGGCGATCTGCTGGATGTCCTGGAGCGCGGCGAGGTGCGTACCGATCTGGTCAAAGAGCTGGAGCGCCAGCAGCGTAAGCTCCAGTCCTGGGCAGAAGTGCCGGGAGTCGATCAGGAGCGTATTAACGCGCTGCGCCAGCAGCTCAAGCAGTCTTCCAGCACCCTGATGGCCGCGCCGCGCATTGGTCAGTTTCTGCGTGAAGATCGCCTGATTGCGCTAGTGCGTCAGCGTCTGAGTATCCCAGGCGGCTGTTGCAGCTTCGATTTACCGACCCTGCATATCTGGCTCCATATGCCGCAGGCGCATCGTGACGAGCAGATGGCCAGCTGGCTTGCCAGCCTCGATCCTTTGGTCCAGTCCCTGAGCCTGATCCTCGATCTGATCCGTAACTCCGGGCAGTTTCGCAAACAGACCAGCCTCAATGGCTTTTATCAGGATAATGGCGAAGATGCCGATCTGCTGCGCCTGCGTCTCGATCTGGCCCACCAGCTTTATCCGCAGATCTCCGGCCATAAGAGCCGTTTCGCCATCCGCTTCCTGCCGCTGGACAGTGAGTATGGGATCGTGCCGGAGCGCTTTGATTTTGAACTGGCCTGCTGTTAAGGAGATAACATGTCAGAAGAGACTATCGTCAATTGTCCGACCTGCGGCAAAAATGTGGTATGGGGCGAACAAAGCCCCTATCGTCCGTTCTGCAGCAAGCGCTGCCAGCTGATCGATTTGGGAGAATGGGCAGCAGAGGAGAAGCGCATCCCCAGCGCGGGCGATCTCTCCGATAGCGATGACTGGAGCGAGCAGCAGCCCTGATTTGACGGCACGCTAACCCACGCCTGTTGGGTTAGCCTCCCGGCCCGGGGCTCAGCCCTGGGCGATAAGTTTGCGGATAACCGGTTCATTAGCCGGGGGAAACGCCGCCGGATCCAGCGCCTGCCGCGCCATCCACTGTCCCGGCTGCCCCTCTTTGCCCCAGGGCTCGCCTTCCCAGCTTTCCACGAGGAAAAACCACAGCGTAATGTGGCGATCGGGGAACTGATACTCCAGCTTATCAAATAGTGAAAACGTGGTGACCGTAATCCCCACCTCTTCCTGTAGCTCGCGGATCAACGCCTGCTCTGGCGTTTCAGCAGATTCAATCTTCCCGCCCGGGAACTCCAGTTTATTCGCCATATGGGCATCGGCGGCGCGCTGGGTAATAAAGATGTCGCCTTCTGGATTGCGAATTATCCCTACGGCGATTTGCAGTTTTTTCATTGAATCAGCTCCATAAAAAAGGCGCAGAACTCTGCGCCTTTGTTTTTTTATCAGCCCTTAGCTCAGACGGCCATGGCACTGTTTGTATTTTTTACCGGAACCACACGGGCAGGGATCGTTACGCCCCACTTTACGTTCGCCGGTTTGCGCCGCCAGATCCTGTGCAGCGGCTTCATCATCGCTCTGATGGCTGAGCTGCTGCATCTGCGCCAGGCGCTCGGCCTCTTCCCGACGCTGCTGCTCCATCGCCTCGACTTCTTCCGGCATCCGCACCTGCACTTTGCTCAGGGTGCTGATCACTTCATACTTCAGTGACTCCAGCATCGCGGCAAACATAGAGAACGATTCGCGCTTGTACTCCTGCTTCGGATCTTTCTGCGCATAGCCGCGCAGGTGGATACCCTGGCGCAGGTAGTCCATCGCCGCCAGATGTTCTTTCCACAGCGAATCCAGGGTCTGCAGCATCACGCCTTTCTCGAAGTGGCGCATCATTTCGGCGCCGACCACTTCTTCTTTACGCTGGTAGGTTTCTACCGCGCTCTGCAGAATACGTTCGCGCAGGGTCTCTTCATGCAGCTCCGGCTCTTTATCCAGCCACTCTTTGATTGGCAGGTCGAGGTCGAAGTCGTTTTTCAGACGCTCCTGCAGGCCTTCGATATCCCACATTTCCTCCAGCGACTGCGGCGGAATATGGGCATCGATAGTCGCCTTAAACACGTCTTCGCGGATGCTGTTGATGGTTTCGCTGACATCAGACACGTCCAGCAGTTCGTTACGCTGGGTGTAAATTGCCCGGCGCTGGTCGTTGGCCACATCATCATATTCCAGCAGCTGCTTACGAATATCGAAGTTACGGCTCTCGACTTTACGCTGTGCGTTGGCGATAGCCTTGGTGACCCACGGGTGCTCAATGGCTTCGCCGGGTTTCATCCCCAGTTTACGCATCATGCCGGATACGCGATCGGAGGCGAAGATACGCATCAGGGCATCTTCCATCGACAGGTAGAAGCGGGAAGAACCGGCATCCCCCTGACGACCGGCACGGCCGCGCAGCTGGTTATCGATACGGCGTGATTCATGACGCTCGGTACCGATGATGTGCAGGCCGCCTGCGGCCAGTACCGCATCGTGGCGCACCTGCCAGTCGGCTTTGATTTGTTCAATCTGCTCAGGCGTTGGGTTTTCCAGCGCCGCGACTTCCGCCTGCCAGCTACCGCCGAGCATAATATCGGTACCACGGCCCGCCATGTTGGTAGCGATGGTCACCGCGGAAGGATAGCCTGCCTGGGCGACGATGTCCGCTTCGCTGGCGTGGAACTTGGCGTTCAGAACGTTGTGCTTAATGCCGGCTTTGGTCAGCTCACGGGAAACCACTTCCGATTTCTCGATCGAGATTGTCCCCACCAACACCGGCTGACCGGCTGCGGTACGGGTTTTAATATCTTCGATAATCGCCTGAATTTTTTCCGCTTCGGTCATATAGACCAGATCCGCCATGTCTTTACGGATCATCGGACGGTTGGTCGGGACGACCACGGTATCCAGCTTGTAGATGGAGCTGAATTCAAAGGCTTCAGTATCGGCGGTACCGGTCATCCCCGCCAGTTTCTCATACAGACGGAAATAGTTCTGGAAGGTGATAGAGGCCAGGGTCTGGTTCTCGTTCTGGATATCCACGCCCTCTTTGGCCTCAACGGCCTGGTGCAGGCCATCGGACCAGCGGCGGCCCTGCATCGTACGGCCAGTGTGCTCATCAACGATGATAACTTCACCATCTTTAACGATGTAGTCAACGTCGCGGGTGAACAGCGCATGGGCGCGCAGCGCGGCGGTGACGTGGTGCATCAGCATAATGTTGGTCGGGGAGTACAGGGACTCACCTTCATCCATAATGCCTTCCTGTACCAGCAGCTCTTCAATCAGCACCAGACCGCGTTCGGTCAGGTTAACCTGACGCGCTTTTTCATCCACCGAGAAGTGGCCTTCGCCGGTGAAGGTGTCCGAATCCTCTTTTTCCTGACGGATCAGGTGTGGAATGATCTTGTTGACCTTGCGGTACATTTCAGAGCTGTCTTCCGCCGGGCCGGAAATGATCAGCGGGGTACGCGCCTCATCGATCAGGATGGAGTCCACCTCATCCACCAGCGCATAGTGCAGTTTACGCTGAACGCGCTCTTCCGGGCTGAAGGCCATGTTGTCGCGCAGGTAATCGAAGCCGTATTCGTTGTTGGTGCCATAGGTGATATCGGCAGCGTAGGCTTCACGCTTCGCCGGCGCCGGCAGGCCGGACATGTTGATGCCAACGGTCATGCCGAGGAATTCGAACAGCGGGCGGTTATTTTCGGCGTCACGCTGGGCCAGATAATCGTTGACGGTCACCACGTGTACGCCTTTGCCGGTCAGCGCGTTGAGGTAGGCCGGCAGGGTCGCGGTCAAGGTTTTACCTTCACCGGTACGCATCTCGGCGATGCAGCGATCGTTAAGCACCATACCGCCCAGCAGCTGAACGTCGAAGTGACGCATGCCGAACACGCGCTTACTCGCTTCGCGAACGACGGCGAAAGCTTCAGGGATCAGGTTTTCCAGTACTTCGCCTTTTTCCAGGCGCGCGCGGAATTCAGCGGTTTTCGCTTTCAGCTCGTCATCAGAGAGTTTTTCCATCGCCGGTTCCATACCGTTGATGATATTGACGACTTTGCGCATACGACGCAGCGTACGGTCGTTACGGCTGCCGAAAACCTTGGTTAACATTTTAATAAGCATAATAAAATCTCAAACGCCCCGCGGTGCGGAGTCACAAAAAATAGGATAGTCCGTGGTTATTTTCAGCTGAGACGTTGAGGCCCTGCGCGGATCCCCGCCACCTGGCTTATCCAGGCGCTGACGCGGAAGGCAGAATATGAGGAAGGGATATACGCCGCCTGGCGGAACACCACCGGCGGCGTGCTGTCCTGCGTCAGCAGCGCGCTGAGCGTGTCGAGCAGCGCCAGATGCTGCGCCTGCAGCGGGGACGCTTCTTCCGCCACCGGCAAGGCCTGCGGCGCCATGGCGAAAGAGAGATGACGAATAACGGTGCGAATGGCGTGCTGATGCCAGTAGTCGACGGTAAAGTTTGGCCGGCGATTCGTCTCCAGCAGCGCCAGCTGGGAGAAATTAACTTTGCTCGGATTATGGTTGCTGGCGGTCGCCTTCGCTGGCGTCGCGGTCTCATGGCCGTTGCTTAGCGCAGGCAGGCCGAGGCTGGCCGCGACCATCCCCAACAGGAGATGCGGCCAAAAATACCGTCTGCCAAACTGTCGCCAGCGCGTCAGCAATCCACTCACGTTCATTACCTTTCTTTGGTATACCCGTTGTCGTTCAGGCTGTCTCTTTATTAACGTTTTTCGCAGGACAACCTGATGTCCACGGGGTAAAGCAACCCGGAGAAATAATTTTGCGCTCAAATACTAACATTAATAGCGCGCTGAGGCAGCATGAATGAAGGCTGTTGCCCGGGGAAAACGCTTAATAAAGCAGCGAACGCGCGCTAATTATTACCCAGAAATCGCAGCGAAAAATAACGGGAAGAGGCTATAAAAGAAAAACGACTGGTTCCCTGGTCGGAGAGAGTACCAGGTTACCAGTCGAATTTACTGAATGGTCAGGCTTACGCCAAAACCATCGACGGTGCGCGGAACGCCATTGGCAGTTTTGCGTCGTCTTCGAAGGTCACATACTCCCAGGCTTCCTGTTTTGCCAGAACAGCCTGCAGCAGTTTGTTATTCAACGCGTGACCCGATTTGTACGCCGTGAATGCGCCGATAATGTTGTGACCACACATAAACAGGTCACCGATCGCATCCAGCATTTTGTGGCGAACAAATTCGTCTTCAAAGCGCAGACCGTCTTCGTTCAGTACGCGATAATCGTCAACAACGATGGCACAATCGAAGCTGCCGCCCAGGCACAGGCCGCGGGACTGCAGATATTCGATATCGCGCATGAAACCGAAGGTACGCGCACGACTAATCTGACGCATGAACGCATCGGCCGAGAAGTTCAGCGTATAGCGCTGGGTGCTGGCATCAATCGCCGGATGGTTAAAATCGATGGTGAAGTCCAGCGAAAAACCATTGTACGGTTTGAATTCAGCCCATTTGTCGCCATCTTCGACGCGAACCGTCTCTTTGATACGTACAAATTTCTTGGCGCAGTTCAGTTCATCGATGCCGGCGTCCAGCAACAAATAAACGAACGGAGCCGCACTGCCGTCCATAATCGGGATTTCCGGTGCATCGACTTCAACAATAATGTTGTCGATACCCAGGCCAGCCAATGCGGCGTTCAGGTGTTCAACCGTAGAAATCCGCACGTCATGCTCATTAACCAGGCAAGTACAGAGCATGGTATCACGCACAGATTTGGCATCAGCCGGAAAATCTACCGGTGGATTCAAGTCGGTGCGACGATAGATGACCCCGGTATTTGCCGGCGCAGGGCGTAACGTCAGTGTGACTTTCTTGCCGGTATGCAAACCGACACCAGTCGCCTGAACGATACGTTTAAGAGTCCTTTGTTTGATCATCGTATAATCTCGCCAATTTACCTATCCAACCGAAGTGTACACCACTATCGGGAGGCCAGTTTAGCACAAAGAGCGCAGATGCCCAACTTCCAGTCGATTCTTAATCGGCTTGCTTACGCAGGAAGGCTGGGATATCCAGATAATCCGGCTCTTTCGCGGTTTGCGGCGTATTGTCGTTCACCACTTTTGCCGCCGGCTTCTGCTCTTGCGTCAGCGGGGACATACCGTGCTGCTGGTAGCGATCCATCACCGGCTGCTGAACCTGTTTGTTGGTCACCAGGGTAATTTCCGGACGCTTGTCCATGCCGATACCGGTCGCCACTACGGTGACGCGCAGTTCGTCGTTCATATCCGGGTCCAGAGAGGTACCGATAACCACGGTGGCGTTATCCGAAGCAAATGCGCGGATGGTGTTACCCACGGTTTCGAACTCATCCAGACGCAGGTCGAAGCCCGCGGTGATGTTAACCAGCACGCCGCGCGCGCCGGACAGGTCGATATCTTCCAGCAGCGGAGAAGAGATAGCCATTTCAGCCGCTTCTTCCGCACGGTCTTCACCGCTCGCCACGCCGGAGCCCATCATCGCGTAGCCCATTTCTGACATCACGGTACGGACGTCCGCGAAGTCGACGTTCATCAGGCCCGGACGGGTGATCAGTTCGGCGATACCCTGCACCGCGCCTTTGAGGACGTCGTTTGCCGCGCCGAACGCGTCAAGCAGAGAAATGCCGCGGCCAAGTACTTTCAGCAGCTTGTCGTTCGGGATGGTGATCAGTGAGTCAACGTGCTTGGACAGCTCGGTGATCCCCTGCTCAGCAAACGCCATGCGCTTCTTGCCTTCAAAATTAAACGGCTTAGTGACCACCGCCACGGTGAGGATCCCCAGATCCTTAGCCACTTCGGCAACAACAGGCGCCGCGCCGGTACCGGTACCGCCGCCCATGCCTGCCGCGATGAACACCATGTCTGCGCCATCAAGGGCCGCGCGCAGCGCTTCACGGTCTTCATCCGCCGCATTACGGCCGACTTCCGGGTTCGCGCCAGCGCCCAGACCTTTGGTAATACCGCTACCGATCTGGATAGTCTGGCCAACAGCC
Organism: Klebsiella sp. JN_Kp127; assembly: GCF_040062505.1. Lineage (NCBI taxonomy): Bacteria > Pseudomonadati > Pseudomonadota > Gammaproteobacteria > Enterobacterales > Enterobacteriaceae > Klebsiella > Klebsiella sp. JN_Kp127. The sequence continues at coordinate 131,846 of NZ_JBEAHS010000052.1, forward strand.
GTTTTGCGCAGCGCCTGCGCATCGGTGTTCACCGCGAAGAATTCAACACCCTCAATGCGCTCGCGCACCATGTGTTCAACGGCATTACCGCCGCCGCCACCGACGCCGATGACTTTAATCACCGCGTCGTTGGTCAGTTCCATAGGTTCAAACATAGTTTCTCTCCGTTTTGTGCCTGTCGCCTGAGAACGCTAATTGTCTGCGTTCTCTTAAAAAATTAAAACTCTTTTCGCAGCCAGCTGTTGAGTCGCTTAATCCACGAGCCCACCGACGCCGTCACGCGTTTTTCGACTTCCGCTTCACCACTCAGATGTGACTCTTTTCCGTAGTGCAGCAGCCCCACCGCCGTCGAATAATACGGCTCCTGGGCATAGTCCGTTAAACCGGTGATGTTCAGCGGCGCGCCAATGCGCACCTGAGTATGGAACACGCGCTGCGCACAGGCCGCCAGACCTTCAATTTGCGCCGCGCCGCCGGTTAACACAATCCCCGCCGCCAGATGGTGTTTAACCCCCTGCTGGCGGAGCTGTTCCTGCAGCTGCAGGATCTCTTCATTGACCAGATTAAGCAGTTCGGTATAGCGCGGTTCAATCACCTCAGCCAGCGTCTGACGCTGCAGGCTACGCGGCGGCCGTCCGCCTACGCTCGGTACTTCGACGTTTTCGTCTTTACCGACGATGGAACCCAACGCGCAACCGTGACGAACCTTAATGGCTTCGGCGTCGCTCGGCGGCGTACCGAAGGCATAGGCGATATCGCTGGTCACCACGTTGCCCGCGTACGGGATCACTTTGGTGTGACGCAGCGCGCCGCCGGTATAGACGGCGATATCCATTGTACCACCGCCAATATCCACCACGCAGACGCCCAGCTCACGTTCGTCTTCTGTTAATACGGAATAACTGGCCGCTAAACCGGCGAAAATAAGTTGGTCAACTTTCAGACCACAACGTTCCACCGCTTTAACAATGTTTTTCGCCATATCGTTATGGCAGGTAATCAGATGTACCTTCGCCTGCATACGCACGCCGGACAGCCCTACCGGGTTTTTTATCCCTTCCTGGTAGTCAATGGCGTATTCCTGCGGAATCACGTGCAGGACGCGGTGCTCATCGCGTACGCGAACCGACTTCGCGGTATGGACCACGTTCTCGACGTCATCCAGCGTCACTTCTTCTTCCGAAATCGGTACCATCCCGATTTCATTCTGACAGCTTATATGTTTACCCGAAAGAGCCAAATAAACTGATGAAATCTGGCAATCCGCCATCAGTTCGGCCTGGTCGATGGCGCGCTGTACGCATTTCACCACCGACTCGAGGTCGTTCACACCGCCTTTATCCATACCACGCGATGGGCAACTGCCCACGCCGATGATATTAATCATGCCGTCGGGCAGAACTTCCCCTACTAAAGCGGCCACCTTGGCGGTGCCAATCTCCAGTCCAACTACCAGTTTTCTGTCCGTCGCCTTGATCATTGTTGTTCTGCCTGTGCCTGATTCTGTTGTTGATTAGTTTCCTCTGCGGGAGCAGGTACCCAGCCTACTGCCGCACCCGAGTCATAACGCAAATCAACGTAGCTAATCCGTTTGCCGTCGGTCTGCGCCTGCTGCTGAAGAACCGGGTAGAGTTCCATAAAGCGCTGAAGCCGTTTCATGGTGTCGCCACGGCCAAGGTTGAGCTTAATGTCATTATTAAGCGTCAACTGCCAGGAACGACGGGCGGTCATTGCCGCCACTTTCAACGTGAATTTATCCTTTGCCAGCACCTGCCCCATGTCACGGTACCCTTGCAGCACTTCGTTCTCGCTGCCTTCCGGGCCATATAACATCGGTAAATTCTGTTTGCTGGTGCGATCCGCCGGCACGCTGAAGGCATTTCCTTCTGCATCCACCATATGTTGATCATTCCAGCGTGCAATCGGCACATATTCAACCAGATGAATCTTCAATTCATCGGGCCACTGCTTTCGGACGCTCGCCTGCTTAATCCATGGCAGACGTTCAATCTGACTCTGAATGATGTTCACATCCTGAGTCATAAAGGTGCCCGGCGAACCCAGCGCCAGGATCGCCTGGCGGATGTCATCATTGCGCGTATAGTGACGCTCGCCGGTCACCACCATCTTCGACAGCGGTAAACGCTGCGCGTCTTCCATCCAGCCAAGAACCATCCACCCGCTGACCAGCACGGTAAACAGCACCGCCAGCAGGAAAACGATCCCTGCCAGCCGCGTTCCATTACTCCGACGCGAAGAAGAAACGTCCTCTTCATGGTTCCGCGTATTCAGCGCAGCCTGCGACATATCACCCCGCCAGGTCCAGAATTCGTACAACAAGCTGGGAGAAGCTCATTCCTGCCTGACGCGCCGCCATCGGTACAAGGCTATGGCTGGTCATGCCCGGGGAAGTATTCGCTTCCAGCAGATAAAACTGGCCATCGCTGTCCAGCATGACGTCAATACGGCCCCAGCCTTTGCAACCCAGAACATTCCAGGCTTTAAGCACCAGGCTCTGAATGACTGACTCACGCGCTGGATCTTCCAATCCTGGGCAGAAATATTGCGTCTCATCAGAGAGATACTTCGCCTCATAATCATAGAAGGTTCCAGCCGCCTGGATACGTATTGACGGTAAAATTTCTTCACCGACGATGGCGACGGTAAATTCCGGCCCACTGAGCCATTTTTCGACCAAAACTTCATCATCATGCTGAAAAGCCAGCGCCAGCGCACTCGCTAAATCACAGCTTTCGCTGACTTTCGACATCCCAACGCTGGAGCCTTCGCGGCTGGGCTTGATGATGAGCGGCAGACCCAGCGCCGCAATCTGCTGTTCGACATCAGCAGATAATCCGGCGCTAAACTGGGCGCGGGTCAGCGCCACCCACGGCGCGACCGGTAATCCGGCCCCCTGCCACAGCCATTTGCTGCGCAGTTTATCCATTGAAATCGCCGAAGCCATCACGCCGCTGCCGGTATAAGGCAGCTGGATCAGATCCAACAGCCCCTGCAGCGTGCCATCTTCCCCGCCGCGGCCGTGGAGTGCAATAAACGCTTTCTTAAAGCCCAGCTTTTTCAACTGGGTAATATCGACATCGCGCGGGTCAACCGGATGGGCATCCACCCCGGCTTCACGCAGCCCGGCCAGCACCGCGGCGCCTGAATTCAGCGACACTTCACGTTCAGCGGAGGTTCCACCGAAAAGCACCGCGATTTTATCAGCCATGGCGCTCCTCCTCCGTTTTTTGCGGGATCAGTTTGATTTCAGCCAGGTGACGGGCGATTTTTCCAATGTTTCCGGCACCTTGCACCAGCACTAAATCGTTGCCGGTCAGCACCGACGCCAGCATCGCCGCGGCCTGCGCCGGGTCGGATACCAGAATCGGGTCGACTTTACCGCGACCACGGATCGTACGGCACAGCGAGCGGCTGTCGGCGCCCGGGATCGGCGCTTCGCCTGCCGGGTAGACATCGAGCATCAGCAGCGCATCGACCTGGGTCAGCACGTTGGCGAAATCATCGTACAGATCGCGAGTACGGGTATAACGGTGCGGCTGGAATACCATCACCAGATTTTTATCCGGCCAGCCGGCACGCGCCGCTTTGATAGTGGCGTCGACTTCCGTCGGGTGGTGACCGTAGTCATCGATCAGCATCGCGCTGCCCGCTTTGCCGTTGACTTCCGTCAGCGGATATTCGCCAAGGAAGTCGAAGCGACGGCCGGTACCCTGGAAGCTTTCCAGCGCGCGCAGGATCGCCTGATCGTCAATCCCCTCTTCCGTCGCCACGGCGACCGCCGCCGCCGCGTTCAGCGCGTTATGGCGTCCCGGGGCATTGAGCGTCACCTGCAGCAGTTCTTTATCCTGACGCACCAGGCGGAAATGCCCCTGCGCCCCAACCTGACGGTAGTCTTCTACGCGAACGTCGGCGTCGTCGCTGAAACCGTAGGTGGTGATCTGCCGGCCGACGCGCGGCAGCAGTTCACGAATAACCGGATCATCCACGCACATTACCGCGCGTCCGTAGAACGGCAGGTTGTGCAGGAAGTTGATAAAGGTCTGCTTCAGATTCTCGAAGTCGCCATGGTAGGTGTCCATGTGGTCGGCCTCGATGTTGGTGACGATAGCCACCATCGGCTGCAGATGCAGGAACGATGCATCGCTCTCATCCGCTTCCGCAATCAGGTAACGGCTATGGCCGAGACGCGCATGAACGCCCGCCGCTTTCACCAGCCCGCCGTTGACGAAGGTCGGGTCCAGCCCGGCTTCGGCGTAAATACTGGACACCATCGCGGTGGTGGTGGTTTTGCCGTGAGTTCCGGCAATCGCGATCCCGTGACGGAAGCGCATCAGCTCCGCCAGCATTTCCGCACGACGGATCACCGGGATACGCGCCTCGTGCGCGGCGACGATTTCCGGGTTATCGGCGGAAATCGCGCTGGAAACTACGACCACGCTGGCATCGCGCACGTTTTCCGGGCGATGGTTGAAATAAATGGTGGCGCCAAGCTGCGACAGCTGCTGAGTCACCGGATTCGGCGCAAGGTCGGAGCCGCTGATCTGATAACCTTCGTTAGCCAACACTTCGGCAATACCGCCCATACCGGCACCGCCGATGCCGACAAAGTGAATGTGCCGGACGCGACGCATCTCGGGCACTATGGAACGCAGTTTTGCCAAATCTTGTGTATTCATTCTTTACGCCATCAACTTCTGTATTCGGGCGGTGAAAATCACCGCAATTAGCGCGCCAAAGCTACGGCGCTGACCTCTTCTGCTACCCGCTCGGTAGCGTCCGGAATCGAAGCGCCACGCGCTCGTTCCGCCATATCCAGCAAGGTTTCCCGATCCCAGCTCGCCAGAGTAGAGGCTACCGCCTCTACCGTGAACGCCGGCTGTTCGAGAATTTTCGCCGCGCCGGCTTTCTCCAGCGGCAGCGCATTCCAGTACTGCTGACGATCTTTGTGCTGGAACGGTACAAACAGCGCCGGTAAGCCCGCGGCCGCGATTTCGCTAACCGTCAGCGCGCCGGAACGGCAAACCACGACATCTGCCCAGGCATACGCCGCGGCCATATCATCAATAAATTCCGTCACTTTATGCTGCGGCTGCCCCGCGGCGGCATAGGCCTGCTGCACGGTTTGCTGGCCGCCTTTACCGCTCTGATGCCAGATGGTCACCGTATCGCCGAGCTTCGCCGCCACCTGCGGCATGGTCTGGTTCAGGACGCGCGCGCCCTGAGAGCCACCGACCACCAGCACGCGAATCGGCCCCTGACGGCCCACCAGACGCTGTCCCGGCAGCGGCAGCGCCAGCACATCGGTGCGCACCGGATTCCCGACCACGTCCGCATGCGGAAAGGCGCCGGGAAACGCCTGCATCACTTTCTTCGCAATCTTCGCCAGCCACTTGTTGGTCAGGCCGGCAATGCCGTTTTGCTCGTGGAGGACCACCGGGATCCCCAGCGACCACGCCGCCAGACCGCCAGGCCCGGACACATAGCCGCCCATGCCCAGCACCACGTCCGGCTGGAAACGCTTCATGATCGCCCGCGCCTGACGCCAGGCGTTGAAGATCCGCACCGGCGCCAGCAGCTGTGCTTTAATCCCTTTGCCACGCAGGCCGGAGATACGGATAAAATCAATCTCGATGCCGTTTTTCGGCACTAAATCCGCTTCCATACGATCGGCGGTACCCAGCCAGCGAACCTGCCAGCCCTGGTCCATTAGATGGTGCGCGACCGCCAGTCCCGGGAACACATGCCCGCCGGTACCGCCCGCCATCACCATCAACCGCTTTTCCTGACCGCTCATCGAACACCCCGTGTAAACGCCTGGGCTTTTTCCAGACGCGTTTCATAATCAATTCGCAACAACAACATGATGGCCGTCGACATAATCAGCAGACTGGAACCACCATAACTGATCAGCGGCAGCGTCAGACCTTTCGTCGGCAGCATCCCCGCCGCCGCCCCGACGTTAACTAACGCCTGGAAGCTAAACCAGATACCAATCGCACAGGCGAGGAAGCCGGAGAAGCGATGATCGATCTCCAGCGCTTTTCGGCCAATCGACATGGCGCGGAAAGCGACGAAGAATACCATTAAAAGCGCCAGTACCACACCGATATAACCGAGTTCTTCGCCGATGATGGCGAAGATAAAGTCAGTGTGCGCTTCCGGCAAATACTCCAGTTTTTGCACCGAGTTTCCGAGTCCCTGCCCCCACATCTCGCCGCGGCCAAAGGCCATCAGCGACTGGGTCAGCTGGTAGCCGCTGCCGAACGGGTCTTCCCACGGGTTCCAGAAGGAGGTCACGCGGCGAATACGGTAGGGTTCGGCGAGGATCAACAGGACCACCGCCGAGATGCCCATGCCGATAATGGCGATGAACTGCCACAGCTTGGCGCCGGCGAGGAACAGCATCGCCAGCGTGGTGACGAACAGCACCACCACCGTACCGAGGTCAGGCTGCGCCAGCAGCAGGATCGCCAGCACGAAAATCACGCCCATCGGTTTTAAGAAGCCGCGCAGGTTGTTGCGCACTTCATCAGCTTTACGCACCAGATAGTTGGCGATGTAGCAGAACAGCGACAGCTTGGTGAACTCCGCCGGCTGAATGCGCAGCGGACCGAGGGCGATCCAGCGCGATGCACCGTTTACCGAGCTACCCACCACCAGCACGATCAGCAGCATGACGATCGAGGCGATCAGCATCGCGGTACTGTGGCGCTGCCAGAAATCCATCGGCAGTCGCAGCGTCACCAGCGCGAGGACAAAGGCCAGCACAATGTACAGGCCGTCACGCTTGGCGAAGAGGAAAGGATCGTTCGCCAGACGCTGCCCCACCGGCATTGACGCCGAGGTCACCATAATAAAGCCGATCGCCGCCAGGCCGAAGGTCAGCCACAGCAGCATCCGGTCATACATCACCAGACTGTCGTTATCTTTTGGGCGCGAGCCCATCACCCAGCCTTTCAGCGCGGCGAACAGCCAGGCGAAGATAAACATCCCCGGCAGTCGCGGCAGTCTCAACCGAGGCAAGCTCAGTTGCGGCATTCTCAGGCGTGGGAGAGAGAAACGCATCAACCTAACTCCTTCGCCAGGCGGGCAAACATCTCGCCCCGTTGTTCAAAGTTCTTAAACTGATCCAGGCTGGCGCAAGCCGGCGACAGGAGAACCATGTCGCCCGCTTTCACCAGGGGCGCAATCTGACGCATCGCCTGTTCCATGGTTTCAGTTTGTACCGCCACCTCAGGACGCAGCTCGGCGAGCTCGGCGCCGTCGCGACCAAAGCAGTACAGGCGGATACGATCGCCGCCAAGGTAGCGCTTCAGCGGGGTGAAATCAGCGGATTTGCCGTCGCCGCCCAGCAGCAGATACAGCGTGCCATCAAGCTGCAGGCCGTTCAGCGCCGCCTCGGTACTGCCGACGTTGGTTGCCTTCGAGTCGTTAATCCAGCGCACGCCGTTGTGATCCAGCACCAGCTGGAAGCGATGCGCCAGGCCGGTAAAGGTGGTCAGCGCCTTCAGGCTGCTGGCACGCGGCAGGCCCGCGGCATCGGCCAGCGCCAGCGCCGCCAGGGCGTTGCTGTAGTTATGCTGACCCGTGATAGACATCTCTTTTACATTGAGGACTTTCTCACCTTTAACGCGCAGCCAGGTCTCGCCCTGCTGACGGTTAAGGTGGTAGTCACCGACATCGACGCCAAAGCTGATGCAGCGATCGTCCGCGCCGCGTACCGGCATGGTGAGCGCATCGTCCGCGTTGACCACGCAGGTCTTCGCATTCTCGTAAATCCGCAGCTTCGCGGCGCGATACTGCTGCAGCCCCAGCGGGTAGCGGTCCATATGGTCCTCAGTCACGTTGAGGATGGTTGCCGCCACCGCCTGCAGGCTGGAGGTGGTTTCCAGCTGGAAGCTGGAGAGCTCCAGGACATACAGCTCACGATCGGTATCCAGCAGCATCAGCGCCGGCAGGCCGATATTGCCGCCCACGCCGACGTTAACCCCGGCCGCTTTCGCCATCTCGCCCACCAGGGTGGTGACGGTGCTTTTGCCGTTCGAGCCGGTAATGGCGATGATCGGCGCCTGCGCTTCGCGGCAGAACAGTTCGATATCGCCAACGATTTCTACGCCAGCGTCCGCCGCCGCGCTCAACGAAGGATGAGCCAGCGCGATGCCGGGACTGGCGACAATCAGATCCGCCGCCAGCAGCCAGGTATCATTGAGGCCGCCGACATGGCATTCGACCGATTCAGGCAATTTATCCAGCCCGGGAGGCGCGACGCGGGTGTCCATCACGCGCGGGGTTACGCCGCGCGCCATGAAAAAGTCCACGCATGACAGGCCGGTCATGCCCAGCCCAATAATGACGACTTTTTTACCCTGATAATCTGCCATGATTAACGTACCTTCAGCGTCGCCAGGCCAATCAGCACCAGCATCAGCGAAATAATCCAGAAGCGCACGATAACGCGCGGCTCCGGCCAGCCTTTCAGTTCATAGTGGTGGTGGATCGGCGCCATGCGGAAGATACGCTGACCGCGCAGCTTAAAGGAGCCGACCTGCAGGATCACCGACAGGGTCTCCACCACGAAAACACCGCCCATAATCACCAGCAGGAATTCCTGACGCAGCAGCACGGCGATAATGCCCAGCGCGCCGCCGAGCGCCAGCGAACCGACGTCGCCCATAAAGACCTGCGCCGGATAGGTGTTAAACCACAGAAAGCCCAGCCCCGCGCCGACGATCGCCGTACAGACGATCACCAGTTCGCCGGCGTGGCGCAGATAGGGGATGTGCAGGTAGTTGGCGAAATTCATGTTACCGGTCGCCCACGCCACCAGCGCAAAACCCGCCGCGACGAAGACGGTGGGCATGATCGCCAGGCCGTCGAGACCGTCGGTCAGGTTAACCGCATTGCCGGTGCCGACGATCACGAAGTAGGCCAGCAGGATATAGAACAGCCCCAGCTGCGGCATGACGTCTTTAAAGAACGGCACCACCAGCTCGGTCGCCGGGGTGTCTTTCCCGGCCAGATAGAGCGCGAACGCCACGCCCAGCGCGATCACCGACATCCAGAAATACTTCCAGCGGGCGATCAGGCCTTTGGTGTCTTTGCGCACGACTTTACGGTAGTCATCAACGAAGCCGATAATCCCGTAGCCGATTAATACCGTCAGTACGCACCAGACGTACGGGTTGGACGGGTAAGCCCACAGCAGCACCGACACGGTGATCGCGGTGAGGATCATGATCCCCCCCATGGTCGGGGTACCGCGCTTACTGAAATGAGACTCCGGACCGTCGTTACGAACCACCTGGCCGAAGGAGAGTTTTTGCAGACGGGCGATCATGCGCGGGCCCATCCACAGAGAGATGAACAGCGCGGTCAGCAGGCTGACGATGGCGCGAAACGTCAAATACGAAAAGACGTTAAAGCCGGAATAATATTTGACCAAATGTTCGGCCAGCCATACTAACATGTCCCAGTCTCCTGTAATGCGCGTACTACCTCTTCCATGGCGGCACTACGTGAACCCTTCACTAAAATGGTCATTATCTTATGCTCCGCCAGCAGCTCGCGCAGGCGAGCCACCACGGCGGCTTTATCGTTAAAATGTTCGCCCACGCCGCTGGCGCGGCTGATATCCGCGCTCAAGGCGCCGACGCTGAGAACGCAATCCAGCCCTGCCGCTTTCGCCGCTTCGCCGACTTCACGATGGCAAGCCGCGCTTTCCGCGCCAAGCTCCGCCATATCACCGACCACCATCGTCCGGAAGCCGGGCATCTCTGACAGCACCTGCACCGCCGCGGTCATCGAACCGACGTTAGCGTTATAGGAGTCATCCAGCAGCAGCTGACTCTCGGCCAGGCGGATCGGGAACAGACGTCCCGGAACGGCCTGCAGCTGCGCCAGACCGGCTTTCACCGCCGCCAGATCGGCGCCTACCGCCATCGCCAGCGAGGTCGCCGCCAGCGCGTTAGCGATGTTGTGGCGTCCCGGCAGCGGCAGCAGTACGTCAACGTTGCCGGTTGGGGTCTGCAGCGTAAATTCGGTGCCGTGGCTGGTGATCTGCACGTTAGTCGCGGTGAAATCGCTGTTGGCCGCGTTCGGCGAGAAGCGCCACACTTTGCGATCGCCAATCACCGCCTGCCAGTTCAGCCAGTCGTTGTTGTCGGCATTGAGAATGGCGATGCCGTTTTCCGGCAGACCGGTATAGATTTCGCCCTTCGCCTTCGCCACGCCCGCCAGCGAGCCGAAACCTTCAAGGTGCGCGGCGGCAAGGTTGTTGACCAGCGCCGCTTCCGGACGCGTCAGGCTGACGGTCCACGCGATTTCGCCCTGGTGGTTGGCGCCAAGCTCAATCACCGCGTACTGATGTTCTTTGGTCAGACGCAGCAGGGTCATCGGCACGCCGATATCGTTGTTCAGGTTGCCGGCGGTATACAGCGTGTTGCCGCACTGGCTGAGGATCGCCGCAGTCATCTCTTTGACCGAGGTTTTACCGGACGAGCCGGTCAGGGCGACGACGCGGGTCGGCACCTGCTGACGTACCCAGGCGGCCAAGTCGCCGAAAGCCTGCCGGGTATCTTTCACGATCACCTGCGGGAGATCGCAGGGTAGCGGACGGCTCACCAGCAGCGCGCCGGCGCCTGCCGCTTTCGCCTGTTCGGCAAAATCATGGGCGTCGAAACGCTCGCCTTTCAGCGCCACAAACAGGCAGCCCGCCGTGATTTTACGGGTGTCGGTGGTCACCTCGTCGATAGCGATATCGCTACCCTGCCGTTCGCCATGAGCGATCGCGGCGAGCTGGCTTAACGTAAAGCGAATCATGCTACCGCTCCCAGCAGACGCGCGACGGTGACGCGGTCGGAATAATCCAGACGACGGTTGCCGACGATCTGGTAATCTTCATGGCCTTTACCCGCCACCAGCACCACGTCGTTCTCCTGCGCCTGCATCACGGCGTTGGTCACCGCTTCCGCACGGCCTTCCATCACTTTTGCATGACCTGCATCGAGCATGCCGGCCAGAATATCGTTGATAATCGCCCGCGGCTCTTCGGTACGCGGGTTGTCGTCAGTGACGACCACGATATCGGCGAACTCTTCAGCAATCGCCCCCATCAGCGGACGCTTGCCTTTGTCGCGGTCTCCGCCGCAGCCGAAGACGCACCACAGTTTGCCGCTGCAGTGCAGGCGCGCGGCCTGCAGCGCTTTTTCCAGCGCGTCAGGCGTATGGGCATAATCCACCACCACGGCCGGTTTACCGGGCGCGCTGAACACTTCCATACGGCCGCATACCGGCTGTAAACGAGCCGCCGTTTTCAGCAGATCGGCCAGCGGATAGCCCAGCGCCAGCAGCGTGGCCAGCGCCAGCAGCAGGTTGCTGACGTTAAAGGCGCCCATCAGGCGACTTTCGATTTCACCGTTGCCCCAGCTGGAGTCAAATTGGATGGTGGCGCCGCTGTCGTGATAGTTGACCGCGGTGGCCTTCAGCCAGCGGCCGTGGCAGTTCGGATTGATATGATCTTCCATCGACACCGCCACCGCGTCCGGCAGCTTCGCCAGCCAGCGACGACCGACTTCATCGTCAGCGTTGACGATGGCCTGGCCGCAATGGTGGGTGGAGTACAGCAGCCATTTCGCCGCTTCGTAGTGCGCCATATCGCCATGGTAGTCGAGGTGGTCGCGGCTCAGGTTGGTAAATACCGAGGCGGCAAACTGCACGGCCGCCACGCGGTGCTGCACCAGCCCGTGGGAAGAGACTTCCATCGCGCCGAAGGTTGCCCCCTGCTCGACCAGGCCGGAAAGCACGTGCTGAACATCGACCGCAGAGCCGGTGGTGTTTTCGCTCGGCACCACTTTATCCAGCAGCCCGTTGCCGACGGTCCCCATCACCGCGCTGGTTTCGCCGAGCAGTTTCGCCCATTGCGCCAGAAGCTGGGTGGTGGTGGTTTTGCCGTTGGTACCAGTCACGCCCACCAGACGCAGCTGCTGCGACGGCTGATGATAAAAACGCCCGGCCAGCGCCGATAAACGTTCGTTAAGCTGGCTCAGGTAGATAACCGGCACGCCGTGCATTTCACGGATCTCACCGTCTTTCGCTTCGCCCTGCGCTTCAGCAATAATGGCAGCCACACCTTGCGCTATCGCCTGCGGGATATAACGACGCCCGTCCGCCTGATGACCCTGTACCGCGATAAAGAGATCGCCGGAAGCCGCCACCCGGCTGTCCAGCGTCATCTCTCGCAGAATGCGCTCCGGTGCGTTTGGCACCCATGGAGCGAGAAGGTCGCGCAAATTACGATCTGCCACCTGTTCCCTCGCCTTGATTAATTACAAATTCACTTTTTTCGCCCGTTGCCAGCGCATCCGGTTCGATGTTCATGGTGCGCAATACGCCGCCCATGATGGCACCGAACACCGGCGCGGAAACGGCGCCACCGTAGTATTTACCTGCCTGCGGGTCGTTGATCACCACCACCAGCGCAAAGCGCGGATGGCTGGCGGGCGCAACGCCTGCGGTGTAAGCAATATATTTGTTGATATAGCGGCCATCCGGCCCCACTTTTTTCGCCGTACCGGTTTTAATCGCGATGCGATAGCCTTTGATCGCCGCTTTCACGCCGCCGCCGCCGGGCAGCGCCACGCTTTCCATCATATGAACGACGGTACGAACGAGTGATTCCGGGAAGACACGCTCGCCCGGAACCGGTGGATCAACTTTGGTAATCGACAGCGGGCGATAGATGCCGTAGCTGCCAATCGTTGCGTAGACTCGCGCTAACTGTAACGGGGTTACCATTAGCCCGTAGCCGAAAGAAAAGGTGGCCCTCTCTATGTCAGACCACCGTTGTTTTTGAGGATATAAGCCACTGCGTTCTCCGACCAACCCCAAATTGGTCGCCTTTCCAAGCCCAAAACGTGAGTAAGTATCTACTAACGCTGAGGACGGCATCGCTAACGCCAGCTTAGAAACACCGACGTTACTCGACTTCTGTAGCACCCCGGTCAGGGTCAATTCGCTGTAGCGCGCCACGTCTTTAATTTCGTGGCCGTTAATTCGATAAGGCACGGTATTGAGCACGGTATTTTCGTTGACGATACCGCGCTGCAGCGCCGTCATCACCACCATCGGCTTCACCGTCGAACCGGGTTCGAAGACGTCGGTGATGGCGCGGTTACGCATGGTGTCTTTCGCCGTGCCGGCGAAGTTGTTTGGGTTGTAGGACGGGCTGTTGGCCATCGCCAGCACTTCGCCGGTGTTCACGTCCACTAACACCGCGCTGCCGGACTCGGCTTTGTTAAAGGCCACGGCGTTGTTCAGCTCACGATAGACCAGCGCCTGCAGACGCTCGTCGATACTCAGCGCCAGGTTGTGCGCCGCCTGGCTGTCGGTGGAAGAGATGTCTTCAATTACCCGGCCATAGCGGTCTTTACGCACGATACGCTCGCCCGGCTGGCCGGTGAGCCATTTATCAAAGCTTTTTTCGACCCCTTCAATCCCCTGGCTGTCGACGTTGGTAAAACCGATGAGGTGAGCGGTCACTTCCCCGGAAGGGTAGTAACGACGGGATTCTTCACGCAGATGAATGCCCGGCAGCTTCAGTTTTTTGATGTAGTCGGCCATGTCAGGGTTAACCTGACGCGCCAGATAGATGAAACGCATCCGCGGATTGGTATTGATGCGCGTCGCCAGCTGATCCAGCGGCATATTGAGGGCATCCGCCAGCGCCTTCCAGCGCGTATCCAGGGTTACCCCGCCGGCATCATGGAGTTCTTTCGGATCGGCCCAGATAGCTTTCACCGGCACGCTGACCGCCAGTGGACGTCCGGAGCGGTCGGTAATCATCCCGCGCGCGGTGGACACTTCCTGTACGCGCAGGGAACGCATATCGCCCTGACGCACCAGCATATCCGGGCTGACCACCTGTAGCCAGGCAACGCGCCCCAGCAGGAAAGTCAGCGCCAGCAGAATGCAGCCGCACAGCAACGCAAAACGCCAACTGATAAAGTTGGCCTGTTCTTCCTGACGTTTTGCTTTTGGCGTTTTTGGCGCTGCTTTCATCCGTCGCAATAATCCTTATTTCTGTACAACGATATTTTCTTGTGATGGATCGACGTGTTGCATCTGCAACTTCTCGGTCGCGATCCGTTCAACCCGACTGTGATCGCCGAGCGCGTTCTCTTCGAGGATCAGGTTGCGCCACTCAATGTCCAGGGCGTCGCGTTCCAGAACCAGTTGTTCACGCTGCGCGGTCAACAGGCGCGTGTGGTGCGCGGTGGTGACCACGGTAATCGCCGTAATAATGATGCAAATGAACAGGCAGAGTGGCAGTTTCCCAAACCGCAGAAGGTCGTCCCCGATCACGCCAGGCAAAGCATGGCGCTCGTTGCTTCCAATCGACCCTTTAACTTTGCTTAAGGCCTCTGTCACTCTGCCGATCATGCGTTCGTCCTCTCTGCGATACGCAGCACTGAACTACGGGCACGTGGATTCTCTGCCACCTCTTCTTCGCCCGGCATCAACTTGCCTAGTGCTCGTAACTCACGGCCGCCCAGTTTTTTGAGCTGCGATTCGGTCATCGGTATTCCCGCCGGAACCTGCGGACCGCGGCTTTGCTCACGCATAAAGCGCTTTACAATGCGATCTTCCAGCGAATGAAAACTAATGATCGACAGCCGCCCGCCCGGGGCCAGCACGCTGAGCGAGCTTTTTAGCGCCTGCTCTATCTCCTCCAGTTCACTGTTTACCCAAATGCGCACCGCCTGGAAGGTACGGGTCGCGGGATGTTTGTGCTTATCTTTTACCGGCATCGCCGCGGCGATGACCTCCGCCAGCTCTTTAGTGCGGGTCATCGGTGCAATGCGATTACGTTCGACGATCGCGCGGGCGATCCGTTTACCGAAACGCTCTTCGCCGAAGGTTTTAATCACCCAGGCGATATCCGCTTCTTCAGCAGTCTGCAGCCATTCGGCCGCGGACTGACCGCGCGTCGGATCCATGCGCATATCCAGCGGCCCGTCGCGCATAAAGGAAAAGCCGCGTTCCGCATCGTCAAGCTGCGGGGAAGAGACGCCAAGATCGAGCAGAATGCCGTCGATCTTACCGGTAAGATTGCGCTCGCCGACGTACTCAGCAAGCTGTGAAAATGGACCATGTACGATGGAAAAGCGGGGATCATCGATGGTTTGCGCGACGGCAATCGCCTGAGGATCGCGATCGATTGCCAGCAAGCGTCCTTCCGCTCCCAGTTGGGAGAGGATCAGGCGCGAGTGACCGCCGCGACCAAAGGTACCATCAATATAGATACCGTCTGGACGAATATTGAGGCCGTTGACGGCTTCATCCAGAAGTACCGTAGTGTGTTTAAAATTTTCCATCATTTTTATAAAGACAAATCCTGCAGGCGCTCCGACAGTTCACCGGTCGCGGACTGCTCAGCGTCGATATCTTCCTTGACCCGTTGATACCAGGTCGTTTCGTCCCACAGTTCAAATTTATTAAACTGCCCGACCAGCATCACTTCTTTTGTCAGCCCGGCATGCTGCCGTAACACCGGCGCTATCAGCAAGCGACCGGCATTATCCATCTGACATTCGCTGGCATGACCCAGAAGCAAACGCTGTACGCGCCGCTCAACGGGATTCATGCTCGATAAACGCGACAATTTCTGCTCGATGACTTCCCATTCAGGCAATGGATAAAGCAGCAGGCACGGGTGATGAATGTCAATGGTGCATACCAATTGACCGGCAGCGTCCTCGATCAGCCCATCGCGATAGCGCGTTGGCACGGCCAGGCGGCCTTTGCTGTCGAGATTGACTAACGTTGCTCCACGGAACATGCCAGCCTCACCCCTTTTCGCCACTTTATCCCACAAATTCCCACCACAAGGAGTTTACGGAGCGGAGGAAAAGCTTGTCAAGCCAGCGCGAATGCCAACGGAGCTCAAAAACCCATTATTTACAGCCGACATTAGCCCTGATGAAAAAATCATCAACAGGCGAGGCAAATTAACGTTATGAATACGTGTAAGAAAATAACCAACAAACTCGTAACAGTTATAAACATCAAAATATCTTCGGCGGGAAAATATAAAGTGTCAGTTTGCGACGCGAGCGGCATTTTAGGCCATTATGCCGGCCGTTAACAGTACCTGTTGCTGGCTGAAGGGCTGACCAGGCGCGGGATAAGGCAGGAGAGAAAGGTTGGGGCTAACAAAATGGGTGTTAATTCAGCAATTAACCTGGTGAATGTAACAAAATAATACAATTAAAGCCGGCACAATCATTTTTTGTGTCCCGTTTTGAGTCGCAAAACGATTGCCAGCGAATAAAACAAAATAACGCGTAAAGAAGTTTAGGGATTTGTCTGAAATATATTCAGTTTTGCATTCTGGACGTCAGTTGCCTGATTTATCGCCAGCGGCCTGCTCTCTGGCAGGCCTGCCAGGATTAATCCTGGGTGCTGACGATATTGCGCCCTTAACGGCGATTCAGGCTGCCGCGGCGATAAAGATTACGACGAATACGGCTGAGGCCCGGCTTCGGCTTGCGCGGTTCATCGAGGCTGGCGAGGACGATCTCGAGCACCCGCTCAGCGACATCGCGATGGCGCTGGGCCACGGCCAGTACCGGACACTGCAGGAAATCGAGCAGCTCATTATCGCCGAAGGTGGCGATCGCCAGCTCGGAAGGCAGTTTACCCTCACGGCGCAGCGTCACATCCATGACGCCCTGCAGCAACGGGAAAGAGGTGGTGAACAGCGCCTGCGGCATCGGATGGGTTTCAAGCCATTTCTCAAACAGCTGGGCCGCCGCTTCTCGCTCGTAGCTGTTGGCATAGAGATAATGCACCTCACGCGGATCGTCCTGCCAGGCTTTACGGAAGCCTTGCTCGCGCAGGAAGCTCACCGACAGTTCCGGCAGCGCGCCCAGATAAAGCACCGTTTCGCCGGGAAAAGTCCGCAACTCGGCGGCGAGCATCTCGGCATCATCCTGGTCAGCGCCGACGACGCTGGTGAAGTGCTCGCGGTCAAGGGCGCGGTCGAGGGCGACAATCGGAAACGGATCGTTAGCCCAGCGCTGATAAAAAGGGTGCTCCGGCGGCAGCGAGGTGGAAACAATGATGGCGTCCACCTGGCGCTGTAGCAGATGCTCGATACAGCGCATTTCGTTATCGGGCTGATCCTCCGAGCAGGCAATCAGCAACTGATAGCCGCGCTGGCGCGCCTGCCGCTCCAGATAATTTGCAATGCGGGTATAGCTGGTGTTCTCCAGATCCGGGATCACCAGACCGATAGAGCGTGTGCGTCCTGCACGCAGGCCAGCAGCGACCGCATTCGGGTGATAGTTGTGCTCTCGCACGACAGCCATCACTTTTTCGACCGTTTTGTCGCTTACGCGGTACTGCTTCGCTTTGCCATTAATCACATAGCTCGCGGTGGTTCTTGAAACACCGGCCAGCCGGGCGATTTCATCCAGTTTCACAATTGCCCCTTGGGTAAGAAGTGCCAAACATAACCATTATTCAGGTATGGAACCCTTTTTATAACATCTAAGCGCAGAATAGTTAGCGCAGCAACCGCTTTCGCTTACAGTTCCTACTGATTTCGCAAAAAAAAAGCCCGACAGTCGCTGCCGGGCTATTTTTGCATCAGTTCCCGATCCTCAGCGCATGATTTTATCACCGCGAGACAGGCCGACCACGCCGGAGCGAGCCACTTCCACGATCCGAGCGACATCGCGCAGGGAGGCCAGGAAAGCGTCGAGCTTATCGCTGGTGCCGGCGAGTTGAACGGTATAGATAGAAGGCGTCACGTCGATAATCTGTCCACGAAAGATTTCGGTGTTGCGCTTCACTTCTTCACGGCCGTAACCGCTGGCCTGGACCTTCACCAGCATGATTTCGCGTTCGACATGAGCCCCCTGCCCCAGCTCGCTGACCCGCAGGACATCCACCAGCTTGTGCAGCTGCTTTTCAATCTGCTCGATCGCTTTTTCATCGCCCACGGTCTGGATGGTCATCCTGGAGAGGGTCGGATCGTCCGTCGGGGCGACAGTCAGGCTTTCTATATTATAGCCGCGCTGGGAAAAGAGGCCGATAACGCGGGACAATGCGCCCGATTCGTTTTCCAGTAATACCGATAATATCCGGCGCATAATCAGGTCCTCTCCGTTTTGCTCAACCACATTTCATCCATGCCGCCGCCGCGGATCTGCATGGGGTACACATGCTCACTGCCGTCGACGGTGACATCGACAAACACCAGCCGGCGCTGTCGCACCTGCTCCAGGGCTTCTGCAAGCTTCGTCTCCAGCTCCTGCGGCTCGCTGATGCGGATCCCAACGTGGCCGTAGGCTTCCGCCAGACGAACGAAGTCCGGCAGCGACTCCATATAGGACTGCGAGTGGCGCCCGGAATAAAGCATATCCTGCCACTGCTTCACCATCCCCAGATAGCGGTTGTTAAGGTTAAGCACCAGGACCGGCAGCTCATACTGCAGCGCAGTAGAGAGTTCCTGAATGTTCATCTGGATACTGCCGTCACCGGTCACGCATACGACCATTTCGTCCGGCAGAGCCATTTTGACCCCCAGCGCAGCCGGTAGGCCAAAGCCCATGGTGCCGAGGCCACCGGAGTTAATCCAGCGCCGCGGCTTGTCGAAGGGGTAATAGAGGGCAGCGAACATCTGGTGCTGACCCACATCGGAAGTGACATAGGCATCGCCCTGAGTCAGGCGCCAGATCGTTTCTATCACCGCCTGCGGTTTGATCTTGTCGCTCTGGTCGTCGTAGCGCAGGCAATGGCGGGCGCGCCACTGCTCAATCTGCTGCCACCAGTCGCGAATGTCGTCCAGCGGCTGCTGCGCCTCTTCCTGCTCCAGCAGCTCCAGCATCTGCTCCAGCACCAGCCGGGCATCGCCGACGATCGGCACATCTGCTGGCACGGTTTTCGAGATTGAGGTCGGATCGATATCGATATGCAACACAGTCGCGTTCGGACAGTATTTGGCCAGGTTATTGGTGGTCCGATCGTCAAAGCGAACGCCGACGGCAAAAATCACGTCTGAATGGTGCATGGTCATGTTGGCTTCATAAGTGCCGTGCATGCCCAGCATCCCCAGCGCCTGCGAGTGCGTCGCCGGGAAAGCGCCCAGCCCCATCAGGGAGGAGGCCACCGGCAGCTTCAGCTTTTCCACCAGCTCGCGCAGCTGAGGTTCGCAATGCGCATTGATCGCCCCGCCGCCGACGTAGACGACCGGCTTGCTCGCCGCCACCAGGGTCTGCAGGGCGCGTTTGATCTGGCCTTTATGACCGCTGGTCGTCGGGTTATACGAGCGCATGCTGACCGCGTCTGGCCAGACGTACGGCAGTTTCTTCGCCGGATTGAGTATATCCTTCGGCAGATCGACCACCACCGGCCCGGGGCGACCGCTGGCCGCCAGCCAGAAGGCTTTCTTCAGCACGCCGGGAATATCTTCGGTTTGCTTCACCAGGAAACTGTGCTTCACCACCGGGCGGGAAATCCCCACCATGTCGCACTCCTGGAAGGCATCGTAGCCGATAAGCGATGTCGCCACTTGCCCGGAGAGGATCACCAGCGGGATAGAGTCCATATAGGCCGTCGCGATACCGGTGATGGCGTTCGTCGCCCCAGGCCCTGAGGTCACCAGCACCACACCGACCTCCCCGGTCGCTCGCGCCAGGCCATCCGCCATATGCACCGCCGCCTGCTCGTGGCGAACCAGCACATGATCGATACCGCCAAGGGTATGTAACGCATCATAGATATCGAGGACTGCGCCTCCGGGATAGCCGAATACTTGCTTGACGCCCTGATCGACAAGCGATTGGACGACCATCTCGGCTCCTGACAACATCTCCATGGTTTGCCTCCAGGCTTATTGTTTTACGACAGCGGAACTCAATTTCCGCGCGCTCGCACGATGCGAAGGAGTACCCCTCCGCACTGAGGTGAATGGACTGCATGCCACTACCATAACTGCTCGCCAGCAGGCAGGCAATTCGCCACCGGAGATGCTTTCTAAGTAGAATAAGAAGAAAAACAAGCGGAGAGAGGAAAATATGGTGGAATGCTTCAGAGATAAGAAAAGAGAATAGTAAATACTCGGAGAAAAGGCGCGATAGCAGGAATTGATCCATTTTTTGTTAACGGGCGGAGAGCAACCGAAAGGGTAAACAGCATAAAATTCTGCATTATTGTAATTAAATCATATAAAAAAAGGAGCCGAAGCCCCTTTCATGCTTATTGCCATCGGCTCAGCGCTGACAAATATCCACCAGCAGCTCTTCCATCCACTGATGACCTTTATCGCGACCCGCCGCTTCGTGCCAGGAGAGATAGCAGGTCCGGCTATTCACCTTCAGCGGCAGAGGTAATATTTGCAGCGCTAACTTATCGGCAAACTCATTTGCCAGCCAGCGCGGCGCAATGGCCACCATCTGCGTTTGCGACACCACGTTTAATACGCTGACCATCGCATTACCTTGATATGCGATGCGCGCTTGTTTATCGGCGGTGTCATACCACGGCAGACTGAATGAGGCATACCGATCGAGAGCCACCGCGGCATGCTCCTCGCGATAAATATCAGCCTCCATCACCGGTCCGGAGATACGCGGATGGTTGCGGCTAGCCACCAGAACCATTTCATCTTTGAATAGCGGTACACAGGCAAACTCAGGACGACGAAATTCTTCATAACCGATCACAAATTCCGTTTCCTGATAACGTAACTGATGTTCCGTATTTTGATTAAGCGCTGATTTAAAGACTAAATGAATATTGGGCGCGATTTCGGCGACTTTATTAAAAATTACCGACGTCAGGATGTTATCCAGCGGGCTACAGACGCACAGATTGAAAACACGCTCACTGCTCAAGGGTTCAAAACCGGAGCCTGGCAATTCGTTTTGTACCAGCTGCAGCGCCTGACGCACTGAGCCAAACAGCTGATAGGCCCGCGCCGTCGGCTGAATACCGCGGCCATAGCGCACAAACAGCTCATCATTAAACATCACTTTCAGACGTGAAACCGCGTTGCTCACCGCCGGTTGAGACATGCCGAGCGTATGGGCGGCACGGGTAATATTCTGTTCCTGCATAACCGCATCAAAAACGGTAAGCAGATTGAGATCAACCATCCGTAGTTGAGGTTTTACGACTTCCTGTCCGGGGGCTGATTTATATTCTGGACTTTCAATTAACATATCTAGTTCCGCCGTCACGATGAATTCCCTTTACTAAACCGCTATAATTAGCGCCGAAAATATCATTTATCATGCCAATGACATTTGCAAAATAGCAAAGGTGTATTTTAGGAATATATCAAGGCTATGAGTGGCAGTGTCAAACCGGTACCACCGGAATTAATAAACTGCTCAAACAATATGAGTTACTTAATGAAGATGAGTCTAACCATAATCCAGGAAAATAAAAACAACACCAATGGTTAACTGTAACTTAAGCAATAATAAAGTATTTTATTTTCCACCCCATAAAATTAACAACTATTTATCATTGAAAAAAGATCCGCTAAGGGGTAGACATATTCACACGAAAAATAAATATAATTATTTCATTCAGATAGCGATTTTTGACCGCTTCGCTCGCGGCGCATCGTGAGCGAGGCCTTTAATGCAAAGTGCATTTTCAAATGAAACATATCCCTGTGCGCCCCCGCAGGTCCAAAATAGGATCTTCGGCAAAAAAGGGCTAACATCAGCACAATTAGCTAATTCACGCTGCGGACCCAAAACGCTTTTTCCATGCCAGGGGTTGACTTTGAAACGGCTATCCAGTAACTCTAAAAGCATAACGATTTCATCTGGAGTTTGACGCAATGATTCGCACCACTCGCATCACCAGCCTACTACTACTAAACGCATGCCATTTGCGCGGTAGGCTGTTGGGCGACGTTCAGCGTTAAGTCATCTTCCAGCAAGACTATAAAACCCGCGCCTTGGCGCGGGTTTTTTTATGCTCGTCAACAAGGCGCCAGGACACAGACTAAGGATCCAAACCATGAGCCAGCAAGTCATTATTTTCGATACGACCTTACGTGATGGCGAACAAGCGTTACAGGCAAGCCTGAGTGTCAAAGAGAAGCTGCAGATTGCTCTGGCCCTCGAGCGCATGGGTGTTGACGTGATGGAAGTCGGTTTCCCAGTTTCTTCTCCGGGCGATTTTGAATCCGTGCAGACCATCGCGCGCACCATCAAAAACAGCCGCGTATGCGCCCTGGCGCGCTGCGTCGAGAAAGATATCGACGTAGCTGCGGAATCCTTAAAGGTGGCCGAAGCGTTCCGTATCCACACCTTCATCGCCACCTCGCCGATGCATATCGCCACCAAACTGCGCAGCACCCTGGATGAGGTCATTGAACGCGCGGTTTATATGGTGAAGCGGGCGCGCAACTACACTAACGATGTCGAGTTCTCCTGTGAAGACGCCGGCCGTACGCCGATTGCTGACCTGGCTCGCGTCGTGGAAGCCGCGATTAACGCAGGCGCCACCACCATTAATATTCCGGATACCGTCGGCTACACCATGCCGTTCGAGTACGCCAACATTATCAGCGGCCTGTATGAGCGCGTACCGAATATCGACAAAGCCATTATCTCCGTCCATACCCATGATGACCTGGGTATTGCCGTCGGCAACGCCCTCGCCGCGGTCCACGCCGGAGCCCGCCAGGTAGAAGGCGCGATGAACGGTATCGGCGAGCGTGCCGGCAACTGCGCGCTGGAAGAGGTCATCATGGCGATTAAAGTGCGCAAAGACATCATGAACGTGCACACCAATATCAACCACCATGAAATCTGGCGCACCAGCCAGACCGTCAGCCAGATCTGCAACATGCCGATCCCGGCGAACAAAGCCATCGTCGGCACCGGCGCCTTCGCCCACTCCTCCGGTATCCACCAGGACGGCGTGTTGAAGAACCGCGAAAACTACGAAATCATGACCCCGGAATCCATCGGCCTGAACCAGGTACAGCTGAACCTGACTTCCCGCTCCGGCCGCGCGGCGGTGAAACACCGGATGGAAGAGATGGGTTACCAGGAGAGCGATTACAACCTGGATCACCTGTACGACGCGTTCCTGAAGCTGGCGGACAAAAAAGGCCAGGTCTTCGATTACGATCTGGAAGCGCTGGCCTTTATCAACAAGCAGCAGGAAGAGCCGGAGCATTTCCGCCTGGATTACTTCAACGTTCAGTCCGGCTCCAGCGATATCGCGACCGCCTCGATCAAACTGGTCTGCGGGGATGAGATCAAAACGGAAGCCGCCAACGGCAACGGTCCGGTTGATGCTATCTACCAGGCGATTAACCGCGTCACCGATTACAACATTGAATTAGTGAAATATGGCTTAAGCGCGAAAGGCCACGGCAAAGACGCCCTGGGCCAGGTGGATATCGTCGTTGACTACAACGGCCGCCGTTTCCACGGCGTTGGTCTGGCAACGGATATCGTAGAGTCGTCAGCCAAAGCGATGGTTCACGTGCTGAACAACATCTGGCGCGCCGCCGAAGTCGAAAAAGAATTGCAACGCAAAGCTCAGAATAAAGAGAACAATAAGGAAACCGTGTAATGTCGAAGAATTACCATATTGCCGTTTTGCCGGGTGATGGCATTGGCCCGGAAGTGATGAACCAGGCGATGAAAGTACTGGAAGCCGTGCGCCAACGTTTTGCCATGCACATTACCACCAGCCAGTACGACGTCGGCGGCGCGGCCATCGACCGTCAGGGAACTCCCCTGCCGCAGGTGACCGTCGCCGGATGCGAGCAGGCGGACGCGATCCTGTTCGGCTCCGTCGGCGGCCCGAAGTGGGAACACCTGCCGCCCGCAGAACAGCCAGAGCGCGGCGCCCTGCTGCCGCTGCGTAAACACTTTAAACTGTTCAGCAACCTGCGCCCGGCCAAACTGTATCAGGGGCTGGAAGAGTTCTGCCCGCTGCGCGCCGACATCGCCGCCAACGGCTTCGACATTCTCTGCGTTCGCGAACTGACCGGCGGCATCTACTTCGGTCAGCCGAAAGGTCGCGAAGGCAGCGGTCAGCATGAGAAAGCTTTTGATACCGAGGTGTATCACCGCTTTGAAATCGAACGTATCGCGCGCATCGCGTTTGAATCCGCCCGTAAACGTCGTCACAAAGTGACCTCCATCGATAAAGCCAACGTCCTGCAGTCGTCCATTCTGTGGCGCGAAATCGTCACCGAGATCGGCAAGGAGTATCCGGACGTTGAGCTGGCGCACATGTATATCGATAACGCCACCATGCAGCTGATTAAAGATCCGTCCCAGTTCGACGTGCTGCTGTGCTCCAACCTGTTCGGCGACATCCTCTCCGACGAGTGCGCAATGATCACCGGCTCAATGGGTATGCTGCCGTCCGCCAGCCTCAACGAACAAGGTTTCGGCCTGTACGAGCCAGCAGGCGGCTCGGCGCCGGATATCGCCGGCAAAAATATCGCTAACCCGATCGCGCAGATCCTCTCCCTGGCGCTGCTGCTGCGCTATAGCCTCGACGCTGACGAGGCGGCGAGCGCGATTGAAAGCGCGATTAACCGCGCTCTGGAGGAAGGCGTTCGTACCGGCGATTTAGCGCGCGGCACGGCAGCGGTCAGCACTGATGAAATGGGCGATATCATTGCCCGCTATGTCGCAGAAGGGGTGTAATCATGGCGAAGACGTTATACGAAAAATTGTTTGATGCGCACGTGGTGTATGAGGCGCAAAACGAAACTCCGCTGTTGTATATCGACCGCCATCTGGTGCATGAAGTCACCTCCCCGCAGGCCTTTGACGGCCTGCGCGCCCACGGCCGCCAGGTGCGCCAGCCGGGTAAAACCTTCGCCACCATGGATCATAACGTCTCGACGCAGACCAAAGATATTAACGCGTCCGGCGAGATGGCCCGCATTCAGATGCAGGAGCTGATTAAGAACTGTAAAGAGTTCGGCGTTGAGCTGTACGATCTGAACCACCCGTACCAGGGCATCGTTCACGTGATGGGCCCGGAACAAGGGGTTACCCTGCCGGGGATGACCATTGTGTGCGGCGACTCCCATACCGCCACCCACGGCGCCTTTGGCGCGCTGGCCTTCGGCATCGGCACCTCCGAAGTGGAGCATGTGCTGGCGACCCAGACCCTGAAACAGGGTCGTGCGAAAACCATGAAAATCGAAGTGCAAGGCAAAGCGGCGCCGGGCATCACCGCCAAAGATATCGTGTTGGCGATCATTGGTAAAACCGGCAGCGCCGGCGGCACCGGCCACGTGGTGGAGTTCTGCGGCGAAGCGATCCGCGATCTGAGCATGGAAGGCCGCATGACCCTGTGCAACATGGCGATCGAGATGGGCGCGAAAGCGGGCCTGGTCGCGCCGGATGAAACCACCTTCAATTACGTACGCGGCCGTCTGCACGCGCCGAAAGGCAAAGATTTTGACGATGCGGTGGCGTACTGGAAAACCCTGAAAACCGACGACGGCGCCACATTTGACACCGTAGTGACGCTGCAGGCGGCTGAGATTGCCCCGCAGGTGACCTGGGGCACCAACCCGGGCCAGGTGATTTCGGTCAGCGATAATATCCCCGATCCTGCGTCGTTCAGCGACCCGGTGGAACGCGCCAGCGCCGAGAAAGCGCTGGCCTATATGGGGCTGAAATCCGGCATTCCGCTGACGGAAGTGGCTATCGATAAAGTATTCATCGGCTCCTGTACCAACTCGCGTATCGAAGATTTGCGCGCGGCGGCGGAAATCGCCAAAGGGCGTAAAGTGGCGCCGGGCGTCCAGGCGCTGGTGGTGCCGGGTTCCGGTCCGGTGAAAGCGCAAGCGGAAGCGGAAGGCCTGGATAAGATCTTTATCGAAGCCGGCTTTGAGTGGCGCTTACCGGGCTGCTCTATGTGTCTGGCGATGAACAACGACCGCCTGAACCCGGGCGAGCGCTGCGCCTCCACCAGCAACCGTAATTTTGAAGGCCGCCAGGGCCGCGGCGGACGCACGCACCTGGTGAGCCCGGCAATGGCCGCGGCGGCAGCTGTGACCGGCCATTTCGCCGATATCCGTAATCTGAAGTAAGGAGACCATCATGGCAGAGAAATTTACCCAACATACCGGCCTGGTGGTTCCGCTGGATGCTGCAAACGTCGATACCGACGCGATCATTCCCAAGCAGTTTCTGCAGAAAGTGACCCGCACCGGCTTTGGCGCGCACCTGTTCAACGACTGGCGCTTCCTCGACGATAAAGGTCAACAGCCGAACCCGGAGTTCGTGCTGAACTTTCCTGAGTACAAAGGCGCATCTATCCTGCTGGCGCGGGAAAACTTCGGCTGTGGCTCCTCGCGCGAGCATGCGCCGTGGGCGCTGACCGATTACGGTTTTAAAGTCGTTATCGCCCCAAGCTTTGCCGATATTTTCTATGGCAACAGCTTCAACAACCAGCTGCTGCCGGTGACGTTGAGCGATGAGCAGGTCGACGAGCTGTTCAAACTGGTGCAGGCCAACCCGGGCATTACGTTTGAAGTGGACCTGGAAGCGCAGGTGGTTAAAGCGGGGGATAAAACCTACAGCTTTAAGATCGACGATTTCCGTCGCCACTGCATGCTCAATGGCCTGGATAGCATCGGCCTGACGCTGCAACATGAAGCGGCTATTTCCGACTATGAGCACAAGCTGCCGGCGTTTATGAATTAATCTTCGCGCCCGGTCATTTGACCGGGCTTTTTAGTTTATTGCGGCAGAAAATTGCGATCTCACGCACAAAAAACAATATTGCTTCGCCGATCGTCAGCCCATGACGTTGGCCTGCCCCACGCGATAAAGACGAATGATTCCGCTTTCCTCCCCCTGACCTGCGTGGTTTATGTATTATCCCTTCACTGCAAGTAAAAATAAGGTACGAGTGTTTAATATAAAAATATAACAATGTGAAAAAAGCGTTAATCTCATAGAGAACCCCTATAGCTCACAGCAAAAAAAAACATTATTTTTCGATTTTTCGCCTCGCTATCTTTTCCCACAGAGAAATATTAACTAAGGACACGCCCGGGCCCCCGCATAGCGGCTTCCCGGCCTCCTGTGGAGAGAAGAGATGAGCCACTATCCGCACCTTTTCAGTCCGTTGACCATCAACGGCATGACGCTAAAAAACCGCATTATTATGCCCCCGATGGGCACCAATATGGCCACGCTCAATGGCGAGGTCTCGCAGGAACAGCTGGAATACTACGAACTGCGGGCCAAAGGCGGCACCGGGCTTATCACCATCGAAAACATCTGTATTGATTTCCCTTTCGCCTCCAACGGCACCACCCAGCTGCGGATCGATAACGATCAATATATCCCACGGCTGTTTAAATTAACCGAGACCCTGCATAAACATGGCGCCTGCGTATCCATTCAGTTAAATCACGCAGGCGCTTCGGCTTATGCCTACCGCCTCGAAGGTCAGACACCGCTCTCCTCCTCGACGACGCCCTCGAAAAAGCACGGTAATATTCCGCGGCCAATGACCCATGAGGAAATTTATCACGCGGTGGAAAAATTCGGTGACGCCGCAGAGCGCGTTCGTCGCGCGGGTTTTGACTGCGTCGAAATTCATGCCGGCCACTCCTATTTAATTAGCCAGTTTTTATCGCCGTTATTTAACAAGCGCACCGATGAATTTGGCGGCAGCGTCGAAAACCGCACCCGGATATTAAGTCTGATTGTCGATAAAGTTCGCGCCTGCGTCGGGCCGCGTTTTCCGGTCAGCCTGCGCATTAGCGCCGACGACTTCCTCAAGGGCGGCAATACCCTCGAAGATTCTCTGCGCATCCTTGAGCTCTGCCAGGAGAAGGTCGATATCATCAACGTCTCGGCGGCGCAGAACGACAACCTGAATCTGCAAATCGACCAGATGTCGCTGGAGGATGGCTGGAAGCGTTATCTCTCCCGCGCGGTGCGCGATAAATTCCATAAGCCCACGGTCATCGCCGGCAATATCCGTACCCCGCAGGTGGCCGAGGATATCCTCGCCAGCGGCGATGCCGATCTCATTGCCATTGGTCGCGGTCTGATTGCCGAGCCGGAGTGGGTGCAGAAGGTGCAAAGCGGTAAAGAACGCCTGATGCGCAAATGCATCTCCTGCAACATCGGCTGCGCCGACCATCGCATCGCCCGCTCGCGCCCGCTGCGCTGTTCAATTAACCCGGACATCATTCACGGCGATACCTACAAAACGCGGCGCGTTAATCGCGACACGAACGTGGTCGTCATCGGCGCCGGCACTGCCGGGATGGAGGCCGCCTGCACCGCGGCGGAAGTCGGCTGCCACACCTGGCTGCTGGAGGCGAAAAATCACGTCGGCGGTCTCGCCAGCGATATCGCCCGTCTGCCGGAGAAAAAACGCATCGCGGATTTCCCGCAGTTTATGAAAAACCGCATCGCCGCGCTGGACAACCTGATGCTGCAGGTCGGCAAACGGGCAGACGTGGCCTCGGTTTCCGCCCTGCGTCCGCATCTGATCGTCAATGCCACCGGCTCAACCCCCCTGCTGCCGCCTATTGCAGGACTGCGGGAGAATATTGACGCCGCGGAAGGCAAGGTCTTTTCCATTACCGGCATGATCGACAATCTGGCGAAATTTACCCATGTCGAGGGCAAACGCATCGCCGTTGTCGGCGCGGGCGCCGTTGGCCTTGACGTCATCGAATACTTTACCGCTCGCGGCGCGCAAGCGGTATTAATCGAAATGCAGGACGCCGCCGGTCGCGATCTCGACATCATTACCAGGAATGCCATGTTGACCATGCTCGACGAGCACCAGGTCGAACAGCACATGAATACGCAACTGATGGCGGTGGCTGCCGGCCATTTCCAGGTGAAAAATACACAGCATACCTTCGATATCCCCTTCGACTACGGCTTTGTCTGCCTGGGGATGCGCGCCAACCGGACGGGTCTCGACGAGATCGAGCGCTGGGCCAATGCCAATAACGTCAAAATCATGAATATCGGCGACAGCGTGATGGCGCGACGCATTATCGACGGCATCCGCGAAGGCCGCAACGTGCTGGACACCCTCGAAGACATGGGTGCGCTGGGCAGCCGCGAAGCACAACGAATTCCCTTTCTAACTTATTGAGGATTTTTGTCATGGCAGAACGTATTACTGGACACACTGAGCTGATTGGTCTGATCGCCACCCCGATTCGCCACAGCATGTCGCCCACCATGCACAACGAGGCTTTCGCCCATCTCGGGCTGGACTACGTCTACCTGGCTTTTGAAGTCGGTAATCAGGAGCTGAAAGACGTTGTGCAGGGCTTCCGGGCTTTGAAGCTGCGCGGCTTTAACGTCTCTATGCCGAACAAAACCGAGATTTGCCAGTATCTTGATAAGCTCTCGCCGGCGGCGCAGCTGGTCGGGGCGGTGAATACCGTGGTCAATGACGACGGCGTACTGACCGGGCATATTACCGACGGCACCGGCTATATGCGCGCCCTTAGCGAAGCGGGTATCGATATTATTGGCAAGAAGATGACCGTGCTCGGCGCCGGCGGCGCGGCGACCGCGCTCTGCGTCCAGGCGGCACTGGATGGCGTGAAGGCGATCTCGATCTTCAACCGTCGCGATAAATTCTTCGCCAACGCCGAAGAAACGGTAGCCAAGATCCGCAACAACACGCGCTGCGAGATCCATCTGTTCGATCTCGACGATCATGACAAACTGCGTGCCGAAATCGACAGCAGCGTGATCCTGACCAATGCCACCGGGGTCGGCATGAAGCCGTTCGA
Organism: Klebsiella sp. JN_Kp127; assembly: GCF_040062505.1. Classification (NCBI taxonomy): domain Bacteria; kingdom Pseudomonadati; phylum Pseudomonadota; class Gammaproteobacteria; order Enterobacterales; family Enterobacteriaceae; genus Klebsiella; species Klebsiella sp. JN_Kp127. Next base: position 161,670 of record NZ_JBEAHS010000052.1, read on the forward strand.
AGGCCAGATGCTGCTCCCGGACGACAGCTTCCTGCGTCCGGACCTGATCGTCTCCGACGTCGTGTACAACCCGCGCAAAACCCACCTGCTGGAAGTGGCTGAGAAAAAAGGCTGCCGTACGCTAAACGGCCTCGGGATGATGCTGTGGCAAGGCGCGCGCGCGTTCGAAATCTGGACGGGTAAACAGATGCCGGTTGATTACATCAAAAGCATCCTGTTCTAAGGGGCAAGCGATGAAAAATAAATACGTCCCTACCGCGGCAGGGCTGTACCTCAACTACCTGATTCATGGCATGGGGGTGCTGCTGATCACCCTCAACATGGCCCATCTCCAGGAGCAGTGGGGAACAGACGCTGCCGGCGTATCAGTGGTGATCTCCTCGTTAGGGATCGGCAAACTGGCGACCATCGTGACCGGCTTTCTGTCGGATCGCTTTGGTCGTAAGCCCTTTATCTATCTGGGGATCCTCAGCTATCTGATCTTTTTTATCGGCATTCTGCTGACCAAAAATATCTATCTGGCCTATGTCTTCGGCATTATGGCGGGCCTGGCGAACAGCTTCCTCGACTCCGGCACCTATCCCGCGCTGATGGAATCTTTCCCGCACTCCGCCAGCCGGGCCAACGTGCTGATCAAAGCCTTCGTCTCCGCCGGACAGTTCCTGCTGCCGTTCATTATCAGCTTCCTGATCTGGGCGAATCTGTGGTTCGGCTGGTCGTTCGTGATTGCGGCAGCGCTGTTTGTTGTGAGCGGCCTCTATTTGCTCAAAATGCCGTTCCCGGATAGCCAGGCGGCGAAAAAAGAGGCCACCCCAGGGCCACAGGCGGAAACCTCCGCCCGTCCGCAGGCCAACAAACTGGATATGGTGATCTTCACCCTGTACGGCTATATCGGCATGGCGACCTTCTATCTTGTCAGCCAGTGGCTGGCGCAGTACGGTCAGTTCGTGGTCGGCCTGCCCTATGCCTCGGCGATTAAGCTGCTCAGCATCTATACCGTCGGGTCGCTGGTCTGCGTCTTCGTGACCGCCGCCTTCGTCAAAGAGGTGTTCAGCTCCGCCGTCGCCATGATCATCTATACTGGCCTGTCGATGGTCTCGCTGCTGCTGGTATGCCTGTTCCCGACGCCGATGATGGTTACCGGCTTCGCCTTTGTCATCGGCTTTGCCGCCGCGGGCGGAGTGCTACAGCTGGGAGCGACGATCATGGCGATGAGCTTCCCGAACGGGAAAGGCAAGGCAACCGGCATCTTCTACACCGCCGGCAGTATCGCCAGCTTCACGATCCCGCTGATCACCGCCAAACTTTCGCAGATCAGTATTGCCAGCATTATGTGGTTTGATTTTGCGATCGCCGTGATCGGCTTTGTGATCGCCCTGTACATCGGCTATCGTCAACTGCAGGCTCGGGCGGCGCGAAAAGTATCACCCACCGCAGTCACCGCCTGAGGTTCAACGCGAATAATAATGGATGCCTACATGACAAATGCAGTTACCGTAAAGAACATCACCTTCCAGGAAGGGGAAACCTTAATTTGTGTACCGCTGATCGGCAAAACGCTGGATGAAATACTGGGTAACGCCCACGGCCTGGTCGACGCCGGCGCCGATATCATCGAATGGCGCGTTGACCACTTTACTCAGGTGAGAGAGATGGCTCAGGTGATGGCCGCGCTGGCGGAAATCCGTGGCGCGCTGAAAGCGCTGCCGCTGCTGTTCACCTTCCGCAGCAAGAAAGAAGGCGGCGAGACCGAGCTCAGCGACGACGCCTACTTCGCGCTCAACCGCGAAGCGGCGCGCAGTGGCCTGGTTGATGTCATCGATATCGAGCTGTTCAATGATGAAGCGCAGATCCGCGCGCTGGTTGACGATGCGCATGCCGCGGGCGTCAAAGTGATCATGAGTAACCATGATTTTCATAAGACCCCCGCCCAGGAAGATATCATCTATCGCCTGCGCCGCATGCAGGATCTGGGCGCCGATCTGCCGAAGATCGCGGTGATGCCGCAATCGCCGCAGGACGTTCTGACCCTGCTCGCCGCCACGCTGACCATGAAAGAAAAGTATGCCACCCGCCCGCTGATCACCATGTCGATGGGAAAATCGGGCGGCGTCAGCCGGGTGACCGGGCGTCTTTTTGGCTCAGCCATGACCTTCGGTACCGTGGGTCAGGCTTCCGCGCCGGGACAGATCGCCATCGACAAGCTGCGTGAAGTGATGGATATTCTCTCCTGATAACCCCTCAGCCCGGAGGACCTCTCCGGGCTATTCGCTAACAGATCTTCTGGCTGTCGTGGATGACCACATTTTTAAACGACTGCAGCGCAGGGGAAAGTCCGCGGTCTTTCATGGTCGCCAGATAGATATAGCGCGGAGGGAGGGTGTTTTTAATCTTCAGGATATGGACGTTGTAATGGGAGAGCGCCGAGATCCGCGGCATGATCGCGATCCCGTAGTCAATGCTGACCAGCCCGGCCATCGCGGTATCCTCTTCCACGTAGCAGGCAATCTCCGGCACCAGCTTTTGCTGCATAAATACATTATCGATAAACGGACGTAAGCCGCTATTTTCTGAAAAATAGATATAAGGATAATGAATCGTCTCCACGAGGTCGACTTCATGTTCATACAGTCGGGCCAGCGGATGATCCCTGGCGGTCACCACCACCAGCTCCTGCTGAATAACCGGAATAAAATCGATATCGGGTTCATCGGCAATATAAGAGCAGATCGCCAGATCGACTTTTCCCGCTTTCAGCTCCTGCAACAGCGTCAGCGAGGTCCCTTGAGTAAAAGAAAAAGTCACGTTGTGAAATTCAGGTGAAAGAGAATATTTATTAATTAACTGCGGAACAACATATTCGCCCATCGTGTAAATAAAGGCGATACGAATGTTTTCTTTATTTTCAGCGCCGTTTTTTTGCAAAACTGTGCGGCCATTTTCCAGTGAGGCCAGCGCATCTTCGACATACGGCAGAAAACGCTTGCCGTTTTGCGTAATTTTAACGTTCCGTCCCTGTCTGGCGAACAGCGCGACCCCTAACTCCTTCTCCAGCTCTGATATCGCATGGCTTAGCGAAGGCTGGGTGATGCACAGACTGGAGGCCGCTTCGGTATAATGTTCAGTTTCAGACAGACGTTTAAAATAATAAAGTTGCTTTAGGTTCATTATTTTTGCCCGTATAATATAAGAATAAATTCACTGATGCTAATATACCATGCAAGCCACCAATAATGCGCACGCGCGGGAAAATATTGGCGGTGCATCAAATATTATTTTCTGAAGCGGATGAATGTGCCACAAAGCGTTGCCATTCATAGATACTACCTATAGTTCCCGGAGATATTTTTGCATATACAAATATATGCAAAAATATTTTAAACTTTAAAGGAACTCGCTATGAGTATGTCAAACTCTCAGGAAGTCCTCACTTCCTCATCGGGGACGAAAAAAAGAAGCCGCGTTCGGATAGTTATTTTACTGCTGTTGTCCGTCGGAACGATGATCAATTATCTCGACCGCACCATCCTCGGTATCGTTGCCCCACAGTTAACCCAGGAAATTCATATCGATCCGGCGATGATGGGCATCATTTTCTCCGCCTTTGCCTGGACCTATGCCCTGGCGCAGATCCCCGGCGGCATGTTTTTAGACCGCTTCGGCAACAAACTGACCTATGCCCTGTCAATTTTCTTCTGGTCGCTGTTTACCCTGCTGCAAAGTTTCACCCTCGGGCTTAAATCTCTGCTGCTTCTGCGCCTGGGACTCGGCGTCAGTGAAGCACCCTGCTTCCCGGCCAACAGCCGCATCGTCAGCACCTGGTTCCCGCAGCATGAGCGCGCGCGGGCGACGGCAACATATACGGTTGGTGAATATATAGGACTGGCGGCCTTCTCGCCGCTGTTATTTTTAATCCTCGAACATCATGGCTGGAGAACGCTTTTTTTCCTCACCGGCGGATTAGGTATTTTATTTACTTTGGTGTGGTGGCGTTTTTATCACGAACCCCATGAATCGCGCACGGCTAATCAAGCGGAGCTGGATTATATCGGCGCAAACGGCATTGACAATAAAATCCAGAACGTTCCATTTAACTGGCGTGACGCCAGGCGCCTGCTGGGCTGTCGCCAGATCCTCGGCGCCAGTCTGGGTCAGTTTGCCGGTAACACCACGCTGGTGTTTTTCCTGACGTGGTTTCCCAGCTATCTGGCCAACGAGCGCCATCTTCCCTGGCTGCACGTTGGCTTCTTCGCCACCTGGCCGTTCCTCGCCGCCGCCATCGGCATCCTCTTCGGCGGCTGGATCTCGGACCGACTGCTGAAGCGAACCGGCTCCGTCAACATCAGTCGGAAGTTACCAATAATTTCCGGATTATTACTCTCCAGCTGTATTATTGCGGCGAACTGGGTGAGCGCCAACAGCACCGTTATTATTATCATGTCGGTGGCGTTTTTTGGCCAGGGAATGGTTGGCCTGGGCTGGACGTTAATTTCTGATATTGCCCCGGAAAATATGGCAGGCCTGACCGGCGGTATATTTAATTTCTGCGCTAATATGGCGTCGATTATAGCCCCACTGATAATTGGCGTGATTATCTCCGCAACGGGTAACTTCTTTTACGCACTGATCTACGTCGGCCTGACGGCGCTGATCGGCGTGATTGCCTACATCTTTATCATCGGCGACATCAAGCGAATCGAACTGAAGTAAACCCGGCGGCCCCGGCGAATTGCGCGCCGGGGCGAAGAGGACGGTCAGATATCCTTTACCTTGCTGGTTAAAAACAGCGTCACCAGCGAAATCGCGGCGATCGTCCAGTAGACGCTGGCGTGGCCATAGCTTTGCGACAGCGCCCCCTGCATCACGCCGGCCAGGATCACGCCAGTGGAAATACTGTTGGTAAACAGGGTGGTCGCCGCCCCCGCGCGCCCCGGCATTAAATCCTGGAACCACAGCATGCCGATCCCGGCGATAATGCCGATAAAGATGGCGTTGAACAGCTGCAGGGCCAGCAGCGCCGTACGGCCATGAAACAGGATCAGCCCCAGATAAAACAGCACACCGGCCGCCACCGCCGCCACCATCATTTTACGTTTACCAAAGCGCTTCACGTAGTAGCCGGCGAGGATCATCGCCGGAATCTCCAGCCCGGCGGCAGTGCCCATCAGGATCCCGGCCAGGCTGTCGGGAAGCCCGAGATCGCTGCTGATCCACAGCGGCATATCAATGATATACATGGTGTTGCAGGTCCACATCAGGGTGGAGGCGATAAACAGCATGCGTACGTTCTTGTCCTGCCATCCGCCGGCCTGCGCCAGCGCCTCCGCCTCTTCCGAGGGCTGCTCCACGCGCGGAACCGAGGGCAGTTTGACGGCAATCAGCGCCAGGCTGATCACAAAGATGCCCGCCGCAATGGAGAACATGGTGGTAAAGCCATAGTTGAGCGCCAGCATAAAGGCCAGCGGCGGGCCAATCACCCACGCCAGGGACAGCTGGGCACGCATGACCGAGCTGAACATCACCACTTCCCGCGCCGAGCTGTCGGCATACTCCCGCGCCAGGGCAAAGAGCTGCGGCATGGCGGCGTTAGCGATGGATGCCAGCATCACCCCGCAGGTGATCAGCGTCAGATAGTGGCGGTTGAAGGCAAACAGCAGCGCATTGCCTACCGCCATCAGGCAGCAGAACATAATTAACCGCCGCCGGTCGCCGCGGCTATCGGAGCGCTTGGCCAGCGCCAGACTCACCAGGATCCCGGCTATCGCATTCACGGTGTAGAACAGGCCCACCCAGAACGGCTGCGCCCCCACTTCGCGGCTGAGAAACAAACTCAACGTCGGCGCCTGCAATGCGCCCGCCACGCCCATCATAAAAGCAACCAGCATAAAGGCGGCATAGACGCCGTTTAGCCGTCGTCCCATCGTCATCAACCACAGCATGAAATGTCCTTAACACACGCGAAGTAAACGAAAAAAGCCAGCAGAGGCTTTCTGCTGGCGGGTGATTCTATACTCTGTGGAATTCACGTTGCAGGACAAACGGTTAACCGTTTTTGCGCTGGCGCCGAAAGGGTGAGTCCCGTAGGGGCGATTCACGCGGCCAGAACATAGGGCTCTGGGAGCATCGACAGCGATAAACCCGGGCGAGCGCGCGCACCTGCAGCTTGAAAAACGACGAGTATAACACCAATACTCAGTCACACATGATGTCTGCAAGTCAATGATCAGAGGTCTTTGACGTCACTCCCCACTGCATCAGTTCTCCCAGAATTTCCTGCTGTCGTCCTGCCATCAGGCGGGCCAGCCAGGACGCTTCCTGCGTCGCAGAAAAGTAGCGCTGGTAGAACGATTTTGCGGTAGACCTCATCATATTCACCTCCTCGCTTCATCGGGATTCATTATTGGCTTAATATGGGGAGTAATAAATTGCTGAGTTTTGCGCAGGAGTTCCTCTTTTATGTCTTCCGGCCGTCTGCAACAACAGTTCATCCGTCTATGGCAGTGCTGCGACGGCAAGTCGCAGGAGACCACCCTCAACGAGCTGGCGGAAATGCTGAGCTGCTCGCGCCGCCACATGCGCACCTTGCTCAATATGATGGAGTCCCGCGGCTGGCTGACCTGGGAGGCGGAGGCTGGCCGCGGAAAACGCTCGCGGCTGACCTTTCTCTATACCGGCCTCGCCCTGCAGCAGCAGCGTGCCGAAGATCTGCTTGAGCAGGATCGCATCGATCAGCTGGTGCAGCTGGTCGGCGATAAAGCAGCCGTCCGTCAGATGCTGGTCTCACATCTCGGGCGCAGCTTCCGCCAGGGGCGGCACATCCTGCGCGTGCTCTACTACCGGCCGATGAAGAATTTACTGCCCGGCAGCGCGCTGCGGCGTTCGGAAACCCATATCGCCCGGCAAATATTCAGCGCTCTGACGCGGGTAAATGAGGAAAATGGGGAACTGGAAGCCGATATTGCCCACCACTGGCAGCAGTTGACGCCCACCCACTGGCGCTTTTTCCTCCGGCCAGGCATCCATTTTCACCATGGCCGTGAGCTGGAGATGACCGATGTGATCGCTTCTCTGCAGCGCAGCAATGCCCTGCCGCTCTATTCGCATATCGAACGCATTGCGTCGCCCACCGCCTGGACCCTGGATATTCATCTGCGCCAGCCCGACCGCTGGCTGCCCTGGCTGCTGGGCCAGGTACCGGCGATGGTGCTGCCGCAGGAGTGGCGGACCATGAACCACTTTTCTTCGATGCCGGTCGGCACCGGCCCGTATGCCGTGGTGCGCAACAATCAGAACCAGCTCAAGATCCACGCCTTTGAGGACTATTTTGGCTACCGGGCGCTGATCGATGAGGTGAACGTCTGGGTGCTACCGGAAATTAGCGAAGAGCCCAACGGCGGCCTGACGCTGCAGGGCAATACCGAAAGCGAAAAGGCGGTGGAGAGTCGTCTGGAAGAGGGGTGCTACTACCTGCTGTTCGACTCGCGAAGCCCGCTGGGCGCCAACGAGGCGGTGCGCCGCTGGTTAAGCTATCTGTTTCAGCCCGCGAACCTGCTCTACCACGCGGGCGAGCTTTACCAGGGCAACTGGTTTCCCGCCTACGGCCTGCTGCCGCGCTGGCATCACGCCAGCAACCACGCCTGCGACAAGCCGGCGGGCCTGGAGACGGTCACTCTCACCTACTACCGCGATCACGTCGAACATCGGGTGATCGGCGGGATCATGCGCGACCTGCTGGCGGCGCATCAGGTGAAGCTGGAGATCCAGGAGCTGGAGTACGATGCCTGGCATCGCGGCGAGGTGGTCAGCGATATCTGGCTCAACAGCGTTAACTTCACCTTGCCGATCGAATTCTCGCTATTCGCCTATCTGTACGAAGTCCCGCTGATTCAGCGCTGCATCCCCATCGACTGGCAGGAAGACGCCAGCCGCTGGCGCGCGGGAGAGTTTAATCCGGCTACCTGGAGTCAGCGTCTGCTGGCCAGCCAGCATATCGTGCCGCTGATCCATCACTGGCTGATGATTCAGGGCCAGCGCAGTATGCGCGGCGTGCGGATGAACACCCTCGGCTGGTTCGATTTTAAATCCGCATGGTTTGCGCCGCCGGAGCCGTAAGCGCTTTCCGTCATCTGACAAAATCATTACACTAAGGCCGTTCTCAACGGGGTGCTAATAAACATACGCAATATCATTCAAGTTGCATCAAGGCAGCAAGCGGGTGAATCCCCTGGAGCATAGATAACTATGTGACTGGGGTGAACGCGCGAAGCTAACGCAGATGCGGCTTGAAGGATGAAGCGTATGGGCTGAGAAAATACCCGTCGAACCTGATCCGGATAACGCCGGCGAAGGGATTTGAGGCTCACTCAAAATCCTTTGCCACCCCTTTTTTCTGAGGTGCAAAGTGTTGAAAAAATTACTCCCGCTGCTGGCGCTGGTCGCCATGCCCGCTCTGGCTAAGCCTGTCCTCACCGTCTATACCTATGACTCCTTCTCTGCCGACTGGGGCCCCGGCCCGGCGGTCAAAAAAGCGTTTGAAGCGGACTGCGGCTGCGAGCTGAAGTTCGTCGCGCTGGAAGATGGCGTTTCGCTGCTGAATCGTCTGCGCATGGAAGGCAAGAACAGCAAGGCTGACGTCGTGCTGGGCCTGGATAACAACCTGCTGGAAGCCGCGGCGCAGAGTCAGCTGTTCGCTAAAAGCCACGTTCCCGCCAGCGCGGTCAGCGTGCCGGGCGGCTGGGATAACGACACCTTTGTCCCCTACGATTACGGCTATTTCGCCTTCGTCTATGACAAAAACAAACTGGCCAATCCGCCGAAAAGCCTGAAAGAGTTGGTCGAGAGCCCGCAGAAGTGGCGCGTCATCTATGAAGATCCGCGCACCAGCACCCCGGGGCTGGGGCTGCTGCTATGGATGCAAAAAGTCTATGGCGATAAAGCGCCCGAGGCCTGGCAGAAGCTGGCGGCGAAGACCGTTACCGTCACCAAGGGCTGGAGCGAAGCCTACGGTCTGTTCCTGAAAGGCGAAAGCGACCTGGTGTTGAGCTACACCACCTCGCCGGCCTACCACATTATTGAAGAGAAAAAAGACCACTATGCGGCGGCGAACTTCGCCGAAGGCCACTATCTGCAGGTCGAAGTTGCCGCCCGCACCGCCGCCAGCAAGCAGCCGGAACTGGCGGAAAAATTCCTCAAATTTATGGTATCTCCTGGCTTCCAGAACGCCATCCCCACCGGCAACTGGATGTATCCGGTGACCCAGGTCGCGCTGCCGGCCGGTTTTGCAACCCTGGTGAAGCCGCAGACCACGCTGACGTTTACCCCGCAGCAGGTCGCCAGCGAGCGTCAGACCTGGATTAGCGCATGGCAACGCGCCGTCAGCCGCTAAACCTTAGCGGGCTGCTGCCGGGCCTGTTCGCCGCCACGCTGCTCTGCGCCGTCGCGCTGGCGGCGTTTCTGGCGCTGTGGTTCAGCGCGCCCGGTACGGGCTGGCAGACGATCTTCAGCGATAGCTACCTCTGGCACGTGGTGCGCTTCTCCTTCTGGCAGGCGTCGCTCTCAGCGCTGCTTTCGGTGGGCCCGGCCGTCTTTCTCGCCCGCGCGCTTTATCGGCGTCGCTTTCCCGGCCGCACCCTGCTGCTGCGCCTGTGCGCGATGACCCTGATCCTGCCGGTGCTGGTGGCGGTGTTCGGCATCCTCAGCGTCTATGGCCGCCAGGGCTGGCTGGCCTCGCTGTTTCACGCTTTCGGCTGGCAGTGGGATTTCTCGCCTTACGGCCTGCAGGGCATCCTGCTGGCGCACGTCTTTTTCAATATGCCGATGGCCACCCGCCTGCTGCTGCAGGCGCTGGAGAACATTCCCGGCGAGCAGCGGCAAATTGCCGCCCAGCTTGGCATGCGCGGCTATGCCTTCTTCCGCCTCGTCGAATGGCCATGGATGCGCCGGCATATTCCCGCCGTCGCCGCGCTGATTTTTATGCTCTGCTTTGCCAGCTTCGCCACCGTGCTGTCGCTGGGCGGCGGCCCGAAGGCCACCACCATTGAGCTGGCTATCTACCAGGCGCTGAGCTTTGACTACGATCCGGCGCGAGCGGCGATGCTGGCGTTGATCCAGATGCTCTGCTGCCTCGGGCTGGTGCTGCTCAGCCAGCGTCTCAGTAAAGCGGTGGCTATCGGCGTCAGCCATGTCCGCGGCTGGCGCGACCCTGACGATCGCCTGCATAGCCGGCTGAGCGATGGGTTGCTGATCGGCGCCGCCCTGCTGCTTCTGCTGCCGCCGTTGCTGGCGGTCATCGTCGACGGGATCAACCGCAACATGCTGGACGTGCTGGCGCAGCCCGCCCTCTGGCAGGCATTGACGACTTCCCTGCGCATCGCCATTGCCGCCGGGCTGTTGAGCGTGACCCTGACGATGATGCTGCTATGGAGCAGTCGCGAGCTGCGCGCCCGTCAGCGGCCGCTGGCCGGGCAGGCGATGGAGCTGAGCGGCATGCTGATCCTTGCCATGCCGGGCATCGTGCTGGCTACCGGCTTCTTCCTGCTGCTCAATAACAGCATCGGTCTGCCGGAGTCCGCCGACGGCATCGTCATCTTTACCAATGCCCTGATGGCGATCCCCTACGCGCTTAAAGTGCTGGAAAACCCGATGCGCGACATTGCCGTCCGCTACAGCATGCTCTGCCAGTCGCTGGGGATCGAAGGCCTGGCGCGGCTGCGGGTCATCGAACTTCGCGCGCTCCGGCGCCCGCTGGCCCAGGCGTTAGCCTTCGCCTGCGTGCTGTCGATTGGCGACTTCGGCGTGGTGGCGCTGTTCGGCAACGAGGCGTTCCGCACCCTGCCTTTCTATCTGTACCAGCAGATAGGCGCCTACCGCAGCCAGGACGGCGCCGTCACCGCCCTGCTTCTGCTGCTGCTCTGTTTCTTATTATTTACGCTGATTGAAAAACTTCCGGGGCGTGATGCTAAAACTCAATGATGTGACCTGGCTGTACCAGCATCTGCCGATGCGCTTTACTCTCGACGTCGCGCGCGGCGAGCGCATCGCGGTGCTCGGCCCCAGCGGCGCCGGAAAGAGCACCCTGCTGAATCTGATCGCCGGTTTTCTGCCGCCCGCCAGCGGCAGCCTGCAGATTAACGGCGAGACGCATCACGCGACGCCGCCGGCGCAGCGTCCGGTTTCGATGCTGTTCCAGGAGAATAACCTGTTTAACCATCTGACCATTCGGCAGAATATCAGTCTCGGGATCCACCCTGGCCTGAAACTGAGCCGCGAACAGCAGCAGAAAGTCACGGCGATTGCCGCCCAGATGGGAATTGATGACTTGCTTGAACGCCTGCCGGGAGAGCTCTCCGGCGGTCAACGGCAGCGCGCGGCGCTGGCCCGCTGTCTGGTGCGCCAGCAGCCAGTGCTGCTGCTGGATGAACCCTTCTCAGCGCTCGACCCGGCGCTGCGCCAGGAGATGCTGGCGCTGGTGGCTGATGTCTGCGAGCAGCAGCAGCTCACCCTGCTGATGGTCTCGCACAGCGTGGAAGATGCCGCACGCATTGCGCCGCGCTCGATTGTGGTCGCCGAAGGGCGCATTGTCTGGGATGGCGCTACCGCCGAGCTGTTAAGCGGCCACAGCAGCGCCTCGCATCTGATGGGGATCAGCGCGCAATAACCTTGTGCAGGATCGCCAGATAGACCGGCATCAGCGGATGGCGGAAGACAAACGTTAACGCCGTTGCCGCCAGCGCGACCATAAGCGGCGCCAGCCACAGCAGACGCCCGCGCGGCAGCCAGCGGGTCAGCCGATCACCAGACGTTTTCGCGCTCCGCCACAGCCGCCAGCACAGCCACCCCGCCAGCCAGGCGAGCAGCGCCGCCCCCAGCAGCAGCCATTTAAAGCTGGCGCTGTTTTCATCGGCCGGAATATCAATCGCCGCCCCGGCGAGAATGCCAGGCAGGAAATAGAGCGGCGGCCAGAGCAGGCAGCCGATAACATTTGGTAGCACGAATTTGGCCACCGGCAGGTCGAGCATCCCGGCGACCATCGGCACCAGCGGACGCGTCGGCCCAACAAAGCGGCCAATCAGGATGGTGATCATGCTGTGCTGGTGCAGCGCATGCTCGGTTTTCTCCAGCAGGGCGCGGTTTTTCTTCATGAACGACCAGCGGTGCAGCGGCTTTTTAAAGCGCCATCCGAGCCAGAATGAGATCCAGTCGCCCAGCAGACAGCCCACGATCCCCGCCAGCCACGCCTGCCAGAAGTTAACCTCACCGCCGCCAATCAGCGCCCCAAGGCCGGCCATCATCACCGTTCCGGGTAAGATAAGCCCCACCAGCGCCAGCGACTCGAGAAAGGCCACCAGCATCACGGCTAACAGCGAGTAGACCGCGGATTGGGTAATAAAGTGTTCGAGCAATGCTTGCATAATGTACCCGGTTAAAAAACGAAGCCCGGATTCTCCGAAGCCATCGCGCCGTCGTCAAGCCACCAATTGTCTTAATAGTTTACTGGCTGTGACATTTAAGCGGGTCATCATTTCACTTTCTTTACTTTTTATTCACATCCCGCGCGGAATTCGCTCGGGCTGGCGCCGGTGCATTTTTTGAACACGCGGGAAAAATAGAGCTGATCTTCAAAGCCGACGTTGCGCCCGACGGTGGCGATCGGCATCCGCGTGGTGCTCAGCAACAGTTTGGCCTGGCTGATACGCTGGTCCTCCCGCCAGCCGAGGACGCTGATCCCCAGCTGCTGGCGAAACAGGTGCGACAGGCGCGAGGGCGACAGGCAGACGTGCTGGGCGACGCTGGCGATATCAAAATGGCTGTCCGCCAGATGGTCGCTGATGTACTGGCAGGCGTCGCGCACCCGGTTATCCAGCGGCGGATGCAGCGATTCGTTGATCGCCTCCATCCGCCGCAGCAGGAGCTGTTCCAGCAGATTAATCGCCAGCAGTTCGGAATAGCGCCCCGCCCCTTGCCCGGCATCGACGATCTGGCCGAACAGTTCGCCAAAGCGCGCCTGCCACTGCTCGTCCGGACGGAAAAAGCCGGTCTGGGCGAAGATCGTCGGCCAGTTGAGCCACTCGTGCCAGTAGGCGCGCGGGCGGAAGTAGACCCACTGGTGATACCACTCGCTGGCGTCGGGATGGCGGCCGTAGTGATGGATCTCCCCCGGCGGGAACAGCAGCATATCGCCCGGCCGGCAGACAAACTGCTCGCCGTGGTTGTTGATTACCCCCTCGCCGCGGATCGTCAGGTTGAGGATATAGCCTTTCATACCCAGCGGGCGGTCGATAAAGAAATCCAGGTATCCCTGCGCCTCAATCGGCGTCAGGCCGGTGACCAGATGAGCGTTAAAAGAGTAGCCCGGCAGCAGCGGATCGTTTTGCGTTTCGGCCATACGCGTGGTTCTCCCGAAGGTATTAGTGACACCAATTGTCCATATTCATCATTTTATCGCTCTCGGCCCTGTCACGACTGCGACGGCGGTGGAAATTTCGCTAAAAAGCCGCACAGCAAGCGAAAAAAGCGCCAGCGGCGTGCATTCCACCGGGATATGCCGGGTAACAAAAGTGTCTATAAATACGGCAGGAAAGTCCACATCGAATATTTGCACGGCGTCACACTTTGCGAGGTGACAGCAAAATAATCCATAAGATTAGCGAATCCGGCCTGACGGATTTTGCCGGGGATATCTACTGTTGCTGCATGAATGATTTCTGCATGGAGTAACAAGATGGCAATTGCGATTGGCCTCGACTTTGGTAGTGACTCAGTCCGCGCCCTGGCGGTGGAATGCGCGTCCGGCGCAGAACTGGCGGCAAGCGTGGAGTGGTATCCGCGCTGGCGGGAAGGACAGTATTGCGATGGCGCGAACAACCGGTTCCGCCACCACCCGCGAGATTACATCGAGTCCATGGAAGCGGCGCTGAAAAGCGTACTTGCCTCCCTGAGCGCCGAACAGCGCGCCGACGTCGTGGGCATTGGCGTCGACAGCACCGGCTCAACCCCGGCTCCCGTTGATGCCGAAGGCAACGTGCTGGCGCTGCGCGAAGAATTCGCTGACAACCCTAACGCCATGTTTGTCCTGTGGAAGGATCATACCGCGGTCGAGGAAGCCGAGGCGATCACCCGCCTGTGCCACCAGCCGGGCAAAGAGGATTACTCGCGCTATATCGGCGGGATCTACTCCAGCGAATGGTTCTGGGCCAAAATCCTCCACGTCACCCGGGAAGATAGCGCCGTCGCCCAGGCAGCCGCCTCGTGGGTGGAGCTTTGCGACTGGGTGCCCGCCCTGCTCTCCGGCACTACGCGTCCGCAGGATCTGCGCCGCGGCCGCTGCAGCGCCGGGCATAAATCGCTGTGGCATGAGAGCTGGGGGGGTCTGCCGCCGGCCAGCTTCTTTGATGAGCTTGATCCCATCATTAACCAGCATCTGGCCTGGCCGCTGTTCACCGATACCTGGACGGCCGATGTGCCGGTCGGCACGCTAAGCGCAGAGTGGGCCCAGCGCCTGGGTCTGTCGCAGACCGTGGCCATCTCCGGCGGCGCCTTCGACTGCCATATGGGCGCCGTTGGCGCCGGCGCGCAGCCTAACGCGCTGGTGAAAGTCATCGGCACTTCCACCTGCGACATTCTGATTGCCGATAAAGAGAGCGTCGGCGACCGCACGGTCAAAGGCATCTGCGGCCAGGTCGACGGTAGCGTGGTCCCGCACTTTATCGGTATGGAGGCGGGCCAGTCCGCCTTCGGCGATATTTACGCCTGGTTTGGGCGCATCCTCGGCTGGCCGCTGGAACAGCTGGCCCAGCAGCATCCGGAATTGCGCGAACAAATCAAAGCCAGCCAAAAACAGTTACTGCCGGCGCTCACCGAAGCCTGGGCCAGTAACCCATCGCTCGATCATCTGCCGGTAGTGCTTGACTGGTTCAACGGCCGCCGCACGCCGAATGCCAACCAGCGCCTGAAAGGGGTGATCACCGACCTTAACCTGGCCACCGACGCGCCGGCGCTATTCGGCGGACTGATCGCCGCCACCGCCTTCGGCGCCCGCGCCATTATGGAGTGCTTCACCGAGCAGGGGATCCCGGTTAACAACGTCATGGCGCTCGGCGGTATCGCGCGGAAAAACCAGGTCATCATGCAGGCCTGCTGCGACGTGCTGAATCGTCCGCTGCAGATTGTCGCCTCCGATCAGTGCTGCGCGCTGGGGGCGGCTATCTTCGCCGCCGTCGCCGCCGGCGTCTATGAGGATATTCCAGCCGCCCAGCAGCGGATGGCAAGCCAGGTGGAAACCACCCTGCAGCCGCGCCCGGCGCAGGCACAGCGTTTCGAACAACTCTATCAGCGCTACCAGCAGTGGTCGGTCAGCGCCGAACAACACTATCTCCCTTCGGCTGCAAAGGCGGAAAAAGCCCCGCAATCTCAGGCAGCGCTCACCCATTAAGGATACGAAAATGACGATTTTTGATAACTATGAAGTATGGTTCGTTATTGGCAGCCAACATCTCTACGGCCCGGAAGCCCTGCGCCAGGTGACGAAGCATGCCGAACATGTGGTGAACAGCCTGAATGCGGAAGCCAAACTGCCGTGTAAACTGGTCCTCAAGCCGCTGGGCACTACCCCGGACGAGATCACCCATATCTGCCGCGACGCCAACTACGATGACAAATGCGCCGGGTTAGTGGTCTGGCTGCATACCTTCTCGCCGGCAAAAATGTGGATCAACGGCCTGACCATCCTCAACAAGCCGCTGCTGCAGTTCCATACGCAGTACAATGCCGCGCTGCCGTGGGACAGCATCGATATGGACTTTATGAACCTGAACCAGACCGCGCACGGCGGCCGCGAGTTCGGCTTCATCGGCGCCCGTATGCGCCAGCAGCACAGCGTGGTGACCGGCCACTGGCAGGATAAAGAGGCCCACCAGCGCATCGGCGGCTGGATGCGCCAGGCGGTCTCCAGACAGGATACCCGTCATCTGAAAGTGTGCCGTTTCGGCGATAACATGCGTGAAGTGGCGGTGACCGACGGCGATAAAGTCGCGGCGCAGATCAAGTTTGGCTTCTCAGTGAACACCTGGGCGGTCGGCGATCTGGTGCAGGTGGTCAACAGCGTCAGCGACGGCGATATCAGCGCGCTGGTCGATGAATACGAGAGCAGCTACCGTCTGACCCCGGCGGCGCAGGTTCACGGCGACAAGCGCCAGAACGTGCTGGACGCCGCGCGCATTGAGCTGGGGATGAAACGCTTCCTCGAACAGGGCGGTTTCCACGCCTTTACCACCACCTTTGAAGATCTCCACGGCCTGAAACAGCTCCCGGGTCTCGCCGTACAGCGCCTGATGCAGCAGGGCTACGGCTTTGCCGGCGAGGGCGACTGGAAAACCGCCGCTCTGCTTCGCATCATGAAGGTGATGTCAACTGGTCTGCAGGGCGGCACCTCCTTTATGGAGGATTACACCTACCACTTCGACAATGGCAACGATCTGGTGCTCGGCTCGCACATGCTGGAAGTGTGCCCGACGATCGCCACCGCCGAGAAACCGATCCTCGACGTCCAGCCGCTGGGCATCGGCGGCAAAGCGGATCCGGCGCGCCTGATCTTCAATACCCAGACCGGCCCGGCGATTGTCGCCAGCCTGATCGACCTGGGAGACCGCTTCCGTCTGCTGGTCAACACCATTGAAACCGTCCCGACGCCGCACGATCTGCCGAAGCTGCCGGTGGCCAACGCCCTGTGGAAAGCGCAGCCGGATCTGCGTACCGCTTCGGAAGCCTGGATCATCGCCGGCGGCGCGCACCATACCGTCTTCAGCCATGCGCTGAACCTCGACGATATGCGCCAGTTCGCCGAGCTGAATGATATCGAGCTGACCGTCATCGACAACGATACCCGTCTGCCGGCCTTCAAAGACGCGCTGCGCTGGAATGAAGTCTATTACGGTTCAAAACGCTAAAAGGTCGTCCCCTCACCCTACCCCTTTCCCCGCCGGGGAGAGGGTACCGGCCGGGCGCGATGCCGCCTTCCTCCCTCTCCCGCCGGGAGAGGGCCGGGGTGAGGGATACCCGACTCGCCTGCTATTCGGAGCACACTATGTTAGAAGATCTTAAACGCCAGGTTCTGGAAGCCAACTTAGCGCTGCCGCAGCATAATCTGGTGACCTTAACCTGGGGCAACGTCAGCGCCGTCGACCGCGACCAGGGCGTTCTGGTTATCAAACCCTCCGGCGTGGATTATCGCGTAATGACCGCCGACGATATGGTGGTGGTCAGTCTGGAGAGCGGCGAAGTGGTGGAGGGTAAGAAGAAGCCCTCGTCGGATACCCCGACCCATCGCCTGCTGTATCAGGCTTTCCCGACGCTGGGCGGCATTGTGCATACCCATTCGCGCCACGCCACCATCTGGGCGCAGGCCGGGCAAGCTATTCCGGCGACCGGCACCACCCACGCCGACTATTTCTATGGTCCGGTGCCCTGCACCCGGCTGATGACCGATGCGGAGATCAATGGCGAATACGAATGGGAAACCGGCAAGGTGATTGTTGAAACCTTCCGCCAGCGCGAGATCGACCCGGCGCAGATGCCTGGCGTGCTGGTTCATTCCCACGGCCCGTTCGCATGGGGTAAAAATGCCGAAGACGCGGTGCATAACGCCATCGTGCTGGAAGAGATCGCGTATATGGGCATCTTCTGCCGCCAGCTGGCGCCGCAGCTGCCGGATATGCAGCAGACCCTGCTGGATAAGCACTATCTGCGTAAGCACGGGGCTAAAGCCTACTACGGCCAATAATCACCCTGCTCGCGCTGCGCCTGGCAGGGCTACGGCTCTGCCGCGTCGGGTAGCCCGGATAAGCGCGCAAGCCGAAATCCGGCGCCACCTTAGCGCCGAGTACCTGTATAAAACCCCAGCACCCACTGAGAAACCAGGCTATAATCAGGCCTGGTTTTTTATCGTTGAGAGCACCCGTGACCCAGCCACGAGCAGGTTTTTTACTCACCCGTCACTGGCGGGACACTCCGCAAGGCACCGAGCTGTCCTTCTGGCTGGCCACCGACGACGGCCCGCTGCAGGTCACGCTGCCGCCGCAGGAGTCCGTCGCCTTTATCCCCGCCGCGCAGCGGGCGCAGGCTGAGCGACTGCTGCAGGGTGAGAAAGGCTTCCGCTTCGCCCCGCTGGCCCTGAAAGATTTCCACCGCCAGCCGGTGGTCGGCCTCTACTGCCGCGCCCATCGTCAATTGATGCGTCTGGAGAAGATGCTCCGCGATAGCGGCGTCACCCTCTATGAGGGCGATATCCGTCCGCCGGAGCGCTACCTGATGGAGCGCTTTATTACCGCCCCGGTGTGGGTGGAAGGCGAAACGCGTGGCCCGCATCTGGTCAACGCGCGCATGAAACCCCATCCTGACTATCGCCCGCCGCTGAAATGGGTGTCGCTGGATATCGAAACCAGCCGTCACGGCGAGCTGTACTGCATCGGCCTGGAAGGCTGCGGTCAGCGGGTGGTCTACATGCTGGGCCCCGAACCGGAAACGCCGCCAGACGTCGATTTCGATCTGGTCTACGTCGCCAGTCGCCCCCTGCTGCTGGAAAAGCTCAACGCCTGGTTTGCCGATCACGACCCCGACGTGCTGATCGGCTGGAACGTGGTGCAGTTCGATCTGCGCGTCCTGCAAAAACATGCCGAACGCTATCGTATCCCGCTGCGGCTCGGCCGCGGCAACAGCGAGCTGGAGTGGCGCGAGCACGGCTTTAAGAACGGCGTCTTCTTCGCCCAGGCCAACGGCCGGCTGATTATCGACGGTATCGAGGCGCTGAAATCGGCGTTCTGGAATTTCTCCTCCTTTTCGCTGGAGGCGGTGGCGCGCGAGCTGTTGGGCGAAGGCAAAGCCATCGACAACCCGTGGGATCGGATGGACGAGATCGATCGCCGCTTCCATGACGATAAACCGGCGCTGGCCATCTATAACCTACAGGACTGCGAGCTGGTGACGCGGATCTTCCACAAAACGGAGATCATGCCGTTTCTGCTCGAACGAGCGACGGTCAACGGCCTGCCCGCCGATCGCCACGGCGGCTCGGTCGCCGCCTTCAGCCACCTCTATTTTCCGCGCATGCACCGCCTGGGCTACGTGGCGCCGAACCTCGGCGACGTGCCGCCGCAGGCGAGCCCCGGCGGCTATGTGATGGACTCCCGCCCCGGCCTGTATGACTCGGTGCTGGTCCTGGACTACAAGAGCCTGTATCCGTCGATCATTCGCACCTTTTTAATCGATCCGGTCGGCCTGGTGGAGGGTCTGGCGCAGCCCGATGACCAGCACAGCATTGAGGGCTTCCTCGGCGCCCGCTTCTCGCGAGACAAGCACTGCCTGCCGGGGATTGTCAGCCAGATCTGGCATGGCCGCGATGAAGCCAAGCGCCAGCACAATAAGCCGCTCTCCCAGGCGCTGAAGATCATCATGAACGCCTTTTACGGCGTACTGGGCACCAGCGCCTGCCGCTTCTTCGACCCGCGTCTCGCCTCGTCGATCACCATGCGCGGCCACGCGATCATGCGTCAGACCAAAGCGTTAATTGAAGCCAAAGGCTATGACGTTATCTACGGCGATACCGACTCCACTTTCGTCTGGCTTAAGCGCCCGCACAGCGAAGCGCAGGCGGCGGAGATTGGCCGGACGCTGGTGAACGATGTCAACGCCTGGTGGGCGCAAGAGCTTGGCAAAAGCCAGCTTACCAGCGCCCTGGAGCTGGAATACGAAACCCACTTCTGCCGCTTTCTGATGCCGACGATCCGCGGCGCCGATACCGGCAGCAAGAAGCGTTACGCCGGCATGATTCAGGAGGGCGACGGCCAGCGCATGGTTTTCAAAGGGCTGGAAACGGTGCGCACCGACTGGACGCCGCTGGCCCAGCAGTTTCAGCAGGAGCTGTACCTGCGCATCTTCCGCAACCAGCCGTATCAGGATTATGTGCGGGAGACTATCGCCAGGCTGATGAACGGCGAGCTCGATGAGCAGCTGGTTTATCGCAAACGCCTGCGCCGGCCGCTGGCGGAGTATCAGCGCAACGTGCCGCCTCACGTGCGCGCCGCGAGGCTTGCCGATGAGCACAACCTGAAGCGGGGTCGGGCGCAGCAGTATCAGCAGCGCGGCACCATCAAATACGTCTGGACCACCGGCGGCCCGGAACCGGTGGATTATCAACAATCGCCGCTCGATTACGACCACTATTTGTCAAAGCAGCTGCAGCCGGTGGCGGAAGGGATCCTGCCCTTCGTCAACGACGACTTTGCTACAATAGTGACAGGACAGCTGGGGCTATTTTGATTTTTTCACACCCATTCCGCGGGCGCAGAAGCCTGAAAATGAACCGTGAGGAGGACGTGACGAACGTTCTGCCATCCAGTAATATAGCGCCCTTTCCATTCCTGGCCCCAATTTTGACGCATCTCCGGTTGTACATGGGGATGATCAACTATTGCCTGCAATTAAAGAACTAAAGAGCCGAACATATATGCCTTTTACACTTGGTCAACGCTGGATTAGCGACACAGAGAGCGAACTAGGATTAGGGACGGTGGTAGCGCTGGATGCGCGCATGGTCACTCTCCTCTTCCCCGCCATCGGCGAAAACCGTCTGTACTCACGCAACGATTCCCCGATCACTCGCGTGATGTTTAACCCGGGCGACACCATTACCAGCCACGAAGGCTGGCAGCTCCACGTTGACAAAGTGCATGAAGAGAACGGGCTGCTGTCCTACACCGGCACCCGCCTCGATACCCAGGAAGCGAACGTCACCCTGCGTGAAGTGCTGCTCGACAGCAAACTGGTGTTCAGCAAGCCGCAGGACCGCCTGTTCGCCGGCCAAATCGACCGCATGGACCGCTTTGCCCTGCGCTACCGCGCGCGCAAGTTCCAGAGCGAGCAGTACCGCATGCCGTGGAGCGGACTGCGCGGCCAGCGCACCAGCCTGATCCCGCATCAGCTGAACATCGCCCACGACGTGGGTCGTCGTCACGCTCCGCGCGTCCTGCTGGCCGATGAAGTGGGCTTAGGTAAAACCATCGAAGCCGGGATGATCCTGCACCAGCAGCTGCTCTCCGGCGCCGCCGAGCGCGTACTGATTGTGGTCCCGGAAACCCTTCAGCACCAGTGGCTGGTGGAGATGCTGCGCCGCTTCAACCTGCGCTTCTCGCTGTTTGACGACGAGCGCTACGCCGAAGCGCAGCATGACGCCTATAACCCGTTTGAAACCGAACAGCTGGTGATCTGCTCTTTAGACTTCGTGCGCCGCAGCAAGCAGCGTCTGGAGCATCTGTGCGACGCCGAGTGGGACCTGATGGTGGTCGATGAAGCGCACCACCTGGTGTGGAGCGAAGAGGCGCCGAGCCGCGAATATCAAGCCATTGAACAGCTGGCCGAGCGCGTGCCGGGCATTCTGCTGCTGACCGCGACGCCGGAACAGCTGGGGATGGAGAGCCACTTTGCGCGCCTGCGCCTGCTGGATCCGAACCGCTTCCACGATTTCGCGCAGTTTGTCGAAGAACAGCAGAACTACCGTCCGGTGGCCGACGCCGTCGCCCTGCTGCTGGCGGGCAACAAGCTGAGCGATAACGAACTCAATACCCTCGGCGATCTGATCGGCGAGCAGGATATCGAGCCGCTGCTGCAGGCCGCCAACAGCGATCGCGAAGACGCCCAGGCCGCGCGCCAGGAGCTGGTCTCGATGCTGATGGACCGCCACGGCACCAGCCGCGTGCTGTTCCGTAACACCCGTAACGGCGTCAAAGGTTTCCCGAAACGCGAGCTGCACACCATTCGCCTGCCGCTGCCGACCCAGTACCAGACGGCCATCAAAGTGTCCGGCATCATGGGCGCCCGCAAAACCGCGGAAGAGCGCGCGCGCGACATGCTCTATCCGGAGCAGATCTATCAGGAATTTGAAGGCGATACCGGCACCTGGTGGAACTTCGACCCGCGCGTCGAGTGGCTGATGGGCTACCTGACCAGCCACCGTTCGCAGAAGGTGCTGGTGATCTGCGCCAAGGCCGCCACCGCGCTGCAGCTGGAGCAGGTGCTGCGCGAGCGCGAAGGTATCCGCGCCGCCGTGTTCCATGAAGGAATGTCGATTATCGAACGCGACCGCGCCGCGGCGTGGTTTGCCGAAGAAGATACCGGCGCCCAGGTGCTGCTGTGCTCTGAGATCGGTTCCGAAGGACGTAACTTCCAGTTCGCCAGCAATCTGGTGATGTTCGATCTGCCGTTTAACCCGGATCTGCTGGAGCAGCGTATCGGCCGTCTCGACCGTATCGGCCAGGCGCACGATATCCAGATCCACGTCCCGTACCTGGAAAAGACCGCGCAGTCGGTGCTGGTGCGCTGGTACCACGAAGGTCTCGACGCCTTCGAACATACCTGCCCGACCGGACGGACCGTCTACGACAGCGTCCATGACGAGCTGATCAACTACCTTGCGGCGCCGGAATCCACCGACGGCTTTGACGATCTGATCAAGTCCTGCCGCCAGCAGCATGACGCCCTGAAAGCGCAGCTGGAGCAGGGCCGCGACCGTCTGCTGGAGATCCACTCCAACGGCGGCGAGAAAGCTCAGGCCCTGGCGGAGAGCATCGAAGAGCAGGATGACGACACCAGCCTGATCGCCTTCTCGATGAACCTGTTCGATATCGTCGGCATCAACCAGGACGACCGCGGCGAAAACCTGATCGTCCTCACCCCTTCCGACCATATGCTGGTCCCGGACTTCCCGGGTCTGCCGGAGGACGGCTGCACCATCACCTTCGAGCGTGACGTGGCGCTGTCCCGTGAAGACGCGCAGTTCATCACCTGGGAGCACCCGCTGATCCGCAACGGCCTCGACCTGATCCTCTCCGGCGATACCGGCAGCAGCACCATTTCCCTGCTGAAGAACAAGGCGCTGCCGGTCGGCACTCTGCTGCTGGAGCTGATCTACGTGGTCGAAGCGCAGGCGCCGAAGCAGCTGCAGCTCAACCGCTTCCTGCCGGCGACCCCGGTTCGCATGCTGCTGGATAAAAACGGCAACAACCTCGCCGGCCAGGTGGAGTTTGAAAGCTTCAACCGCCAGCTGAGCGCGGTCAATCGCCACACCGGCAGCAAGCTGGTCAACGCGGTTCAACAGGACGTTCACGCCATTCTGCAGCAGGGCGAAGCGCAAATCGCCAAGGCGGCGCGGGAGCTGATCGACGCGGCGCGTAGCGAAGCCGACGATAAGCTGACGGCGGAGCTCTCCCGTCTGGAAGCGCTGAAGGCGGTCAACCCGAACATCCGTGACGACGAACTGGCGGCGATTGAAAGTAACCGCCAGCAGGTGCTGGAGGCGCTGGGACAGGCCGGATGGCGTCTGGACGCGCTGCGTCTGATCGTCGTCACTCACCAGTAACGGAACGCAAAATGGCGATGGAAAACTACAATCCGCCGCAGGATCCCTGGCTGGTGATCCTGTATCAGGATGAGCACATCATGGTGGTCAACAAGCCGAGCGGCTTGTTGTCCGTGCCGGGTCGTCTTGATGAACATAAAGACAGCGTGATGACGCGCATTCAGCGCGACTTCCCGCAGGCCGAATCGGTGCATCGCCTTGATATGGCCACCAGCGGCGTGATTGTGGTGGCGCTGAATAAGGCGGCGGAACGCGAACTGAAGCGTCAGTTCCGCGAGCGCGAGCCGAAGAAGCAGTACATCGCCCGCGTCTGGGGCCATCCGCAGCCGGCGGAGGGCCTGGTGGATTTACCGCTGATTTGCGACTGGCCGAACCGGCCAAAGCAGAAGGTGTGTTATGAAACCGGCAAAGCGGCGCAGACCGAGTATGAGGTGCTGGAGTACGCGGAAGATAACACCGCCCGCGTGCGCCTGAAGCCGATTACCGGACGGTCGCACCAGCTGCGCGTGCATATGCTGGCGCTGGGGCATCCGATCCTTGGCGACCGCTTTTACGCCACGCCTGAGGCGCTGGCGATGGCCCCGCGCCTGCTGCTGCACGCTGAGACGCTCACCATTACCCACCCCGCCTACGGCAACGCGATGACCTTCCGCGCGCCGATCGACTTTTAGGACCTCCCCGGCAGCGCTTTGCCGCCGGGGAATACTGACCCGTTAATCGCGGGCAAACCACGCGTCAATCATCTGCTCAACGCGGGCAACGACGAGATCGGTGTCGTGACGACGACTGCGCGCGCAGGCGTGCGCCGGCTCATCGCACAGCAGGCAGCGGCGCTGCGACTCGCCCAGCGACTGGCGTCCCACCTGCCCGCTCTGCGGACAGATCACATCGATATCCCACAAGCGTCCCAGCGGATGGCTCTGCTCCAGCGTACTGCACATCGCTTTGATTTCGCTGGCCGGGTGCGCCACGCACCACAGCGCTTCAGGCCCGGTCGGCAGCCACAGCACCTGACGATCCAGCGTTTGCCAGCGGTGCTTCCACAGCAGTTGATCGCAGGCCTGGAGGGCTACGCCCATCATGTTGCGATAGCGAATGCTGTCCTTCACCGCCCCGGGGGTCACCAGGGTCAGGGAAATAACAGGCTGCTGATAATGGGCCAACCAGTCGGCCTGGCGGGCTGCACGCTGCTCTTTCGCCGCCAGCAATGCGTCGATGCTGACGCCCGCCTGGGCGGGAGTATCCACTGACATTAATTCCTCTCCTACATATGATAAATGCGACAGCGCCTGGACTGTCATGATGATGGTTGCGATAGCCGATCGCGCGCTGATTGTAACGCTAAATGCGGAGCATTTAGGATACAGAACGCAGATATTTTCGGCGTTCTGTAGCGGAAAATAGCAGGTTTATCGCTGAGCGTAGCGTTATATCACGCCAGATAGTGGCTGAGGAACAGCAACCCCAGAGAGACATTTATCGCCCCGCCAATCCGGGTAGCGATCTGCGCGAACGGCATCAGGCTCATGCGGTTGCCGGCGGTCAGGATCGCCACATCGCCGGTGCCGCCCTGCCCGCTCTGGCAACAGGAGACAATCGCCACATCGATCGGGTGCATCCCTATCTTTTTACCGACCAGGAAACCGGTCGCCACCAGCGCGGAGACGGTGCTGACGATCACCAGCAGGTTGGTGAAGGTGAAGGCGTTCACCAGCTCCTGCCACGGGGTGATCGCCACGCCGACGGCAAAGAGGATCGGGTAGGTGACCGCGGTGCGGAAGAATTTATACACCATCTGCGATCCCTCCTGCAGGCGCGGAGAAACCACATTAGCCAGCTTTAACAGCACCGCGAGAAACAGCATGCCCACCGGCGCCGGCAAACCAATCAGTTTGTGGCCGAGCATCCCCATCATATACAGCAGCACCGCCAGCAGCGCGCCGGAGGCCAGCGTCCCGACGTCGGTTTTGCCGCTCACGCCTTCGCTCTCGCCGAGGCTGCGGGTTTCATGGCTGCGGTTCGGCATCAGCTGCCCTTCGCCGGTCAGATGCGGGAAGCGCTTGCCGAGCTGGTTGAGGCAGCCGGAGATGACGATCGCCGTCAGGCTGCCGAGCATCACCATCGGCAACACCCGGCCCAGGGCCACTCCCTGCTCCATATGCATTAGCGCGGCGTAACCCATCGATAGCGGGATCGCCCCTTCTCCTACGCCGCCGGCCATGATCGGCAGCACGATAAAGAAGAACACCTGGAACGGCTCCATGCCCAAGAGCGTGCCGACGCCGATGCCCACCAGCATGCCGACCACCTCGCCGCACAGCATTGGGAAGAAGATCTTCAGGAAGCCCTGAATCAGGGTGGTGCGGTTCATACTCATGATGCTGCCGACGATAATGCAGCAGATATAGAGATAGAGGATGTTGGTGGATTTATAGAATTTGGTGGTGGATTCAACGACCACGTCCGGCAGCAGGCCGTAATGGACCAGCGCGGAAGGAATAAAAGTGGCGCAGATCGCCGCCGCGCCGAGTTTTCCCAGCACTGGCAGACGTTTGCCAAACTCGCCGCAGGCGAAGCCAAAGAAAGCCAGCGTAGCCACCATCACCACGATATCGCTCGGCAGTTTACCGCCAAGGCAGTCGAGAGCGATCAGCCCCCCGGCCAGCAGAAACAGCGGCAGCGGGACGATCCCTACCTTCCAGTTATCCATGATGTGCCACCAGCGCTGCCTGAGCGTGGTTTTCGGCGTATTGATCGGTTCTAGGGTTGCAGAGAATGCGTTGTCTGTGGTGCTCATAAATTCAGCCCTGTCGTTATTATTCATTTTCAGCGTAAAGGGACAGCGGCGTCGTTAATGTGAAGCTCCCCGAATTAAAAAAGAAGTTTTAATGGTCATTATGGTTTTTATGGTTTCTATTCGCTGATCCGCGCAGGGGTGATATATCTCTGATTTATTATTGTGGTTTTTATGGTTTTTATTTCCCGCCACGCGTTATTTCCGCCGCGACCACTGGCGGTAGCCCGCGCCTGCGCCGCTGATCACAACTTTCCCTTAACATTTACGTCACGTGACAGAAAAATGATAGAGTGCCGGTATGGTGAATACGTCGTCCGGGACCTATGAAATTATCTTTTCAATATAAGCTGTTTATTTCGCTGGTCGCTTTTTTCTCAGTCCTGTTTATCGCGCTGGGTATTTATTATTACTTTGACGCCAGCCGCCAGCTTTATCAGGAAATGAGCGCCCGGGCCAAAATTCAGGCCGAAGAGATAGCCCTGATGCCAAATTTACGTCAGCAGGTCAGCCGGCATGACCCACAGGCGATTCAGGCGTTTATGCAGCAAATCGCCGCCCATAGCGACGCCAGCTTTATCGTCATCGGCGACCGCCAGGGGATGCATCTGTTTCATTCCGTCCATCCGGAGTGGGTCGGCACGCGGCTGGTCGGCGGCGACAACCAGGCGGTACTGGAGGGAAAGTCCATTACCACCATTCGCAAAGGCGGCCTGGGCGTCTCGCTGCGCAGTAAAACGCCCATCATCGATGACGCGGGGCGGGTGATCGGCATTGTCTCCGTCGGCTACCTCACCAGCTATCTCGACAGCATTACCCTGAGCAAAGTGATCAATATTTTTATCGCCGCCGTCCTGCTGCTCACCGCCCTGTTTATCTTCTCCTGGTACTTTACCCGCAGCATCAAGAAACAGATTTTTTCGCTCGAGCCGCGGGAGATAGGCCTGCTGGTGCGCCAGCAAAAGGCGATGATGGAGTCGATCTTTGAGGGGGTGATCGTCATCGATCGCCAGCGGCGCATTGAGGTGATTAACCATGCCGCCCGCAGCCTGCTGGGACTCAGCCAGCCCGCCCGTCAGCTGCGCGGCCAGTCCATCGACAGCGTGATTTCCCCGCAGCCCTTTTTCGCCAGCGGCGACATGCTTGAGCGCGACACCCATGATGAGCTGTGCCGCTTCAACCAGTTGACCGTGCTCGCCAGTCGGGTGCGCATTATGCTGGAGAATACCCTGCAGGGCTGGGTGATTACCTTCCGTGACCGCAATGAAATCAATGCCCTCACCGCCCAGCTGAGCCAGGTGAAGCGCTATGTCGACAATCTTCGCATCATGCGCCACGAGCAGCTCAACCGGATGACCACCCTCTCCGGCCTGCTGCATATGGGCCATTATGACGAAGCGATCCGCTATATTCAGGCCCAGTCGGAGCATGCTCAGGAGCTACTGGACTTTATCTCCTCGCACTTCCACTCGCCGACGCTGTGCGGTCTGCTGCTCGGCAAAGCCACCCGCGCCCGCGAAAAAGGCGTGGCGCTGAGCTTCGACCCGGCCTGCCGCATTGACCGTCCGCTGCCGTCGCTGATGGAATCCGAACTGATCTCCATCATCGGCAACCTGCTGGATAACGCCATCGAAGCCACGCAGCGCGCCGAGCTTCCGCATGAGCCGGTGGAAGTTCTGATCCAGCTCAACGCCCGGGAGCTGATTATCGAAGTGGCCGACCGCGGCGTCGGCATCCGCCCCGATATCCGCGAGCGCATTTTTGAACGCGGCATCACCACCAAAACCCGTGGCGATCACGGCATTGGTCTGTATCTTATTGAACATTATGTCACTCAGGCGGGCGGCACCATCGAAGTCGCCGATAACGCGCCGCGGGGAACGATCTTCACCCTGTTTATCCCGGCCGACGCGCCCGCCTGTCCGCAACCGGAGGCCCACGATGCATCATGACCTGGTCGATGTGCTAATCATTGAAGATGAGAGCGAGTTGGCGCGCCTGCACGCCGAGCTTGTGCAAAAACACCCGCGCCTGCGGCTGGCGGGCATGGCGGCCTCCCTCGCTCAGGCCCGTCAGTTGCTCCACGCCACACCGCCGCAGCTGGTGCTGCTGGATAACTATTTGCCGGACGGCAAAGGGGTGACGCTGATGACCGACCCGGCGCTGGCGACCAGCCAATGCTCGGTGATCTTTATCACCGCCGCCAGCGATATGGAAACCTGCAGCCAGGCCATCCGCAACGGCGCCTTCGACTATATTCTTAAGCCGGTATCATGGAAGCGGCTGAGCCAGTCGCTGGAGCGTTTTATCCAGTTCTACGATCAGCAGCGGGAGTGGAAAATCGTCGATCAGCAGAACGTCGATTCCCTCTATCAATTGCAGGCGAAGAACTATCGTATGGATAGTGGCAGCAAAGGGATTGAAGAGAAAACGCTGGCGCTGGTGCAGGGTCTGTTTAGCGGCCGGGAAGCGCACTGCTTTTCCGTTGATGAGGTGGTCAGCGCCGCCGGGCTCAGCAAAACCACCGCCCGCCGCTATCTTGAACACGGCGTTGAGACCGGTTTTCTGGAGGTGGAGATGCTGTACGGAAAAATCGGCCATCCGCGGCGGCTGTATCGCCGCGCACAGGCCAAACGCTAATCCCCTCGCCGGGTGGGAGGGGCTGGAAAACTCAGAAACCGCGCTGCTCTTTAATCAGCTCCCAGGCCTTCTGGATCTCCTGGGCTTTCTGTTTGGCCATCTCCATCATCTCCGGCGGCAGCCCTTTCGCCACCAGCTTGTCCGGATGGTGCTCGTTCATCAGCTTACGATAGGCGCGCTTCACCGTCGCCGCGTCGTCAGTCGGTTTCACCCCCAGCACGTTGCAGGCGTCCTCCAGCGTTGGACCGCGCTGCGCCTGCTGCCAGCCGGCGTTGCCGCCGTGCTGACCATAAGATTGCTGCTGCGAACCGCCGCCGAACTGGGCGCCGCCCTGCATCATTCGCAGGAATTGATCGAACTGGGCGCGGGAGATGCCAAGCTCATCGGCGATGACGAACAGCACTTCACGTTCGTTAGGGTGCAGTTCGCCGTCAGCGAACGCCGCCTGCAGCTGAATTTCCAGAAACATCCGAATCAGATCGAAGCGGCCAAAGCAGACGCTGCGCAGCTGGCGCATCTTCTCGCGCAGCGGATAATTGTCGGCCTTGCCGTCGCGAAACGCCTGCTGCGCCGCGGTGCGCGAAGCGCCGTGCAGATTCATGCGATCCATCAGCACATTGGCGACGTGAATATCCGCTTCGGTAACGCGGCCCTTGGACTTGGTCAGATGACCCATCACTTCAAAGGTGGTGGAAAAGAAGAGCGACTGACGCTCCTGCTGATTGGCGAAGAGATTCAACCGGCGGCTGCGCGCCCGGTCAAACATATGGCCGACCAGGAAGCCGAGCACCACGCCCCAGAACCCACCGCCCATCAGCAAAGCCACTGCCACGCCAATCACTTTACCCAAATACTGCATAGACTCCCCAACTGTTTGTCGCCGTTAAGCACGAATATGACCGCACGTTACCCGGCACTCGCGCCTCGGTCAATTGTGGGACATAGCCTATAATTTGCTTTATCATACTCGTCATTCAACAGGGTGCCTAACGCTCGGGCTCGAAACGGGCAGGATTAACACTAGCGTGATAAAGTTGAGTAAGTTAGGCTCTGACCGTTTGCAAGCCGCTGCCACAAGATGATGGAACAATAAATACAACGTATGAAAAAACGTATTCCCAGCCTCCTGGCTACGATGATTGCCAGCGCCTTGTATAGCCAACAAGGCCTCGCTGCCGATCTCGCAACGCAATGTATGCTTGGCGTGCCAAGCTATGATCGTCCGCTCGTGGAAGGTCGGCCTGGCGATCTGCCGGTGACGATTAACGCCGATCATGCGAAGGGCAACTACCCGGACAACGCCGTCTTTACCGGTAACGTCGATATTAACCAGGGGAATAGCCGCCTCCGCGCCGACGAAGTTCAGCTGCATCAGCAGCAGGCCGCGGGCCAGGCGCAGCCGGTGCGCACGGTGGACGCGCTGGGCAACGTGCACTACGACGATAACCAGGTGATCCTCAAAGGGCCAAAAGCCTGGTCGAATCTGAATACCAAAGATACCAACGTCTGGCAGGGCGATTATCAAATGGTCGGACGCCAGGGACGCGGCACCGCTGACCTGATGAAACAGCGCGGCGAAAACCGCTATACCATTCTGGAAAACGGCAGCTTTACCTCCTGTCTCCCGGGCTCCGACACCTGGAGCGTCGTGGGCAGCGAAGTCATCCACGATCGCGAAGAGCAAGTTGCCGAGATCTGGAACGCCCGCTTCAAGCTTGGCTCCGTGCCGATTTTCTATAGCCCCTACCTGCAGCTGCCGGTGGGCGATAAGCGTCGTTCAGGCTTCCTGATCCCGAACGCGAAATACAGCACCAAAAACGGCGTGGAATTCTCCCTGCCGTACTACTGGAACATCGCGCCAAACTTCGATGCCACTATCACCCCGCACTATATGAACAAGCGCGGCGGCGTGATGTGGGAAAACGAATTCCGCTATCTGACCCAGCTCGGCAGCGGCTTAACGGAGTTTGACTACCTGCCGTCGGATAAAGTCTACGAAGACGACCACTCCAGCGACAGCAACAGCCGCCGCTGGCTGTTCTATTGGAACCACTCCGGGGTTATCGATCAGGTGTGGCGTCTGAACGCTGACTACACCAAGGTCAGCGATCCTGACTACTTCAACGATTTCAGCTCGAAGTATGGTTCCAGTACCGACGGCTATGCGACGCAGAAATTCAGCGCCGGGTATGTCAATCAGAACTTTGACGCCACGGTCTCAACCAAGCAGTTCCAGGTCTTCGATCGGGAGTCGAGCAACTCCTACTCGGCTGAGCCGCAGCTCGACATCAACTACTACCAGAACGATGTCGGTCCGTTCGATACCCATCTGTACGGCCAGGTCGCCCATTTTGTTAACTCGAACAACAACATGCCGGAAGCGACCCGCGTTCACTTCGAACCGACGATCAACCTGCCGCTGTCCAACGGCTGGGGGAGTCTGAATACCGAAGCCAAGCTGCTGGCGACCCACTACCAGCAGAGCAATCTTGATAAGTACAACGCCGCCAACGGTACGGACTACAAAGAGTCCGTTAGCCGCGTGATGCCGCAGTTTAAAATCGACGGCAAAATGGTCTTTGAGCGCGACCTGCAGGAGGGATTCACCCAAACGCTGGAACCGCGCATGCAGTATCTGTACGTGCCGTACCGCGATCAGAGTGAAATCGGCAGCTACGACTCCACGCTGTTGCAGTCGGACTACACCGGCCTGTTCCGCGACCGTACCTATAGCGGTCTGGACCGCATCGCGTCGGCCAATCAGGTCACTACCGGTATCACCTCGCGCGTGTATGACGCCGCCGCGGTGGAACGTTTTAACATTTCCGTTGGTCAAATCTACTATTTCACCGAGTCACGCACCGGTGATGACAACATCAACTGGGAGAACAACGACACCACGGGTTCACTGGTATGGGCCGGCGACACCTACTGGCGCATTGCCGATAACTGGGGTCTGCGCGGCGGGATCCAGTACGATACGCGTCTGGATAACGTCGCAACCGGCAACGGCACCATTGAATACCGTCGCGATGAAAACCGCTTAGTCCAGCTTAACTATCGTTACGCCAGCCCGGAATATATTCAGGCCACGCTGCCGTCATATTCCACTGCGGCGCAATATAAAGAGGGTATCTCGCAGGTGGGGATGACCGCCAGCTGGCCGATCGTCGATCGCTGGTCCGTGGTCGGGGCCTACTACTACGATACCAATACCCGGAAAGCAGCAAACCAGATGTTGGGTGTCCAGTATAACTCCTGCTGCTACGCCATCCGTCTTGGCTACGAACGTAAAGTCAACGGTTGGGATAGCAACAACAATGGCGGCGAGAGCAAATACGACAACACCTTCGGAATCAATATCGAATTGCGCGGTCTGAGCTCTAATTACGGCCTCGGCACCCAGCAGATGCTGCGTTCGAACATTTTACCGTACCAGAGCTCCCTGTGATGCGGCTGGTTTACAACATCATCCGCATTTGCGGTTAATCGAAATGGAAAAAGTATGAAGAACTGGAAAACGCTGCTTCTCGGTATCGCCATGATCGCGAATACCAGTTTCGCTGCCCCCCAGGTGGTCGATAAAGTAGCGGCCGTCGTCAATAATGGCGTCGTACTGGAAAGCGACGTCGATGGTTTGATGCAATCGGTTAAGCTCAATGCTGGTCAGGCTGGCCAACAGCTACCGGATGACGCGACCCTGCGCCATCAGATCCTCGAAAGACTGATCATGGACCAGATCGTGTTACAGATGGGGCAGAAGATGGGCGTGAAGGTCTCTGACGACCAGCTCGATCAGGCCATCGCCAACATCGCCAAACAAAACAATATGACCATGGATCAGATGCGCAGCCGTCTGGCCTATGAAGGCATCAACTACAACACCTACCGTAACCAGATCCGTAAAGAGATGCTGATTTCGGAAGTGCGTAACAATGAAGTGCGTCGTCGCATCACCGTGCTGCCGCAGGAAGTGGAAGCGCTGGCCAAACAGATCGGCGACCAGAACGACGCCAGCACCGAGCTTAACCTGAGCCACATCCTGCTCCCGCTGCCGGAGAACCCGACCTCTGATGAAGTCGCCGCGGCTCAGGAGCAAGCGAATGCCATCGTTGAGCAAGCACGCAACGGCGCCAACTTCGGTAAACTGGCGATCACCTACTCCGCCGACCAACAGGCGCTGAAGGGCGGCCAGATGGGTTGGGGTCGTATCCAGGAGCTGCCGGGCATTTTCGCCCAGGCGTTAAGCACCGCGAAGAAAGGGGATATCGTCGGTCCGATCCGTTCCGGCGTCGGCTTCCACATTCTGAAAGTGAATGACCTGCGCGGCGGGACCCAGAACATCTCCGTCACCGAAGTGCATGCCCGTCATATTCTGCTGAAGCCATCGCCAATCATGAACGATGCGCAGGCTCAGGCTAAGCTGGAGCAGATTGCCGCCGACATTAAGAGCGGGAAAACCACCTTCGCTAAAGCGGCGAAAGCGTATTCTGAAGATCCAGGCTCGGCGAACCAGGGCGGTGATTTAGGCTGGGCCACGCCGGATATCTTCGACCCGGCGTTCCGCGATGCGCTGATGCGTCTGAACAAAGGGCAGACCAGCGGACCGGTGCACTCCTCCTTCGGCTGGCATCTGATCGAACTGCTGGATAGCCGTCAGGTCGACAGAACCGACGCCGCGCAGAAAGATCGTGCTTACCGTATGCTGATGAACCGCAAATTCTCTGAAGAAGCGGCAACCTGGATGCAGGAACAGCGCGCCAGTGCGTATGTTAAAATTCTGAGCAACTAATATCGATGCCTGAAACCCGTAAAGTTGTTATCACTCCCGGCGAACCCGCCGGGATTGGCCCTGACCTGGTCGTGCAGCTTGCCCAGCGCGACTGGCCAGTTGAGCTGGTGATCTGCGCCGATGGCGCCCTGTTAACTGACCGAGCCCAGAGGCTCGGTCTTCCTTTATCTCTCCTGCCATATGATGCTGCGCAACCGCCCGTTCCGCAGCGTGCCGGTACGCTGACGCTGCTTAACGTACCGCTGAGCGTCCCGGCGGAGCCCGGCGTGCTGAACGTACAAAACGGCGCCTACGTAGTCGAGACGCTGGCGCGCGCCTGCGACGGCTGCCTGAGCGGCGAATTTGCGGCGTTAGTGACCGGCCCGGTGCACAAAGGCAACATCAACGACGCCGGCATCGCCTTCACCGGTCATACCGAGTTCTTCGAAGAGCGCGCGCAGGCCAGCAAAGTGGTGATGATGCTGGCGACCGAGGAGCTGCGGGTGGCGCTGGTGACGACCCATCTGCCGTTGAAAGCCATCAGCGAGGCGATAACGCCCGACCTGCTGCGCGAGATCATCACGATTCTCGATCACGACCTGCGCACGAAATTTGGCATTGCCCAGCCGCATGTGCTGGTTTGCGGGCTTAACCCGCACGCTGGCGAAGGCGGTCATATGGGAACGGAAGAGATAGACACCATCATTCCGGTGCTGGAAGAGATGCGCGCGAAGGGGATGCACCTCAGCGGTCCGCTGCCGGCTGACACCCTTTTTCAGCCCAAATACCTTGACCATGCCGATGCGGTACTCGCGATGTACCACGATCAGGGCCTGCCCGTGCTAAAATACCAGGGCTTTGGCCGCGGCGTGAATATTACGCTCGGTTTACCTTTTATTCGTACCTCCGTCGACCACGGCACCGCGCTGGAATTAGCGGGCCAGGGAACAGCGGACGTCGGCAGTTTTATCACGGCGCTTAATCTCGCCATCAAAATGATTGTTAATACCCAATGAATAATCGAGTCCATCAGGGCCATTTAGCCCGTAAACGCTTCGGGCAGAACTTCCTCAACGATCAGTTTGTGATCGACAGCATCGTCTCGGCGATTAATCCGCAGAAAGGCCAGGCGATGGTTGAAATCGGCCCCGGTCTCGCCGCGCTGACCGAGCCGGTCGGTGAACGCCTTGACCAGCTGACCGTTATCGAGCTGGACCGCGATCTGGCGGCCCGCCTGCAAACGCATCCGTTCCTCGGGCCGAAGCTGACCATCTATCAGCAGGATGCGATAACCATGAACTTCGGCGAACTGGCGGAGAAAATGGGTCAGCCGCTGCGCGTCTTCGGCAACCTGCCGTACAATATTTCGACCCCGCTGATGTTCCATCTGTTCAGCTATACTGATGCCATTGCCGATATGCACTTTATGCTGCAGAAGGAAGTGGTGAATCGTCTGGTTGCCGGACCGAACAGTAAGGCGTATGGTCGGTTAAGCGTGATGGCGCAATATTATTGCCAGGTGATCCCGGTACTCGAAGTGCCGCCGAGCGCGTTTACCCCGCCGCCTAAGGTCGATTCCGCGGTGGTCCGCCTGGTGCCGCACAGCACGATGCCATATCCGGTCAAAGAGATCCGGGTGCTGAGCCGCATCACCACCGAAGCGTTCAACCAGCGCCGCAAGACCATCCGCAACAGTCTCGGCAATCTGTTCAGCGTGGACGTGCTGACCGAGCTGGGCATCGACCCGGCCATGCGTGCAGAAAATATTTCCGTGGCGCAGTACTGCCAGATGGCCAACTGGCTGTCTGACAATCTGCCATCGAAGGAGAGCTAACCATGATCAATTCGCCTCGTGTTTGCGTTCAGGTGCAAAGCGTCTATATCGAATCGCAGTCTTCTCCGGAAGAAGAGCGCTACGTCTTCGCTTATACCGTCACCATTCGCAATCTGGGGCGGAGTCAGGTTCAGCTGCTTGGCCGCTACTGGCTCATCACTAACGGCCACGGTCGTGAGACTGAAGTTCAGGGTGAAGGGGTGGTCGGCGAGCAACCGCATATTCCCGCCGGCGGTGAATATCAATATACCAGCGGCGCGGTCATTGAAACGCCGCTGGGAACCATGCAGGGTCATTATGAGATGATCGATATCGACGGCGCGCCGTTCCGTATCGAGATCCCTGTTTTCCGTCTCGCAGTTCCAACGCTCATTCATTAAAACAATGTCAACATACCTTATTGGCGACGTTCACGGTTGCTACGATGAACTGATCGCATTATTAGCGCAGGTTGAATTCGACCCGGCGATCGATACGCTGTGGCTGACCGGCGATCTGGTGGCCCGTGGCCCGGGGTCGCTGGAGGTTCTGCGCTATGTCAAATCTCTGGGCGACAGCGTGCGACTGGTGCTGGGCAATCATGATTTACACCTGCTGGCGGTCTTCGCCGGCATCAGCCGCAACAAGCCGAAGGATCGTCTGAAATCACTGCTGGAAGCGCCGGATGCCGATGAGCTCCTCAACTGGCTGCGTCGTCAGCCGCTGCTCCAGGTGGACGAAGAGAAAAAGCTGGTGATGGCCCACGCCGGCATCACCCCGCAGTGGGATCTGGAGACTGCCCAGCAGTGCGCGCGCGATGTAGAAGCGGTGCTCTCCAGCGACTCCTACCCTTTCTTCCTCGATGCCATGTACGGCGACATGCCGAATCACTGGAGCAACGAGCTGAGCGGCCTGGCGCGCCTGCGCTTTATCTCTAACGCCTTCACCCGCATGCGCTACTGCTTCCCGAACGGCCAGCTGGATATGTACTCGAAAGAAGCGCCCGAGGACGCCCCGGCGCCGCTGAAGCCGTGGTTTGCCATTCCGGGACCGGTCAGCAGTGCCTACAGCATTGCCTTTGGCCACTGGGCGTCTCTGGAGGGACGCGGTACGCCGGAGGGCATTTACGCGCTGGATACCGGCTGCTGCTGGGGGGGGGAACTCACCTGCCTGCGCTGGGAGGATAAGCAGTACTTTACCCAGCCGTCGAACCGGCAGAAAAGCCTCGACGAAGGCGAAGCCGTCGCGTCCTGAAGAAACAGGCGCCGTCCCCCAGGCCCGCGCAAGCGCAGCGCCGCCGGGCAAGAACTGCGGGCGCGGAGCCTCGTTTGTGTCGGGTGGCGTCTAACGCCTTACCCGACCTACGTTTACGTGCCATTTGTCACCCCGGGCAGCGCGCCGGAAAAACGCCCCCCGCGACGGGAAACCTGGCGTAGAAAAAATAGTGGCAGCGGCATCCGCGCTGAATTCACGCCAAAGAAAACCCCGGTCACGCCAGACGCGACCGGGGTTTTTTCATTGCTATCCTTCCCGCTTAACGGCGTTCGAGGATCTCAAAGCAGTAGCTGTGGGAGTTCTGCGCGTCGGCGTCATGAAACTCGCTGAACACCGATTCCCACTGGTCCGGATCGTAATCCGGGAAATGGGTATCGCCTTCCACTTCCGCATCGATATGGGTCAGATAGAGCTTCTGCGCCTTCGGCAGGAACTGCTCATAAACCCGACCACCGCCGATCACCATGATCTCTTCCACATCGCCGCAGGCGGCAATCGCTTCGTCAACGGAGGAGACCCACTGCACGCGATCGTCGCTGCCTGGCTTGCTGCTGATCACGATATTTTTACGCCCCGGCAACGGGCGCCCAATGGATTCCCAGGTCAGACGCCCCATCACTACCGGCTTATTTAATGTGTTGCGTTTGAACCAGGCGAGATCGGCAGGCAGGTTCCATGGCATGGCGTTTTCCATACCAATGACGCGATCTACCGCTAACGCCGCAATCAGACTGATCATTCATTCATTCCTGAGTACAAAAAATTGTCGCCACTATACGGAAAGCGTACAACTTCGTCGACTGGCCGGAGGGTAAAGAATAAGAAAATTTTCTGATTTGCTGGCAAGCCCACGTTCGTGCCGTGGGCCGCCAGAACAGGATCCAAACGAAAACAAAATGTTACTGATTAACGTCAGGCGGAGGGCTTATTTTCCGGCTCATCGGCGATATCGCCGGTGTGCCTGCCCTCTTCCGTCCCCTGCCAGCCGTGACGCTGCACCAGCGACAGATGATGACGATCTTCGTTGATGATGCCAGTCAGCATATCGCTGGTCCGCTTGAAGACCGCCACCCGCGACGCCGCATCGTTTTCCGCCATCGCCACCATCTCTTCGACCATCTGCAGGTTGAAGCGACGGAACAGATCGGCCCGCTCGCGCGCTTCATACGCGCCGAGCCCCAGCGCCTCCAGCGTCATCCGGCCGGATTTCAGCGCCGCCTCGAAGGTTTCACGCTCCGGGGCTTCGACGCCAGCCTGACGCAGCTGGATATAGTGATCGACATCGCGGGCGCGGGAGATAATCTGCAGATGCGGAAAATGCTCTTTTACCCTCGCCACCAGCTCCAGGCTGACGTGCGGATCGTCAATGGCATTGATCAGCACCTCCGCCTTTTCGGCGCCAGCCGACTCCAGCAGATCGACCCGGGTGGCATCGCCGTAGAAGACCTTCATATCAAATTTGCGCAGAGTATCGACATGGTCCGGGTCGTGATCGAGGATCACCATCTTCACCCCGCTGGAGAGCAGCAGTCGCCCGGCGATCTGTCCGAAGCGGCCAAAGCCGGCGACAATCACCCGCGGCTGCTCTTCATCAATCTCGTCCGCATCCCGCGCCTGGCCGCTGGAGGATTTCTCCAGACAGGTCAGCAGCACCAGCAGGATGGGGGTTGCCGCCATCGACAGCGCCACCGCCAGGGTCAGCGCCTTTGCCCATTCGCCGTCCAGCACCTCCGCCATCCGCGCGGCGCCAAAGACCACAAACGCGAACTCACTCCCCTGCCCCAGCAGCACCGCAAACCAGCGGCGCTGGGCGCGAGGCACGCCAAGCGGTCTGGCGATAAGCCACAGCATCAGCATTTTTATCGCCAGGAAACCCACCAGCAAAATCACAATACGCAGCGGGTGGGTAACCAGGGTGCCGAAATCAATCGACATCCCGACGCCGATAAAGAACAGCCCCAGCAGCAGGCCTTTAAACGGCTCAATATCGCTCTCCAGCGCATGGCGATACTCGGAGCTGGCCAGCAGCACCCCGGCGAGAAACGCCCCCATCGCCATCGACAGCCCCACCTCTTCCAGCAACAGCCCGAAGCCGAAGACCAGGAACAGGGCCACGGCGCTGAACACTTCGCGCAGACCGGAACGGGCGACAAAGCGCAGCAGCGGACGGGTCAGATAGCGCCCCAGAACCACCACCAGCGCCAGCGCCGCGGCCACCTTCAGCGCGGAGAGGGCAAAAGCCATCAGCGAAGTGGCGCCGCCGCTGGCCGCCAGCAGCGGGATCATCGCCACCAGCGGGATCGCCGCGATATCCTGGAACAGCAGCACCGCGAAGGCGCTGCGCCCCATCTGCGACATCGTCAAATTGCGCTCATTCATCGCCTGCATGGCGATAGCGGTTGAGGAGAGCGCCAGGGTCATACCGATCAGCTCGGCCACCTGCCAGCGCAGGCCCAGCAGCATGCAAAAGAGGCCGATCAATACCCCACAGGCCACCATCTGCAGCGCGCCGCCGCCAAACACCGAAGCGCGCAGCTTCCACAGACGCTGCGGATCCAGCTCCAGACCAATGACGAACAGCATCAGCACCACGCCAATCTCGGCAAAGTGCAGAATCGCCTCGGCGTCGGTCACCAGCCGCAGCCCCCACGGCCCGATAATACAGCCGGCGATGAGATAGCCCAGCACCGACCCAAGCCCAAGGCGGACGGCGATGGGCACAATCAGCGCCGCGGCGCCCAGGTAAATCAGCGCCTGTATCAGCGTATGGCTATCCATTCTGATGTGCCTCCTGCCAGTCGATTAAGCGTTGACGATAGTGGCGGGCCTGCGCCTGCAGCGTTTCGTCATCGCAGATAAAGGTGCAGTGCATGGCGAACGGCGGCAGCCATTTCATCCCGCAGTAAAGCGCGGTGGCCTGCAGCGGCTGCGCCAGCACCGGAAAACCGGGAAACGAACCGATATCAAAGTGGCTTTCACCGCCGCCGGTGGTCACCGCCCACATCAGCGATTTACCGCGCAGCGCAATACCGTTATGGCCATAGGCCCAGCCGTGCGACAGCACTTTGTCCATCCACAGCTTCAGCAGCGGCGGCACGCTATACCACTGCATCGGGTGCTGCCAGATAACCAGATCGGCACGGGCGAGCGCCGCCTGCTCGGCGGCGACATCGATATTAAAGTCGGGATAGAGTTGATAAAGGGAGCGTATCTCTACGCCTTCAAGCGTCCCTGCTTGTTCAAGCATTCGCTTATTCGCATGAGAATGCTGCGGATAAGGATGCGCATAAATTATCAGAATCATTGATTGGCCTGCGTTAGCTCTTGTCGTAATCAGCAAGAGTGTAGACAGTTAAGCGAACCGCTTACAATGATAACTGTGATTTATGTCGCGGTG
Organism: Klebsiella sp. JN_Kp127; assembly: GCF_040062505.1. Classification (NCBI taxonomy): domain Bacteria; kingdom Pseudomonadati; phylum Pseudomonadota; class Gammaproteobacteria; order Enterobacterales; family Enterobacteriaceae; genus Klebsiella; species Klebsiella sp. JN_Kp127. The sequence goes on from NZ_JBEAHS010000052.1 coordinate 201,764, forward strand.
GTGTACGTAACGCGCGCCTGAATGGCAAACGTCAGGCCTTAATTATCCAGCTCATCCATGGATTTCACCTGATCGCGGTTAATCTGCTCCACGCGTCCGGTTTCGGCATTTTTGTAGGAGACCAGACCGGTATCATCATCCACCTGCGGTTTACCGCTGGTGACAATGGTCTTGCCGTCGGTGGTTTTGATCGACTGATTCGATGAGCAACCGGCCACGAACATGATTGCCGTCGCTGCCAGCGCGGATGCCACCAGAATATTGTTGCGCATTGTATCCTCCTGTCTTTTCATCAATAGGTATCGTTATGGTGCTAACTATAGTTAGCCTGACCCGACAGGGGGTTAAAAGCAGAACTCTCTGAAGATGGCCGCAGCCCAAAAAAATGGGCTGACGATGTCGTCAGCCCAGGTTTGTTGCTATCCGGCCAGGCCGGAGCGCTTATTTGGTGATTTGCGCGTGCATTTCCTGAACCGAAATCACCTTGTCGGTGGCGTCAGCGTTCAGCGCCATCGCGGTGGCAAAGCCGCCGTTCAGGGTGGTGTCATAGTGCACTTTGTACTGCAGGGCGCTGCGGCGAATCAGCTTGGAGTCTTCAATCGCCTGACGACCTGCGGTGGTGTTGATGATGTAGGTGTATTCGCCATTCTTGATACGGTCCTGAATGTGCGGACGACCTTCATGCACCTTGTTCACCAGACGCGGGTTGATGCCCGCTTCGCCCAGCACAATCGCGGTACCGTGGGTTGCATCCAGCTCGAAACCAAACTTCAGCAGCTTCGCCGCCAGGTCGACCACGCGCTCTTTGTCGCCTTCGCGGACGGAGAGCAGCGCGCGCCCCTGTTTCTTCATGGTCGAGTTGCTGCCCAGCTGCGCCTTGGCGAACGCTTCGGCAAAGGTGCGGCCGACGCCCATCACTTCCCCGGTGGAGCGCATTTCTGGCCCTAACAGCGGGTCAACGCCCGGGAATTTGTTGAACGGCAGAACCACCTCTTTCACCGAGTAGTACGGCGGGATGATCTCTTTGGTCACGCCCTGCTGCGCCAGCGTCTTACCGGCCATCACGCGCGCCGCCACTTTCGCCAGCGGTACGCCGGTGGCTTTGGAGACGAACGGCACGGTACGCGCCGCACGCGGGTTGACTTCAATCAGATAGACTTCGTTATCTTTCACCGCGAACTGGACGTTCATCAGACCGCGAACCTGCAGCTCGAAGGCCAGCTTCTGCACCTGCTCGCGCATCACATCCTGAATCTCTTTGCTCAGGGTGTAGGCTGGCAGGGAACAGGCGGAGTCGCCAGAGTGAACGCCTGCCTGCTCGATATGCTCCATGATGCCGCCAATCAGCACCATTTCACCATCGCAGATAGCATCGACATCCACTTCAATCGCGTCGTCGAGGAAGCGGTCCAGCAGCACCGGCGCGTCGTTGGAGACGCTGACCGCAGTCTGGAAGTAGCGGCGCAGATCCTGCTCGTCATAGACGATCTCCATCGCCCGACCGCCCAGCACGTAAGACGGACGCACCACCAGCGGGTAGCCAATCTCTTTCGCTTTCTCTACCGCCTGTTCAATGGCGGTGACGGTGGCGTTCGCCGGCTGCTTCAGCTTCAGACGGTCAACCGCGTGCTGGAAGCGCTCACGGTCTTCCGCACGGTCGATAGCGTCCGGGCTGGTACCGATAACCGGTACGCCTGCGGCTTCCAGAGCGCGCGCCAGCTTTAGCGGCGTCTGGCCGCCGTACTGCACGATAACGCCTTTTGGCTTCTCGATACGCACGATTTCCAGCACGTCTTCCAGGGTGACCGGCTCGAAGTACAGACGGTCGGAAGTGTCGTAGTCAGTAGAGACGGTTTCCGGGTTACAGTTGACCATGATGGTCTCGTAACCGTCTTCGCGCAGCGCCAGCGAGGCGTGTACGCAGCAGTAGTCGAATTCGATACCCTGACCGATACGGTTCGGGCCGCCGCCGAGGACCATGATTTTATCGCGGTCAACGGACGGGTTGGACTCGCACTCTTCTTCATAAGTGGAGTACATATAGGCGGTATCGGTGGCGAATTCCGCGGCGCAAGTGTCCACACGCTTGTAGACCGGGTGCAGATCATACTGGTCGCGCAGTTTGCGGATTTCCGCTTCCCGCACGCCCGCCAGCTTCGCCAGACGCGCATCGGCAAAGCCTTTACGCTTCAGGGTACGCAGGAAGTCAGCGTCGAGGCCGTTGATGCCCACTTCCGCCACTTTCTCTTCCAGACGGACCAGCTCTTCAATCTGCACCAGGAACCAGCGGTCGATGTTGGTCAGGTTGAAGACGCCGTCAACCGAGAGGCCCGCGCGGAACGCGTCGGCGATGTACCAGATACGCTCAGCGCCGGCGTCTTTCAGTTCACGGCGGATTTTAGTCAGCGCTTCCGGATCGTCGAGGCTCACTTTCGGGTCGAAGCCAGTGGCGCCCACTTCCAGACCGCGCAGCGCTTTCTGCAAGGACTCCTGCTGGGTACGGCCAATCGCCATCACTTCGCCGACGGACTTCATCTGGGTGGTCAGTCGGTCGTTGGCGCCGGCGAATTTTTCGAAGTTAAAGCGTGGGATTTTCGTGACCACGTAGTCGATGGACGGCTCGAAGGAAGCCGGGGTACGGCCGCCGGTGATGTCGTTCATCAGCTCGTCGAGGGTGTAACCTACCGCCAGCTTGGCGGCCACTTTAGCAATCGGGAAGCCGGTGGCTTTGGAGGCCAGCGCCGAGGAGCGGGAAACGCGCGGGTTCATTTCGATAACGATCAGGCGACCGTTTTTCGGGTTGACTGCGAACTGAACGTTAGAGCCGCCGGTTTCGACGCCGATTTCACGCAGCACCGCCATCGAGGCGTTACGCATGATTTGGTACTCTTTGTCGGTCAGGGTCTGCGCCGGCGCAACGGTGATGGAGTCACCGGTGTGGATCCCCATGGCGTCGAAGTTTTCGATAGAGCAGACGATGATGCAGTTGTCGTTCTTATCGCGCACCACTTCCATCTCATACTCTTTCCAGCCGATCAGCGATTCATCAATCAGCAGCTCGTTGGTGGGAGAGAGATCCAGGCCGCGGGTACAAATCTCTTCGAACTCTTCGCGGTTATAGGCGATGCCGCCGCCGGTGCCGCCCATGGTGAACGACGGACGGATGATGCACGGATAGCCGACGTCAGCCGCTACCGCCAGCGCCTCTTCCATGGTGTGGGCGATACCGGAACGCGCGGTGTCGAGACCGATTTTTTTCATCGCGATATCGAAACGGCGACGGTCTTCGGCCTTGTCAATCGCATCGGCGGTGGCGCCAATCATGGTCACGCCGAATTCAGCCAGCACCCCCTGACGCTCCAGCTCCAGCGCGCAGTTCAGCGCCGTCTGGCCGCCCATGGTCGGCAGCACCGCGTCCGGGCGCTCTTTTTCGATGATTTTGCGCACCACTTCCCAGTGAATCGGCTCGATGTAGGTGGCATCGGCCATTTCCGGGTCGGTCATGATGGTCGCCGGGTTAGAGTTCACCAGGATAACGCGGTAGCCCTCTTCGCGCAGGGCTTTACAGGCCTGGGCGCCGGAGTAGTCAAACTCGCACGCCTGACCGATAACAATCGGGCCCGCGCCCAGAATCAGGATACTTTTTATGTCTGTACGTTTTGGCATGGCTCTTTTACTCCTGATTATTTCGCGGACTGACGGTATTGCTCAATTAACTCGATAAAGTGGTCGAACAGCGGCGCGGCATCGTGCGGCCCCGGGCTCGCTTCAGGGTGGCCCTGGAAGCTGAACGCCGGCTTGTCGGTGCGATGGATCCCCTGCAGGGTGCCGTCGAACAGCGACTTGTGGGTCACGCGCAGGTTGGCCGGCAGCGTCGCCTCATCCACGGCGAAACCGTGGTTCTGGGCGGTGATCATCACCACGTTATTATCAATATCTTTCACCGGGTGGTTGCCGCCGTGGTGGCCGAACTTCATCTTAATGGTCTTGGCGCCGCTCGCCAGCGCCAGCAGCTGATGGCCGAGGCAGATGCCGAACACCGGAATATCGGTCTCCAGGAATTTTTCAATCGCGTCGATAGCGTAATCACACGGCGCCGGGTCGCCAGGACCGTTGGAGAGGAAAATGCCGTCCGGATTGAGCGCCAGCACATCCGCCGCCGAAGTCTTCGCCGGCACCACCGTCAGGCGGCAGCCGCGGCCAACCAGCATGCGCAGGATGTTGCGTTTCGCGCCGAAGTCATACGCGACGACGTGGAACGGCAGCTCGCTTTCCGCTTTCGCTTCCGGCAGGTCGCCCGCCAGGGTCCAGCTGCCTTGCGTCCAGCTGTAGGTTTCTGCGGTGGTCACTTCTTTCGCCAGGTCCATGCCGTTCAGGCCAGGGAACGCTTTCGCTTTTTCCAGCGCCAGCTGGGCATCCGGACTGTCGCCCGCGATGATGCAGCCGTTCTGCGCCCCTTTCTCACGCAGCAGACGCGTCAGCTTGCGGGTATCGATATCGGCAATCGCCACGATGTTATGGCGCTTCAGATAGGAAGAGAGGTCTTCGGTACTGCGGAAGTTGCTGGCAATCAGCGGCAGGTCGCGAATAACCAGACCCTGAGCATGTACCTGAGAAGATTCTTCATCGGCGGCGTTGGTGCCGACATTACCAATATGAGGATAAGTAAGAGTGACGATTTGGCGGGAATAGGAAGGATCAGTGAGGATTTCTTGATAACCGGTCATTGAAGTATTGAAAACGACTTCCCCAACCGCCGTGCCGGTTGCCCCGATGGCCCGACCGTGAAACTGGGTTCCGTCTTCCAGAACCAATAGCGCTGACTTAATCAAAACATCCTCCAGAGAATATCCACTCACTTTATTTGCATATTAATTCATAAACACGATCTGAATCAATGCAAATCTGTTGCCCGCAGATTTTTGGCAAACGGCGGCATTCTGGAGAGATGTCGGATAAAAGTCAACTTAAAGCGGAGATTTTTAATGTCATTTTACGCCACTGGCGCATAACACGTGATTTTTACGCCAAAAAGATCAACAAACCTGGCTGAGAAAACGCTTGCGGACGGCGAAGAGTGTAAAACCTGGCGCTGAACGGCAAAAAAGTGGACCAAATGGTCAAAATTTACATTTAGTTCACTAAAAAACCGAACAACATCAAAACTTATAGCCTTCTCAGATGAAAAACAAACAAAAACAGCTAAAAATAAAAAAGGGCAACAAAATATTGCCCCTTGCATCAATAACTTATTGATAGCAATAACCACATCACGATGGGTAATAATCGTTATAAACTATTCAGTTCCAGCACGTCGCGCATATCAAATAGGCCATTTTTCTTGCCTTTCAGCCACAATGCAGAGCGAACCGCGCCATTAGCAAATGTCATCCGACTGGAGGCTTTATGGGTGATCTCAATACGTTCGCCAATATCAGCAAACATCGCTGTATGTTCACCGACGATATCCCCCGCGCGGACGGTCGCGAAGCCAATGGTGCCCGGGACGCGTTCGCCAGTGTGGCCTTCACGACTGTAGACCGCGCAGTCCTTGAGATCTTTGTTCAATGCCCCGGCGATCGCTTCGCCCATCGCCAGCGCGGTGCCTGACGGCGCATCCACTTTATGCCGATGGTGCGCTTCGATAATTTCGATGTCGGTGTAGTCGCCCATCACCTTCGCCGCCTTCTCCAGCAGCTTTAACAGAACATTGACGCCGACGCTAAAGTTAGCGGCAAAGACAATGGCAATCTCCTGCGCGGCATCGCTAATCGCCTGCTTGCCAGCGTCGTCAAAACCGGTGGTGCCGATGACCATCCCTTTGCCGTGGTCGCGGCAAAACGCCAGATGGTTCAGCGTGCCTTCCGGGCGGGTAAAATCGATCAACACGTCGAAATCATCTTTTACCGCCGTCAGGCTGCTCTGCACCGTGACGCCCGCTTTGCCGGCGCCCGCCAGCTCGCCGGCGTCGCTGCCCACCAGGCTGGATCCTTCACGCTCCAGCGCCGCGCCCAGCGCCACTCCATCCATCTGCAGCGCAGCCTGAATTAACTGGCGTCCCATCCGGCCGCCCGCGCCGGCGATGGCCACGCGGATTTGTGCATCATGCATAGCTATTCTCTTTTGTTAACATTACGTAAATTGTTTTCAGAGTAACCAGCCCGTCAGCGGGCCGCTACTCAAAAACGCCGATAATTAGAAATTTATGACAAACGGCGGACGATATCAGTAAAAACTATATGATTGTGCCGCAATTCCTCGTTTACGCAGTGAGAACCAGGATGCGAATGATGATGCCCCGCCCGCACGGTGCGGGCGAGGACGATGTTGCAGAGGGTTACAGCGGGAAAAGCGCGCCGGCGGGAAACGCGGATAAAAACCAGGTCACCGCCAGCAGATCGGCGCTACCGCCGGGGCTAAGATGGCGGGCAATCAGATCGTCATCAAACTGGCGCAACGCCTCCAGCCCACCGTCAGCCAGCACGCCGCCCTGCCACAGCAGCCGCTGCGCCTCCTGCTGGACATAGTTCAATCCGGCCAGCCCGCCGCGTGACACCAGGTTGGTGTCATCATTCCATGCCATCAAATGCAGCAGGGTTTGCAGTAGCGCCAGATTGCTGTCGCCGGTCTCCTCCATCATGCGGTTAAAGACCGGTAATGCCTGGGTGCGCACAGTCAGGAATCCGCTCTCCGCCTCGCCGCGGGCGCCGGAGAAGCCGTAACGCAGAAAATGCATCTCGCCTTTGCTCAGCCGTTCCCCACTGGCGGAGGACAATTCCTGCATAACCATGCCGCGACAGAAGCGCGCCACCTGGTCGCAAAGCCGGTGCTGCTCTATCGGCTCGCCTTTCGAGACCAGCCTGCCCGCTGCCGCGCTGAGCAGACCAAAAGCGAAGATCGCCCCACGATGGGTATTCACCCCGCCGGTGACCTCCAGCATATCGTTCTCGCAGGCCATTCCCACCGGACGCAGCATCATCAACACCTGCTCCGGCGCGACCGCCGCGGTATCGTGGCCCATGATAAAAAACTTCTCCATCCACGGCGCCACCACCGCGGTACTGGCCTCAAACGAGGCCAGATCCATATCCCGGTGCGCGCCAGCGTTACGAATATCCACCAGCCCGGGCTTAGGGGTCAGGCGAACTTCGGTCAACAGCGCGCGCTCTACCGCGCTGACCACCTCTTCGGCGCTCAGTGGTTTTCCGCGTAGCACACGCGGAGGTTGAATTAACACGTCGCTCATAGCCTTTCCCCTCTGCGCTTAGTCGCTGTTTTTCACCTGATGGATCACATCGATGACCGAACCGTCGCGATAGCGGACTACCGCCACCACCCGATCGGTAAATTCGATCGCTTTCGGTTTGCCCGTCAGCAACTCCGCGCGCTGCTGCAGTTCCTCAATGGTCATCAGCGCAATACCGGCGTTGCGTAAATTGTCGATCAGGTCCTGGCGCGCCGGGTTTACCGCAATGCCATGGTCGGTGACCAGCACATCCACGCTGGCTCCCGGCGTCACGCGGGTCAGCACCTTTTCCACGACGCAGGGAATGCGGCCGCGAACTAACGGCGCGGTAATGATGGTCAAATCCGCGCCGGCGGCGGTATCGCTATGGCCGCCTGACGCGCCGCGCAGCACGCCATTGGAGCCGGTCATCACGTTGACGTTAAAGTCGGTGTCAATTTCCAGTGCGCTGAGCATTACCACGTTTAAGCGCTCGCAGGAGGCCCCTTTGGAACCCGGGCTGGCATACTGATTGGTAGAGATTTCGACGTGGTTCGGGTTCTGCGCCAGCGAGCGCGCCGCATCGCCATCGAACGACTGGGTGTCGAGCAGCGTTTTAATCAGCCCTTTCTCATGCAGATCGACCATCGTCCCGGTGATGCCGCCAAGGCCGAAGCTGGCGGTGATACCGTTGCGGCGCATTTTGTCTTCCAGGAAGCGGCTCACCGCCAGCGAGGCGCCGCCGGTGCCGGTCTGCAGCGAGAACCCCTCTTTAAAGTAACCGGAGTGTTCAACCACCTTCGCCGCCTGGCGGGCGATCAGCAGCTCGCGCGGGTTGCTGGTCAGACGAATGGCGCCAGCGGTGATTTTTTCCGGATCGCCTACTTCGTCCACCTGAACGATCAGATCCACCTGATCCTGGGCGATACTGGCCGGGTAGTTAGGGTAGTCCACCCACTCTTCGGTCAACAGCACGACGCATTTGGCATGTTCCGCATCAACGCGCGCGTAGCCCAGCGAGCCGCAGCGCGACTTACCGCTAAAGCCGTTGGCATTGCCAAACTCATCGCAGCAGGGAACGCCGAGGAACGCCACGTCAATGGACAACTCACCGCTTTGGATCAGCTGTACGCGACCACCATGAGAGTGGATCTGCACCGGATTTTCCATCAGCCCGGCGGAGATCTCCTCGCCGAGCTTCCCGCGCAGGCCGGAGGTGTAGATCTGGCGGATCACGCCGTTTTTAATATGCTCGATCAGCGGCCAGTGAGCGTCGATAAGCGAACTGGACGCCAGGGTCAGATCGCGAAAGCCCATTTCCGCCAGCTTCGCCACCACCATATTGACCACTTTGTCACCGCCGCGAAACGCGTGGTGGAACGAGATGGTCATGCCGTTTCGCAGGCCGGAACGACGGATTGCCGTTTCCAGCGAGTCGCAGATTTTACGCCGCCGCTTTTCCGTCTCACTGGCCAGCCATGGGCTTTTCGCCGTCACGCCGCTGTAAGGGGTCAATCCTTCCGGCATCACATACTGCTGATTAAGCATTGCTACTGTCTCTTTCATCTTATTCCCCTTAATCACGAATACCGGAAGCTGAAAGCGCCACCACTTTGCGCGCGTGGTCGATAATCGGTCCATCGATCATCTTGCCGTTCAGCGACACCACGCCCAGACCGCGCGACTCTGCCTCTTCCGCCGCGGCAATCACCTCCAGCGCATGGTCGACCTCTTTTCGCGTCGGGGCATAGACCTGGTGCAGCAGTTCGATCTGGCGCGGGTTGACCAGTGATTTCCCGTTGAAGCCGAGGTTCTTCGCCAGATTCGCTTCCGCGAGGAAGCCCTCTTCATTATTAATATCCGACCACACGACGTCATAGGCGGCGATGCCGGCGACCCGCGCAGCATGCAGCACGGCGCAGCGGGCATAGAACAACTCAGTGCCGTCGCCGCGGGAGGTGCCCATATCCATAACGTAGTCGAAGGCCGCCAGCGCGATGGCCGACAGACGCGGGCTGGCGCGGGCGATCTCGACCGCGTTTACCACCCCCAGCGCCGACTCGATGGCCGCCATAAGCCTGGTGCTACCCACTTCCCGGCCGCACTCGCGTTCAATCCGCTCAACGTGGGCTTCCAGTTCATGAATATCTTCTTTGCTGTCGGTTTTCGGCAGACGTACCATGTCCACACCCGCGCGTACCACCGCTTCCAGATCGGCCAGACCAAACGGCGTATTTAGCGGGTTAATGCGCACCACGGTTTCGATATCCTGATACAGCGGATGCTGCAGCGCCTGATACACCAGCAGGCGAGCGGTATCTTTCTCGCGCAGCGAAACGGCATCTTCAAGGTCGAACATCACCGCATCGGCGCCGTAAACGAATGAAGTACTTAACATGGCGGCATTGGCGCCGGGGATAAACAGCATACTGCGACGTGGTTTCATAGCTGGCTCCATTGCAATTGAGACTGTTGCGCCGCGCGCAGGGCCGCAGCCTGAACCCGGGCGCGCAGAACGCACTCCAGCGCCCCTTTATCATCCACCACCACGTTGGCCTGGCTAACGCCGAGCTGCGTCAGGGTTTCTCTGACCACCTGCTCAATCGCATCGCCAAACTGCTGCTTCACAATGCTGTCGATCTCCAGTTGAATGCCCGGCTGCGTCGCCGGCCCAATCCTGACCATCACATCGCTGGACTCCAGCGTGCCGGCCAGGGCGTCAATCTTCATTTCCATAGAGGCAAATCCTTTGTTATGGCGTAAAAATCAGGCGGTTTGATGTTCGCTTTCCGCCAGTTGCATCAGAAAAGAGAGGGTTCCCGGCGGCACCAGCGCCGCCACCGCCTGCCAGTTGCGCTGCCGGTACAGTTCGCGCACCCTGGAAGCCGATATCGGCCCGCCGTTTTTTTCGATCCGCGCCAGCTCAACCACCTCAACAGGCGGCGCGTCGCCTGGCGCTGCCAGCAACGCTTTCATGCGCTGGTTGTAATGGCGAGTCAGCGAACACAGCGGCTCAGTGCCGACAAAACGATGGGTTATCTTCAGCGCCGGGGCTAAATGTTCGCGGAACAGCTGGAGATCGATCTGGTTGTGGCAGTCGTCCACCACCCCCTGTTCTTTGAGGAAGTAGCCAGGGAAGGTGGCCCGCGAGATGAGGTATGCCGAACCGGGATGCAGCGTTACCTTGTCGATGCCGGCAATCCCTTTTTCGATTAGCGTGTAGCGATCCTGATACGTGAAACGGGAGGCATCCTCTTTCACCACAAACAGGTGTAGCCAGTCGCACTGACGGGCCGCCTGCTCCACCAGCCAGCGGTGGCCGAGCGTGAACGGGTTGGCGTTCATCACGATAGCGCCTATTTTGCGTCCCGGCTGACGGTACATCGCCAGCTGGCGGCAGTAGCGGGTCAGCCGTTCGCGGCTATTTTCCAGTAACACGGCGAGATCGCCGGCCTGCGCGATTGGCCAGAATCCGGCGCCGGCAAAGAGCGCGACGTTACAGGGCTTAGTGAATAAAAACAGTTCACTGCGCCCCAGCTCGTAGGCCAGGGTGAGTAATTCTGTCAGTAGCTTAAGGCTCAGCCCCTCCCCCTGCAGCGAGGGGTCGATAGCGATACACTTCAGGACGTTGCCGGCGATGGCGCCGCAGCCGACCAGCCGCTGCTGATACTCGGCGACAATGGCCATTTCGCAATCAGCCTCTAATGAGAGCTGATGCTGACGGAGAAAGAGGTCAATCGCCTCTCGCCGCGATTTATCCTTCCGTAGCAGAACGCGTTTTAATATCAGAGTCATTTTTTAGCGCTTCGTTATTCCAAAACGACCTGTATTTCGCCAGCGTTCGGCTATCGATTCTTGTATTTAAATCACAATTTTTCCCGTCGCTTAATTGGCTTTATGGTTTTTATGTTGTTAATTCATTCAGCATAATAAAAATAATTAAATTAATTAAAAACACGAGTATTCAGTGAAGGTTATCACACCTTAACACTGAATCTATTTATTACTATGCGCCGGTCTTATTACTTCATTGATAAACAGGATAACGTTTATGACTAACATGAGCCAGGCTCCGGCGACGGAGAAAAAGGGCGTAAGCGACCTGCTGGGATTTAAAATCTTCGGCATGCCGTTACCCCTTTATGCGTTTGCGTTAATTACGCTATTACTTTCCCACTTCTTTAATGCGTTACCCACCGACCTGGTTGGCGGCTTTGCCATTATGTTTATTATCGGCGCCATCTTTGGCGAGATTGGCAAACGGCTGCCGATATTTAATAAATATATTGGCGGCGCGCCGGTGATGATCTTTCTCGTCGCCGCTTATTTCGTTTACGCAGGCATTTTTACTCAAAAAGAAATTGATGCAATCACTAATGTGATGGATAAAAGCAACTTCCTGAACTTATTCATCGCAGTTTTGATAACTGGCGCCATTCTCTCGGTTAACCGTAAACTACTGTTGAAATCGCTGCTGGGTTATATTCCGACGATCCTTATGGGGATCCTCGGCGCATCTATCTTCGGGATTATCATCGGCCTGTGCTTCGGTATTTCCGTAGACCGCATCATGATGCTGTACGTCCTGCCGATTATGGGCGGCGGCAACGGCGCAGGCGCGGTTCCGCTGTCTGAAATTTATCACTCCGTCACCGGCCGCTCCCGTGAAGAGTACTACTCCACCGCGATTGCCATTCTGACCATCGCCAATATCTTCGCCATCGTTTTTGCCGCGCTGCTCGATATTATCGGTAAAAAACACACCTGGCTGAGCGGGGAAGGCGAACTGGTACGTAAAGCCTCCTTTAAAGTTGATGATGATGAAAAAGCAGGCCAGATTACCCATCGCGAAACGGCAGTCGGCCTGGTGCTCGCCACCACCTGTTTCCTGCTGGCCTACGTCATTGCCAAGAAAATTTTGCCAAGCATTGGCGGTGTCTCAATCCACTATTTCGCCTGGATGGTGCTGATCGTCGCGGCGCTGAACGCTTCCGGCCTCTGCTCGCCGGAGATCAAAGCCGGGGCCAAACGCCTGTCTGACTTCTTCTCTAAGCAGCTGCTGTGGGTACTGATGGTCGGGGTCGGCGTGTGCTACACCGACCTGCAGGAAATTATCGACGCGATTACCTTCGCGAACGTCATCATCGCTGCGGTAATCGTCGTGGGTGCTGTCGTCGGGGCGGCCATCGGCGGCTGGATGATTGGCTTCTTCCCGATCGAATCCGCCATCACCGCAGGCCTGTGCATGGCTAACCGCGGCGGCTCAGGCGACCTGGAAGTGCTCTCTGCCTGTAACCGTATGAATCTTATCTCTTATGCGCAAATCTCCTCCCGTCTGGGCGGCGGTATTGTGCTGGTCATCGCCAGCATTGTGTTCGGCATGATGATGTAACCAACACGCACGATGGCGATGTTTGAGCGTCAACCACAGCGATGCCAGTTAGGGGCCAGAGCCGGGGGCGGCTTCGGGAAATCCCCCCTACTCCTTAGCCGGAAGTATCGTTTGGTTAGCCTTCAAACACGCCGTCGTGCCCTTACTTTAGGGTCTTTCAATGACTGAAGCTGTACTGCTGGGTGAAGGCTTCACCCTGATGTGCCTCGGCATGGGGTTCGTGCTGGCGTTTCTGTTTCTGCTGATTTTCGCCATCCAGGGGATGTCCGCCGCCGTCAACCGCTTCTTCCCCGAACCGGCTGCGGCGCCGAAAGCGACGCCACTGCCCGCCGTTGCGCCCGCCGACGACTTCGCCCGCTTAAAGCCGGCGATTGTCGCCGCCATTCACCACCACCGCCGTCTTCACCCTTAATTCACGGAGGAATTCATGACCGTTGCCATTACCGATGTCGTCCTGCGCGACGCCCACCAGTCCCTGTTCGCCACCCGTCTGCGTCTCGACGATATGCTCCCCGTCGCCGCTCAGCTTGACGACGTCGGCTACCGCTCGCTTGAGTGCTGGGGCGGCGCCACCTTCGACGCCTGCATCCGCTTCCTCGGCGAGGACCCGTGGGTCCGCCTGCGCGAGCTGAAAAAGGCGATGCCGAAGACCCCGCTGCAGATGCTGCTCCGCGGCCAGAACCTGCTCGGCTACCGTCACTACGCCGACGACGTGGTCGAACGCTTCGTGGAGCGCGCCGTCAAAAACGGCATGGACGTCTTCCGCGTCTTCGACGCCATGAACGACCCGCGCAACATGCAGGCCGCCCTGCAGGCGGTCCGCAGCCACGGCGCCCACGCCCAGGGCACCCTGAGCTACACCACCAGCCCGGCCCACACCCTGCAGACCTGGCTCGACCTCACCGAACAGCTGCTGGAGACCGGCGTCGACTCCATCGCGATTAAAGACATGTCCGGCATTCTCACCCCCGGCGCCGCCTTTGAGCTGGTCAGCGAAATCAAAAAACGCTTTGCCGTCACCCTGCACCTGCACTGCCACGCCACCACCGGCATGGCGGAGATGGCCCTGCTGAAGGCCATTGAAGCCGGCGTCGACGGCGTCGATACCGCCATCTCCTCGATGAGCGCCACCTACGGCCACCCGGCCACCGAAGCGCTGGTGGCCACCCTCACGGGTACTGAGCACGACACCGGGCTGGATATCCACAAGCTGGAGAGCATCGCGGCGTACTTCCGCGAGGTGCGTAAGAAGTACCACGCCTTCGAGGGCCAGCTGAAAGGCACCGACAGCCGCATTCTGGTCGCCCAGGTCCCGGGCGGGATGCTCACCAACCTCGAAAGCCAGCTGAAGCAGCAAAATGCCGCCCACCGTCTGGATGAAGTGCTGGCGGAAATCCCCCGCGTGCGCGAGGACCTCGGCTTCATCCCGCTGGTCACCCCGACCTCGCAGATTGTCGGCACCCAGGCGGTGCTCAACGTCCTGACCGGCGAGCGCTACAAAACCATCGCGAAGGAGACCGCCGGTATTCTGAAAGGTGAGTACGGCCACACGCCGGCGCCGGTGAACGCCGCCCTGCAGGCCCGGGTGCTGGACGGCGCTGAAGCCATCACCTGCCGCCCGGCGGACCTGCTGAAGCCGGAGCTGGCGCAGCTGGAAGCCGATGTGAAGCGCCAGGCGCGGGAGAAGAATATTCAGCTGGCGGAGAACGCCATCGACGACGTGCTCACCGTGGCCCTGTTCCCCCAGCCCGGCCTGAAGTTCCTCGAAAACCGCCATAACCCGGCGGCCTTTGAACCGGTGCCGCAGGTGGAAGACGCCAGGCCTGCCGCGCCGGCGAAAGCCGCCGCCTCCGGCGTCTACACCGTGGAAGTGGAAGGCAAAGCCTTTGTGGTGAAGGTCAGCGACGGCGGCGACGTCAGCCAGCTGACGGCGGCCACCCCGTCTTCCGCACCGGTTCCGGCCGCCGCCCCGGCCGGCGCCGGCACCCCGGTCACCGCGCCGCTGGCGGGCACTATCTGGAAGGTCATTGCCGCGGAAGGCCAGACGGTGGCCGAAGGCGAGGTGCTGCTGATTCTGGAAGCCATGAAGATGGAGACCGAAATCCGCGCCGCTCATGCCGGGACCGTCCGCGGTATCGCGGTGAAAGCCGGCGACGCGGTGGCGGTCGGCGACACCCTGCTGCAGCTGGCGTAACGACGAGGAGCGGAAATGGAAAGTCTGAACGCCCTGATTCAGGGGATGGGGCTGATGCACCTGGGGTTCGGCCAGGCGGTGATGCTGCTGGTCAGCCTGCTGCTGCTCTGGCTGGCGATCGCGAAGAAGTTCGAGCCGCTGCTGCTGCTGCCGATAGGCTTCGGCGGCCTGCTGTCGAACATCCCGGAGGCCGGCCTGGCGCTGAGCGCCCTGGAGAGCCTGCTGGCCCACCACGACCCGGCGCAGCTGGCGGTGATTGCCGCGAAGCTCCACTGCGCGCCGGACGTCCACGCCATTAAGGAGGCGCTGGCCCTGGCCCTGCCGTCGGTGCAGGGGCAGATGGAGAGCCTGGCGGTGGACATGGGCTACTCCGCCGGGGTGCTGGCCATCTTCTATAAGGTGGCGATTGGCTCGGGCATCGCGCCGCTGGTGATTTTTATGGGCGTCGGGGCGATGACCGATTTCGGCCCGCTGCTGGCCAACCCGCGGACCCTGCTGCTGGGGGCGGCGGCGCAGTTCGGTATCTTCGC
The DNA here is from genome assembly GCF_040062505.1 of Klebsiella sp. JN_Kp127. Taxonomy (NCBI): domain Bacteria; kingdom Pseudomonadati; phylum Pseudomonadota; class Gammaproteobacteria; order Enterobacterales; family Enterobacteriaceae; genus Klebsiella; species Klebsiella sp. JN_Kp127. The sequence continues at coordinate 217,105 of NZ_JBEAHS010000052.1, forward strand.
CACCGTCCTCGGGGCGCTGACGCTGAACTACTTCGGCCTGATTTCGTTCACCCTGCCGCAGGCGGCGGCCATCGGCATCATCGGCGGCGCCGACGGACCGACGGCCATCTACCTGTCGGGCAAGCTGGCGCCGGAGCTGCTGGGGGCCATCGCGGTGGCCGCCTACTCCTACATGGCGCTGGTACCGCTGATCCAGCCGCCGATCATGAAGGCGCTGACCACGGATAAGGAGCGGAAGATCCGCATGGTGCAGCTGCGTACGGTGAGTAAGCGGGAGAAGATCCTCTTCCCGGCGGTGCTGTTGCTGCTGGTGGCGCTCCTGCTGCCGGACGCCGCGCCGCTGCTGGGGATGTTCTGCTTCGGCAACCTGATGCGCGAGAGCGGGGTGGTGGAGCGGCTGAGCGATACGGTGCAGAACGCGCTGATCAACATCGTGACCATCTTCCTCGGGCTGTCGGTGGGGGCCAAGCTGGTGGCGGACAAGTTCCTGCAGCCGCAGACCCTGGGGATCCTGCTGCTGGGGGTGATCGCCTTCTGCGTGGGGACCGCCGCCGGGGTGCTGATGGCGAAGCTGCTGAACAGGTTCAGTAAGAACCCGATCAACCCGCTGATCGGTTCAGCCGGGGTGTCGGCGGTGCCGATGGCGGCAAGGGTGTCGAACAAGGTGGGTCTGGAAGCGGACGGGCAGAACTTCCTGCTGATGCACGCGATGGGCCCGAACGTGGCGGGGGTGATCGGCTCGGCGATCGCCGCCGGGGTGATGCTCAAGTACGTGCTGGCGATGTAGGCCGGCGTCCTCCCCGGAGGCGTGGCCGTTGCCCCGCCTCCGGGTCAGGATTAACAACGCCCCTTTGCCATCGATCACTTTTCTGAAATTAGCGGTTCTGTGCGCCATCTGCGGGTTCTCGGGCCGCGAAACGGGGAAACTAATCATTTAATGTCTATTGGCGCTATGTATACCCGAAAAATCACCCACTGGTTTGCCAGGCGATCGTTTCAGAATCGCATCTTCCTGCTGATCTTATTCACCTCGACGATCGTTATGCTGGCGATGTCATGGTATCTGACCGACATTACCGAAGAGCGTCTGCATTACCAGGTCGGGCAGCGGGCGCTGATTCAGGCAATGCAGATTTCGGCGATGCCGGAGCTGGTTGAGGCGGTTCAGAAACGCGACCTCGCCAGAATCAAAGCGCTTATCGACCCCATGCGTTCGTTCTCCGACGCCACCTATATCACCGTCGGTGATGCTAACGGCCAGCGCCTCTATCACGTCAACCCTGATGAAATCGGCAAATCGATGGAGGGCGGCGATAGCGATGAAGCACTATTAAACGCGAAAAGCTACGTGTCAGTGCGCAAAGGCTCGCTGGGCTCCTCGCTGCGCGGTAAATCACCGATTCAGGACGAGACCGGCAAGGTGATCGGCATTGTGTCGGTAGGCTATACCATTGAACAGTTAGAGAACTGGCTCAGCCTGCAGATAAGCTCGCTGCTGATCCCGATGGCGATCATGTTACTGCTCCTGCTCTACTGCGCCCGCCGCTTCTCGTTGCATATCAAAAAGCAGATGCTGAATATGGAACCCCAACAGCTGTCGCAGCTGTTGATCCAGCAAAGCGTATTGTTTGAATCCGTGTTCGAAGGGCTTATCGCCATCGACTCCCGTTACAAGATCACCGCGATTAATCAGACTGCCCGCCGGCTGCTCAACCTGAGCCAACCGGAAACAACGCTTATTGGTAAAGGGATCAGCAGCGTGATTTCGCAGGAGGCTTTCTTCTACGATGCGCCGCAGACCAATAAAAAAGACGAGATCGTCACCTTCAATCAGATCAAAGTGATCGCCAGCCGGATGGCGGTGATCTTAAATAATGAGCCACAGGGCTGGGTGATCAGCTTTCGTAGTAAAGACGATATCAACACCCTCAGCCTGCAGCTTAGCCAGGTACAACAATATGCCGATAACCTGCGCGCCGTGCAGCATGAGCATCGCAATCTGATCTCCACCATCGCCGGCCTGCTGTTTCTTAAACGCTACGATCATGCGCTGGATCTGATCCAACAGCAGTCGGAAAGTCACCAGAAGGTCATCGATTTTATCGCGCGTAATTTCCAGGACAACCACCTGGCCGGGCTGTTGATCGGCAAATATTACCGGGCCAAAGAGCTTGGACTTGAGCTGATTTTCGATCCGGCCTGCTTCGTCGACAGATTACCCACCGCCCTTTCTCACAACGAATGGATCTCGATCGTGGGGAATCTGCTTGATAACGCCTACAATGCCAGCCTGCAACAGCCGCAGGGCTCAAGGCAGATAGAGTGCCTGATCAACAGTGACGGCCACGAGGTGATTATCGAGGTCGCCGATCAGGGATGCGGCATTGACGAGACGCTGCGCGATCGGATCTTCGAGCGCGGCGTCACCAGCAGCGTCAGCAAAGATCATGGCATCGGACTCTGGCTGGTTCGCAGCTACGTGGAACAGGCAGGCGGCAGCATCGTCGTCGAAAATAACATACCTTTTGGCACCATCTTTACTCTTTATATTCCCCTGACCCGAGATGAACATCATGGATAGCATCACCACTCTTATCGTTGAAGACGAACCTATGCTGGCGGAGATCCTGGTGGATAACATCAAACAGTTTCCCCAGTTCGACGTCATTGGCATTGCGGATAAACTCGAGAGCGCCAGGAAACAACTCAGACTGTATCAACCGCAGCTGATCCTGCTGGATAATTTCTTACCTGACGGCAAAGGTATCGACCTGATCCGCCATGCGGTCAGTACCCATTACAAGGGGCGGATTATCTTTATTACCGCTGATAATCATATGGATACCATCAGCGAAGCACTGCGCCTGGGGGTGTTCGACTATCTGATTAAGCCGGTGCACTATCAGCGCCTGCAGCACACCCTGGAGCGTTTCGCTCGCTATCGCAGCTCGCTGCGTTCCAGCGAACAGGCCAGCCAGATCCACGTCGATGCGCTGTTTAATATTCAGGCTCGGGAACAGACGGAACCGGCCAGCGCGCCGCTACGCGGAATCGATGAAAGCACCTTTCAGCGCGTACTCCAGCTGTTTGCCGACCCGGCGGTGGTGCATACCGCCGACTCGCTGGCGCGTATCCTTGGCAGCAGCAAAACCACCGCCCGCCGTTATCTGGAACAAGGGGTGAAGAACGACTTTCTGGAAGCGGAAATCAGCTACGGCAAGGTTGGTCGACCGGAGCGTATTTATCGCGGCAAACAGACCTCCCCTGAGCAGGTCTGAAACGTTTACGCCAGGGAATAGCTGACCACCAGCTGCCCCTTCTTCATCTTAATCTCACTGATAAGAATGTCGCCCAGCTCCGCCAGGCGGGCGACATGTGTGCCACCGCAGGGATAGGCGGGCAGTTCGCCAAACCCCACCATGCGCAAACCCTCAGCGAAGATCACCTGACGCGGGAGGTCCTGCGCCTGCCATGCCTTCACCTGGCTCAGCAGCGCGCTGGCGTCGGGTATCACGGCGTGGTTCCCGCCGGTGAAAGCGATCCGCCCCTCGCCAGGCCAGTGGTGCGCTTTCACCGGTTGCCAGCCAAGCTGTTCGCCCGCCAGGCCAAGCAGGTGGCCGGCGGAATGCAGGCGGGCATGCAGTTGTCTCGCGGAGGCATCTATTCTCATCTCCACTTCACCGAGGGGAAGCGGTTGCGACAGAATATGCAGCACGCTGTCGCCACGCACAATAACCGTCTCAATGGCCTGACCAGCTATCCAGCCGCGATCCGCCGGTTGACCGCCCCCTTGCGGGTGAAACAGCGTCCGATCCAGTTCGATGGCGTAGCGGCCATCCGCTTCCGCAGTGCAGGCGATGATCTGGGCGCGCCCATCGGTAGCGTCGCTGGTGTAATAAACCCGTTCAGTCATAGTGATTCTCCTCTCTGTCCGCCCAGTATATTATTAATACCGACAGCGATAATCCTATCACCAGCCAATGCACTCTTGCTCCGGGAGCACAAATGAATCTCAGCCTCCTGCCCGACCTTGCCCTTTTCGTCCAGATCGTCGACCAGGGCAGCTTCTCCGCCGTCGCCCGCCAGAGCGGCATTACCCCTTCCGCCGTTAGCCGCAGCGTGTCGCGGCTGGAGCGAGAGATGGGCTGCAAACTGCTGCAGCGTACCACCCGCAAGCTGCGTCTGAGCGATGCCGGGGAAACGGTGTATCAGCATGCCCAGCAGATGCTGGAAGCGGCGCGACAGGCGATGGATTCCGCCGGCAGTCGCCAAACGGTCGCCCAGGGAAAGCTGACGCTCAGCGTGCCGAAAGCCGTCGGCCGCTTCGTGATCCATCCGCTGATGATAGCGTTTTTTCAGCGTTACCCGCAGGTTGACGTCTGCCTGCGGCTGGAAGATCGCCCTCTGGATTTTATCGATGACGGTATCGATCTGGCGTTACGCATCACCGATACCCCCTCGCCCGGTCTGCATGGCAAACCGTTGATGCCAGTCACGCACGTTATCTGCGCCACTGAGGTCTATTTACAGCGCCACGGTATGCCGCGCACGCCGCAGGAACTGCGCGCGCACAGCTGCATCAGCCTTGGCGAAACGCCCGCCGACGCGCGCTGGAAGTTCCGTCGGGAAGGGAAAACCGAAACGGTGCAAACATACGGGCGGTACGCCGCCAACCATACCGCCGTGCGCCTCGACGCGGTCAGGCAGCATTTAGGGATCGGCAGCCTGCCGCTGTTCACCGCCCGCGAGGCGCTGGCGAATGGCGATATCGTGCAGGTGCTGCCCGAATGGGAATTTATCAGCAGCTACTCCGGCGATCTGTGGCTGCTCTGGGCGGGAGATAAGCATATGCCCGCCAGAATGCGGGCGATGATTGATTATCTCAGCGAGACGGTGCCGGCGCTGAACGCAGGCAGCATAGCGCCAGCGAAATAACCGCAAACCACGGAATGATACCCCCCAGCACGAACCAGAGCCCGGAGCGGCCGATATCATGCATCCGCCGGCAGCCGATCGCCAGCAGAGGGAGAGTCATCAGCAGCAACCACAGCGCAGCAAAGGGAATAACAACAAAACTGAGGATGCCGTATTGAGGGTTAAAGCTGGTTGCCAGCCACCAGACGGCCAGCGGCGCGCTGGCGATCAGTAGATTGATAAGAAAAAACGTCCAGAACTGCTGTCGGCTGGCCCGGCCGCTAAAATTAAAGGTCTCTTTCCAGCCGCTTAAATACGCCTGTCCATAGGTCATTGCCTCTCTCCATGAGAATAACGTCACTGGTCGCAGGCCTGATTGAGCGCCTTAGCCCCACGAAATAAAAGGCAGATTAAATGATTATCCAGCTGCGATTCCTGTGCTGGCACAAAAAAGCGGGTTTTGGCGACAAAGAATGGCTGGCAGCGAGCAGGCTGCCAGCACGGGAGAAAACCAATTAATGACCAGTAGTTAATTGTTTTTTATTATAATTAATGAGTCCGCCGGCTTGAATAATCGCCTGCTCGTCGGCAGTTAATTTCTCCATATAGAGGCTAATCTGCTGAATCGGCTTTTTCTCACTGACGACATAAGCGGTGATATCGCTCAGCTCGCCCGCCAGCGCGCTTTTTATTCCCGGAATGAAGATAAAGTCGCCGACCTCGAAGTCTGGCGCCTGCTTCATCTGCAGCGGCAGCATTCCCCAGTTAATGATATTCGAGCGATAGCGCTTGGTCGCATATTCCTGACAGATATTGGCCAGGCCCCCGAGTACCCGCTGGCAGCTCGCGGCTTGTTCGCGCGCCGAGCCATCGCCGGGTTTGACGGCATAGACCATGCTACCAATCTCCGTCTGTTCAACGGAAATCTGTTCCTGGCCAGGTAGCAGTCGCAGTTGTGAGAAAATATTGCCCAGCTGCGGACAGCTGCTATACAGATCCTCACCGTTAACGCGCTGTTGCTCCATAGCGGCAATAGCTTTGCTGCGCCCAACATAGTCAGGATCGCGACGGGACAGCGTAAATTCAGCCAGCCCTAACGGATTAGAACGAAACGATGACGTTTCACCGGATGGGATCAGTTCGTCAGTGGTGGTCACTGGATCCATTATCTTTGACGCCACCACCAGCAGAATATTTTCCGTTAGCGCATTCATTTCCGGCCAGTCTTTAATATTCGGGCCATAGATCATTGGCTGATCCGTCACCCCTTTTACAAAGCCCTGATAAACCCGGCTCTTGTAGGACGAAGCATCAAATTCATATTCTGGCGCGTCCTGCCAGCAATCGAGCTCTGCTGCAGACGTCAACAACCCGCCGTTGATGGCCGTAGCGGCAATCGAGCGGGCATCCATTAATGCCACCGCGGACATTTGGCCATTGCCCGGTTTAGAGCCTTCACGGTTGGGAAAATTACGCGTCGTGTGCCGGATACTTAAGCCATTATTCATCGGCGTGTCGCCGGCGCCAAAGCAAGGGCCGCAGAATGCCGTGCGAACAATTGCCCCTGAGCTCATTAAATCGTTAATTAACCCCTTTTTATTTAACGCCATCAGCACCGGTTGCGAGGAGGGATAAACAGAGAGCGAGAAAATATTATCCCCACAGGCGTGGTGCTTCAGAGCTTGAGCCGCCTGGGCCACGTTGACATAGTTACCTCCGGCGCAACCGGCAATGATCCCCTGCTGGACGCGTAATTTGCCGTTCTCAATTTTGTTTAACAGCGACAGCTTTGCGCGGCCAAGAGAAATTTTCTCCGACTCCACTTCCACTTCACGTAAAATGTCCGTCAGGTTTTCATTAAGCGTGGCGATTTCATAAACATTGGCAGGATGAAACGGTAACGCGATCATCGGCTTAATGGCGCTTAGATCGACCTCAATGCAACCATCGTAGTACGCCATGTCTTTTGCCGACAGCGCCCGATAGTCTTTCTCCCTGCCATGAAGGCGTAAGAAATGGTGCGTCTCATCATCCGTCTGCCAGATAGAGGACAGACAGGTGGTCTCGGTGGTCATCACATCAATGCTGTTTCGGAAATCAGTCGACATACTGCCCACGCCGGGGCCGACGAACTCCATGACCTTATTCTTGACATAGCCGCTCTTGAACACCGCGCCGATAATCGCTAATGCAATATCCTGCGGCCCGACCCCAGCCGCCGGTTTGCCGGTTAAATACACTGCGACAACCTCAGGGTAATCAATATCCCAGGTACTGCCGAGCAGCTGTTTGACTAACTCCCCGCCCCCTTCGCCCACCGCCATCGTGCCCAGAGCGCCGTAGCGGGTATGACTATCCGACCCCAGTATCATTTGACCGCAGCCAGCCATCATCTCACGCATATACTGGTGAATAACGGAAATATGTGGCGGAACATAAATTCCGCCGTATTTCTGTGCCGACGTTAAGCCAAAAATATGATCATCACTGTTTATTGTGCCGCCCACCGCGCAAAGTGAATTATGGCAATTGGTTAAAACATATGGCAGCGGAAAGCGCGTCATCCCGGACGCTTTCGCTGTCTGAATAATGCCAACGAAGGTAAGATCATGGGAGGCCATGGAATCAAATTTAATTTTTAACTTCCGTTCATCGCCTGAACGACTGTGGGATGACAAAATTGACCACGAAATAGTTCCCTTGCGTGCAATTTCCTTTTCGACGGGAAATGAACATGATTGTTCCGCAATAATACCGTGCTGCTGGGATAAATAAACCCCATGCTCGTGTAATGTAATCATGACTTGCGTCCTTTGCTGTAGATAAAATGATAAAGTTTCCCTACCTCTCTACGCCTACGGATAGAAGGGGAAAAAGAGGGGGAGTAAAATAAAACTCACAATAATCGATATGACTATTAGCGGCAGACCAACCCGTACATAATCGATAAACCGATAGCCTCCTGCGGAAAAAATCATCATATTCGCCGGGGTGCCTACTGGCGTCGCATAGGCGCATGAACAGCCGATCACGATGGCCATCAGCACCGCCCGCGAGTCAGCCCCCATTGAATTGGCGATAGACAAACCAATCGGGATAAGTAAGGCGGCCGTTGCCATATTTGACATAAAATTGGTTAACAGGCAGGAGATAATCAATACTGCGCTTAACAGTAAGAATGGCGAAGCCTGCTGGCCAAGCAGATCGATAACAGAGCGCGCCATGATTTCTCCAGCGCCGGTGGTTTCAAGCGCTTTCGCTAACGCTAAGGTTCCGCCGAACAGAAAAATAGTCTGCGAGTCGATAGACTGATAAGCCTGCTTTTCCGTAATCACACCGCTGATCACCAGCAGTAAAGCGCCAACGGAGCCAATAACCGCAATGGGTAAGCCGATGATATTTTCGAAAATCATTCCCAGCACGGTAAATACCAGGACCAGCACGGCAATCACTTGCTTATATTTTGGGCAGCTAACTTTTTTGCTCTTGCTGGCATTTGCACTACTATGGCCCGATTTTGCCGGTAGCAGTTTATAGCCGATAGTCAAAAAGTAGATGATCCCGCAAAGCAGCATGGGAATACCGAGTTTGGCATACTCGAAAAAATCAAAGCGTTGCCCAACTTGCTCAAGCGCCGACTGCGCAATCAAATTTCCCGGCGAGCCGATCAGGGATAAGTTTCCCCCCAGCGCCGAAGCGAACGCCAGCGGCATAAGCAGACGAGATTGCGCATAGCCAGATTTGATAGCGGTACCGATGACCACCGGTATCAGTACCGCAGCCGTTCCGGTATTGGATAAAAACCCGGAAAGAATGCCACACACCAGCATAATAATAACGATGAGCTGCCTCTCAGACCTGGCGTAACGCGTCACTATGCCGCCAATCTTATCGGTGACCCCGGTTTCAAACAGGGCGCCACCGACCACGAACATCGCCACAAATAAAATGACGTTTTGATTAATAAATCCGGCAAACGCCATTTTCACATCAAAAATGCCGGTTACGACTAAAGCAATGCACACAATCATTGCCGTGACAGCCAGCGGAATCTTTTCCCAAATAAACATCACAATTGAAAATAACAGCAGTGACAAGGTAATTGCGACTGGTGACATCAATAGATAATTCCTTATTCAAAAGATATACATTATTAAAAGCAGGTGATGCAAATAACTCACAGGCGCTTAACGCTTCAAATCCAAATTAGATTATTTTCCAGTACATTAATATCTCCCACCACCACACGCCTACGGTGATATGTAAGAGGAAAGTCAGCAGGGTCAATATACCGCCAATAATCCACCACGACTTAATATCATTGTATCCCACGCCAAAAATAACCGGACCTGCCGCACCGCCATAATGAGTGACCATTCCGCCATAGGAATTACTAAACAGCAGAGCAAGAGCTGTGAGCATAATCGGCGCACCAGAGACATTAGCCAGCATAGCGAAAACCGGCACCATCGCCACAATATAGGCGCTACCGGAAGCAAAGAAATAACGGACCACAATGCTCAACGCTACGATGATGATGAAGGCAAGCGTGCAGTGTGTGCCAAAAGAAATGTTATTTTTCAGCAAATCCGCCAGCCATAAGAAAAAACCCACGCTGGACAACAATGAGCTTAAGCCGATAATCCCGCCGTACCAAATTAAGGTGTTCCAGCCACCTTTGTTCTTAATCACGTCATCCCAGCTGACGATTTTTAACACCAACATCAAGGCCATCACACAAATCGCGACCGTTGATTCGTTCACGCCCAGCGATTTACTGAATACCCAACCGCCCAGCGCCATGACAAACAGGAGGGAGAGCATTTTCTCCCGTAACGTCATCGGCCCTAAGGCTTCAATCCCGGCTTTGGCTATCGCTTTGTTATCGACCTTCTTCAGCTCAGGTGGATAAAGCTTATAGATAATCAGCGGCGTCACTAACAGCATTATGATGCCTGGCAACACGCCGGCCAGCGCCCATCCGCCCCAGCTTAATTTGATATGACAAATATCTTCAATCATCTTGAGCGCCAGAATATTGCCGGCCATCGCCGTAAAAAACATATAGCTGGTGGTTTTGGTGACCATATAGACGTTCATCATCAGATAATGACCAACGCGCTTCGCACTATGTTCAGGTTCCGAGCCCAGAGCCACGGCCACGCTATTTATGATCGGTAAAACGATACCGCCGGCGCGCGCGGTATTTGATGGCGTCGCGGGCGACAGGATCAGATCCAAAAAAGCGGTGACATAGCCTAATCCCAGCGTGGTGCTGCCTATCTTGCCAATGAGAATATAGGCGATGCGTTTGCCCAGACCGGTAATGACAAATGCAGCACTGAGAGTGAAAGCCGAGAAAACCAGCCAGGTGGTGCCGGAAGCATAGCCGCTTAAGACACTCGATGTTTTTATGGTGCCATCACCTAAATTACCGATTACCACCATGGAGGCCGCAACGGCGATTAACAAGACAACCGGTTCGGAAAAGGGTTTAATCACTAACCCAACGATCGCTGCCAGATAAATACCTGACAGTATCCAGGCCAGCTCGGTCAACCCTTCTGGCGCGGGAAATAAACTAATGAGTAGCGGTATGGCTATAATAACGACTAACTTCCATAACGATTTTTTATCCATTTTAATTCCATCCCAGAATTAATCATATTAAGACATTGATAAAACGTCAGTGAAGAGAGAGTTTCCCGTTCAAATAACCTGTAAATTGTCTGGAAAGATGATTAATCAGGCAGGTAAACCATTCCCGAAAGGATCTTACGGGCCGTACGAATAACCGATGCGCGAATGCTTTCTGGCTGCCCATCAGTATTACTCAGACTCACATCAATGCTCCCGCTGGGATGCTCAACTTTAATTAAGCCATCCCCCGCCATGCGGGTCATTTCGTTAACCACGGTATCCACAATAATGCAGGCGCTCGCCAGGCCGATGGCGCCGGTGATCGCTAACGATTTATGGCAACTATGCGGCATAAAATAACGCACGCTTAAGGTTCCGCCCTGCAGTGGCGGCGCCACCAGCACAGGTTTAGGGATTACCATATTTGATACGTCGCCAAATCCCATTGCCGCGCCGGCTTGTTTACGGATTGATTCAAGACGTTGAAAAAAGTCTTTATCCTGATCTAATTCATTTGCTGACTCATATCCTGTTTTGCCCAGGCTATGCGCCGGAATAATCACCATCGGCATAGCCATATCGATACACGTCACGCGAATATTATCAAAAATATCCACCCGATTGCCGGTGGGGAAAAGCTGGCCGGACTTTGCCCCTGCAGCGTTCAGAAAAGTCAGGCTAACGGGCGCGGCGTGTCCCGGCACGCCATCAATATGCGTGCTTCCTTCATAAACCACCTGTCCATTCGGGGTCTGAATATCTGCGTCAACAAAGGTATTGGTGTTCACGTTCCTAATGCGCACCCGTGTTATCGGAGAGGTTGCCGCGACAAGTCCTTTTTCGATGGCAAATCCCCCCACGGCGCAGAGCATATTGCCGCAATTTGGCGTAGTATCCACTCGCCGCTCATTGACAATGACCTGAACAAACAGGTAATCCACATCCGCCTGCTGACTGGCTGATTGACTGACAATCGCCACCTTACTGGTTTGCGGGCTCCCGCCGCCAATACCATCGATTTCCAGCTCATGGCCAGAACCCATAATGGTTAATAACGCCTCGTCACGTTGCTGCGTATCCTGCGGGAGATCGTCCGCTAACAGAAAGGCCCCTTTTGATGTGCCGCCACGCATGAGTGCGCACGGAATTTTTTTCATAACACGCTCCTTACAAATAGAGAAGATGAAATCAAATAAACGTCAGGCGCGTATTTAATACACTTAATGAATTTAAAGTTTTTTATTAACTTTATTATTTCATTGTTCGCCAAACCGTTTACCCGAGAATTCTACTTGCAAGGGTTTTGGTGATTGATAACATTAAAAAATAAGATTTATTCCTACAAAACATGAATAACAAATATCACCACTATGATAATTAACGCTGCCTTACTATAAGGTTTAAAGCCTCTTTACGCTTAGGGAGTCATAATGCACAATGAACTATCCGGTATGAAAGCCTTTGTTACCGTGGCTGAACTTGGCTCGTTTAGTAAAGCCGCCGAGATCCTTAATCTGACACAGCCAGCATTGACGCGAAAAATAAAAAAATTAGAAAGCAATCTCAATACTGCCCTGTTCCAGCGTACCACCCGAAAAATCCAGCTTACGCAGGCGGGAGCAATGTTGTTACCGAAAGCAAAATCGCTGATTGCCAGTCTGGATGCCGCCATCTTTGACGTCAGCAACCTGACTTCTCATGTCCAGGATACGATTACACTTTCCTGTATTCCCACCGCCGTCTTTTATTTTTTACCTCGCGCTATCGTTCAATTTAATCAGCGCTATCCGCATATCAAAGTACAAATTTATGAACAAGGTATAGAAAATTGCATGGCTTCGGTGAGAAAGGGGGAAGTCGATTTTGGTATAAATATGAACTTCATCACACATCCCGATATCGAATTTAGTCCACTGGTCAACGAACCCTTTGTCCTGGCCTGCAGAATGGATCATCCGCTGGCCAGTAAAAAACTGGTGGAATGGCGGGAGCTCACCTCGCAAAGGTTAATTGGCGTCAGGCGTTCGAGCGGTAATCGGCAGCTGATTGAAAGTTGCCTGGCGGATAAGCCGTGGAAGCTGGACTGGTTTTATGAAGTGAGACATTTATCCACCTCCCTGGGTCTGGTGGAAGCGGGACTTGGCGTATCGGCACTACCCTGTCTGGCTATGCCGCAAAATACTAAGGGCACAGTGGTAAGCGTACCGCTCGTGGAACCCGTCATCAGACGAACGCTTGGCATGATCCGTGTAAAAAATCGCCCACTTTCCGCCGCCGCAGAACGCTTCGCTTCGCTGTTACTCCTGATGTGGACGGATGAAGCGAGCGAACTGTGGTGTAACGTGGTGGATCCGCATCAACAGGTATGAACCGCACGCCATCAACGATCACGGCGCCAGGGCGATCACCTCCGCCGCCCAGCGCTGAAACCCTTCGACATCGATATCCAGCGCCACCTGGGCATTGGACGGCTGGCCCAGTCGCCCTTCGATATCCACCACCGTGGCGCCGGCGGTCCAGGTTCCCTGCGTCTCCACCGCCACAAAACACGGCTGTAGGGTGAACAGTTCCGGGCGGACCAGCCAGGCGATAGCGCAGAGATCGTGCATTCTCAGACCACTACTCATGCTGCCGCTGCGATAGTGGCTAAACAGCGCATGGAGCATTTTACCGGTCTGATTCAGCGTCGGCAGGGTCGCCAGATAATCCGCCGTCAGCAGCGCCCGATTGGTGACGTCCAGCCCACACATGACAATCTCCAGCCCGCTGTGGAAGACTTTCGCGGCGGCTTCCGGGTCGATGGCAATATTGAATTCGGCATTCGGCGTAAAGTTGCCCCGGCCCGCCGAGCCGCCCATGATCACCAGCCGGCGAATGTTGAACAGGCATTCCGGATACTGGGTCAGCAGCAGCGCAATATTGGTCAATGGGCCAATCGCCACCAGAGTGATCGGCTCGGCAGCATGCATCAGCGCATCGCGGATCGCCTGGAAGGCCGGCTTCGCCAGCGGCTGCCGGTGATGCTCAACAAAGTCATACCCTTCCATACCGGATTCGCCATGCACCGAGGCGGCATCGCGCAGGGGACGCACCAGCGGCATCGAGGCGCCCTGCGCCAGCGGCACATCGGCATGCCAGAAGTGCAGCAGCTGCAGCGCGTTACGGGTCGTCTTCTCTACCGAGACATTGCCCGCCACGGTGGTCATCAGTTGCAGATCCAGCTCAGGGGCGAACAGCGCCGCGGCAATAGCGGCAGCATCGTCGATGCCCGGGTCTGTATCAAGAATGATCGGTAAGCGCATGGTTTCTCCCTAAAAAAAATGCCAGACGTTAAGTCTGGCATCTTCTCATACTGCTGACGGAAAGAACTTACTCTACTTCACGGACATCCACACGCAGCTCTTTCGGCACTTCAAAGACGATATTCTCTTCCCGGCCTTCCAGCGGTACGGCTTCGCCGCCGCCCAGCTCCTGCAGGCGGGTAATGACGTTCTGCACCAGAATATCCGGCGCCGACGCGCCCGCCGTCACGCCAACGCAGGCCGCATCCTTGACCCACGCTTCCTGAATATCGGAGGCATCGTCAATCAGGTAAGCCGCCTTACCCATCCGCTGCGCCAGTTCGGCGAGACGGTTTGAGTTGGAGGAGTTTTTCGAACCAACCACCAGCACCACGTCAGCCTGCTCCGCCAGCGCGCGCACCGCTTCCTGACGGTTAGTGGTGGCATAGCAAATGTCGTCTTTGCGCGGGCCGACGATTTTCGGGAAACGCGCGCGCAGCGCGTCAATCACATCCGAGGTATCATCCACCGAGAGGGTGGTCTGGGTCATAAACGACAGCCGGGCGTCGTTTTTGACTTCCAGCTTGAGAACGTCTTCCGGCGACTCGACCAGGTACATGCCCCCTTGCGGGTTATTGTACTGCCCCATCGTGCCTTCGACTTCCGGGTGCCCGGCATGGCCGATCAGAATCGACTCTTCGCCACGGCGGCTGGCGCGGGCGACTTCCATATGCACTTTCGTCACCAGCGGACAGGTGGCGTCGAACACCGTCAGATCGCGGCTCTTCGCTTCATTCCGTACCGCCTGCGATACGCCGTGAGCGGAGAAGATCAGGATCGCGCCATCCGGTACTTCGCTGATCTGTTCGATAAAAATGGCGCCGCGCTTGCGCAGGCTATCCACCACATAGCGGTTATGCACCACTTCATGACGAACATAGATCGGCGCGCCGTACAGCGTCAGCGCGTTTTCTACAATGCTGATAGCGCGGTCAACGCCAGCGCAAAAGCCGCGCGGGTTAGCCAACAGGATCTGCATGTTAATCCTCCAGCGCCGGATCGATCTCCAGCACTTCAATATCAAAATGAACGGTGCGCCCGGCCAGCGGATGGTTGAAGTCGACGGTGATGGAATCGCCGTTCACTTCACGGATCACGCCAGGCATTTCGCTGCCATCCATTGCGGTAAAGAGCATAATCGCGCCGATCTCCGGCTCGCCGGCGTCGATAAACTCGCGGCGAGAGAAATACTGAATCAGGTCCGGGCTCGGGACGCCAAATGCGGCGTCAGGCTCCAGCGAAAAGGCCTTTTTCTCGCCCTCTTTCAGACCAAGAAGCTGTTGCTCCAGCCCCTCAGACAGGGAGGTGTCGCCGAGGCGAAACAGCGCCGGTTTGCCATTGTTACGGGTGGACTCGGCGGTGGATCCATCGTCCAGCTTCAGCGTGAAGTGAACGAGAACCGCGCTGTTGCTCTGTACGGATTTAGACATGCAAATTGCTCGCTTGTTTTCGGTCACCTGTTGCCCGGAGGCGCTACGCTTACCGGGCGACGGGAGACCACACATTCTGTAGGCCGGGCAGGCGTGGCGCCACCCGGCATTAACATTTACGCCTGCTCTTTTGCGGTCGGTTTCGGCAGGAAGCCTTCCAGCACAATCATCGCCGCGCCGATGCAGATAGCGCTATCGGCGAGGTTGAAAGTGGCGAAGTGCCAGTCGCCGACGTAGAAGTCGATCATATCGACCACAAAGCCGTGCCACAGGCGATCGAACAAGTTGCCCAGCGCGCCGCCGATAATCAGGGCGTAGGCAATATTGTTCAGCTTTTGCGTCGCCTTCGAACGGTACATCAGCACCGTCAGCACCACGCAAATGCCGATGGCGATCCCGGAAAAGAACCAGCGCTGCCAGCCGCCGCTGTCGGCGAGGAAGCTAAAGGCCGCGCCATAGTTGCGGGCATAATGCAGATTAAGCGACGGGAACAGCGGCACCGTCTCCCCCAGAGCGAAGTTCTGGAGGATCAGGAATTTGCTACCCAGATCGATAATCAGCACGGCTACGACCACCCACAGCCAGCGTAGCCCCGTTGAACAGATCGATTTACTCATCAGGCGAATTTACGTTGCTCGCCGTCACCGGCGACGTTGCTCACACAGCGTCCGCAGATTTCCGCGTGTTCCGCCACCTTGCCGATATCGGTGGTGTAATGCCAGCAGCGCGGGCATTTCTCACCTTCAGCTTTGCTCAATGCGACTTTCAGCCCTTTGAGCAGTTCGCTCTGCTGGGCATCAGCAGGCGCGCTCGCATAGTCTGCGACGTTCGCCCCGGAGGTCAACAGGACAAATCGCAATTCATCGCCCAGCGCGTTGAGCTTAGCGGCCAGATCGGCATCAGCATACAGCGTCACCGAGGCTTCCAGCGAGCCGCCGACTTTCTTATCCGCACGCGCCTGTTCAATCACTTTGTTGACTTCGCCACGGACTTTCAGCAGCTCATCCCAGAAGCCGTCATTCATCGCTTCGTTGTCGGCCAGACCGAAGAGACCTTGATACCATTCGCCGGTAAAGACGTATTTCTCACGCTCGCCCGGCAGGTAACCCCAGATTTCGTCCGCGGTGAAGGACATGATCGGCGCCATCCAGCGCACCAGCGCTTCCACGATGTGGAACAGCGCGGTCTGGCAACTGCGACGCGCCACGCTGTCCGCCCTGGCGGTGTACTGACGGTCTTTGATGATGTCGAGGTAGAACGAGCCCATCTCAATGGAGCAGAAGCGCATCAGGCGCTGCACCACTTCGTGGAAGTCGTAGGATTCGTAGGCTTTCAGGATATCTTCCTGTGCCGCCTGCGCGCAGCCGACCGCCCAGCGATCCAGCACCACCATCTCTTCCGGTTTGACCATGTCTTTTGCCGGATCGAAACCGTTCAGGTTGGCCAGCAGGAAGCGCGCGGTGTTACGGATACGACGATAGCTGTCCGCGGCGCGTTTGAGGATCTCGTCAGAGACCGCCATTTCGCCAGTGTAGTCGGTGGAAGCCACCCACAGGCGCAGGATATCGGCGCCCAGCTTGTTCATCACGTCCTGCGGGCTAACGGTGTTGCCGATAGACTTGGACATTTTGCGGCCCTGACCATCGACGGTGAAGCCGTGGGTCAGTACCTGACGATATGGCGCTTTGCCTTTCATCGCCGTGGAAATCATCAGAGAGGACATGAACCAGCCGCGATGCTGGTCGGAGCCTTCCAGATACATATCGGCGGCGTGACCGGCGAATTCCGGACGCACGTCAACCACGGAAGAGTGGGTCGACCCGGAGTCAAACCAGACGTCGAGGGTATCCGGCACTTTCTCGTAGCTGTCAGCGTCATCGCCAAGGATGTCGCGGGAATCGAGATCCCACCACGCCTGGATGCCGTCGACTTCAACACGCTTCGCGACTTCTTCCATCAGCTCAAGGGTACGCGGGTGCAGTTCGTGAGTTTCTTTATGCACGAACAGCGACATCGGCACGCCCCAGGTACGCTGACGGGAGATGCACCAGTCAGGACGGTTGGCGACCATCGATTCGATACGCGCCTGGCCCCAGTCCGGGATCCACTGCACGCCTTTGATCTCTTTCAGCGACTGCGCGCGCAGACCTTTCTGATCCATGCTCACGAACCACTGCGGGGTGGCGCGGAAGATGATTGGCGACTTGTGGCGCCAGCAGCACGGATAGCTGTGCTGCATTTTTTCCACATGCAGCAGCGCGCCGCGCTCACGCAGCATCTCAACGATGATATCGTTGGCTTTGAAGACGTTGATACCGTCCAGAGACGGATAGGTGCCTGGCAGATAAGCCCCGTCCGGGCCAACCGGGTTAGCGATTTCCAGACCGTATTTCTGGCTGATCGTGTAATCGTCCGGACCGTGGCCGCCGGCGGTATGCACCGCACCGGTACCGGCATCCAGCGTCACGTGGTCGCCAAGGATCGCCGGCACGTCGAAATCGAGGAACGGATGCTGGAAACGCATCAGTTCAAGCTCGGCGCCGTTCACCGCCGCCAGGATGGTGTAATCGGCCGCGCCAACGCGCTTCATCACGCTCTCAACGAGGTCTTTCGCCAGGATCAGCGTCTGGCCGTCCACCTGCACCAGCGCATAGTCGAACTCTGGCGACAGGGAGATGGCGCGGTTAGCCGGCAGGGTCCACGGGGTGGTGGTCCAGATAACCAGCGACACCGGGCCGTTGACGTCGGCGACGCCGAATTTCGCCAGCACCGCGGCTTTATCTACCGCGTGGAATGCCACGTCGATGGATGGAGAAGTCTTGTCGTAATACTCCACTTCCGCTTCCGCCAGCGCGGAACGGCAGTCTACGCACCAGTGCACCGGCTTGGCGCCTTTATGCAGGTGGCCGTTGCCGATGATTTTACCCAGCGCGCGAATGATGTTGGCTTCGGTTTTGAAGTCCATGGTCAGATACGGATGCGACCAGTCGCCCAGCACGCCGAGACGGATGAAATCTTTACGCTGACCCTCGATCTGCAGAGCGGCATATTCGCGGCACTTGGCGCGGAATTCTGCGGCGGTGAACTTCTCGCCCGGCTTGCCGTATTCCTGCTCTACTTTCAGCTCGATCGGCAGACCGTGGCAGTCCCAGCCCGGAACGTAAGGCGAGTCATAGCCCGTCAGTCCTTTGGACTTAACGATAATGTCTTTCAGAATCTTGTTAACCGAGTGACCAATATGAATACTGCCATTCGCATAAGGAGGGCCATCATGCAGAATGAAGGTTTTTTTGCCTTTTTTGGCTGCACGAATGATGCCGTACAGGTCATCATCGGTCCAACGCGCCAGCATTCCCGGTTCGCGTTTGGCGAGGTCGCCACGCATAGGGAACCCTGTTTCCGGCAAATTCAGGGTCGATTTATAGTCACTCATCAGATTCTCGGTTCCGTATTTCGGTTTGATAAACACCAGTGGCTCAGGCCTGGCTGGTCAGCCCAAATAATTCGCGGGCCGTTAACTCATCACGTGCGATTTGCGCCTTCAGCTCGTCGAGCGACGCAAACCGCTGCTCATTACGTATCTTTTTACGCAGTACTACATTGATATGGCGACCGTAGAGGTCCATTACAACGTCCAACAGATGCACTTCGAGCTGCTGACGCACGCCCGCTACCGTTGGACGGGTGCCAATATTGGCGACGCCGGCGATCGGCTTGTCGCCCAGCCCTGTCACTTCTACCGCATAGACCCCTTTAACCGGGGAAACCTGACGACGCAGCGGTAAGTTCGCCGTCGGAAAACCTATGGTACGGCCCAGTTCGTCGCCATGCACGACGCGTCCGGAAATGCTAAACGGATGGCCGAGCAGCGTCTCCGCCAACAGGAGATCGTCATCAGCCAGCGCCTGACGCACCGCCGTGCTGCTGATCCGCACCCCGCCTTCGCAGAAGGTTTGGGTGCTGGTGACGTCGAAGCCGTATTCCGCCCCCGCCTTTTGTAATAACAAGAAATCCCCCTGGCGACCAGCGCCAAAGCGGAAATCGTCACCGACGGCAAGAAACTGCACGCCCAGGCGGCGCACCAGCAGTTCACTGATAAAATCCTGCGCCGTCAGCGCGGCGAACCGGCGGTCGAAGCGAACGCACAGCACATAGTCGACCCCGCTTTCAGCCAGATAGCTCAGCTTTTCACGCAGGCGGGTCAACCGCGCCGGGGCTTTATCGGCGGCAAAGAGCTCGAGCGGCTGGGGTTCGAAAATCATCACCACCACCGGTAAACCGCGCAGGCGGCCCTCTTCGCGCAAGCGCTGCAGCAGCGCCTGATGCCCACGATGCACGCCGTCAAAATTGCCAATGGTCAGCACGCACCCGTGCGGGGCCTGACTGAGATTATGTATGCCGCGTATCAGCTTCATGTCTGGCTCAAAACAGTGAAAATCGTCCGAGTATACCTTGTACAACTGTCAACGTTAACCAGCGATTGCTCCTCGGCAACGAAAGTTCTCAGGAATTCATTCACTCAGCGCGAGTCAGCGGGAAAACCGCCCGCCCCCGGCGATTTTTATGGTGGAAAAGCTGTATTCGCCTGCAACAAGCTGGTAGAATCTTGCGCCATCACTACGTAATGAAGCGCTGTGGTGTTAAACGGCGCTTATTTGCACAAATCCATTGACAAAAGAAGGCTAAACGGGCATATTCCTCGGCCTTTGAATTGTCCATATAGAACACATTTGGGAGTTGGACCTTGGCTAATATCAAATCAGCTAAGAAGCGCGCCGTTCAGTCTGAAAAGGCTCGCAAGCACAACGCTAGCCGTCGCTCTATGATGCGTACTTTCATCAAGAAAGTATACGCAGCTATCGAAGCTGGCGACAAAGCTGCTGCACAAAAAGCATTTAACGAAATGCAACCGATCGTGGACCGTCAGGCTGCTAAAGGTCTGATCCACAAAAACAAAGCTGCGCGTCATAAGGCTAACCTGACCGCTCAGATCAACAAACTGGCTTAATCGCTGCTTGTTGTCGCTTTGTGAAAAAACCCGCGAAAGCGGGTTTTTTTATGCCTGTCATCTTTCCCGTCCTGGCGCGACCTGAGCCACGCCAGCCCACGCTTTCCGGCTATCTGGGTTCAGTAAACAGCGACGAATAATCGCGATTGCAGATGCGCTGTACCGCCGGATGCTGAATCATCCGTTCGGCGAAAATGGCGTGATACTCCTCCATCACGCTATCCATGCGGCCAATTTCGACAATCGATTCATCATGGTAGAAATCATGCGCGTAGAGCGTCGGCGCGACAAAAATCGCATTATGCGCGGCGCCGAAGGCTTTCATGAGCGCCGCGTCGTCAAACTCACCGAGGATCTCCACCTTCAGCCCCTGCACGTTAATCCAGTTCAGCAGCTTACGTCCCAGCATCGAGCGTCGACCAGGGATCAGCAGCCGTCGCTCTTCAAGACAGGCCGGGAACGGCTTCATTGGCGCCGGGTTCATGCACCAGAAGCTGACGCTGCACTCGCCAATCTTCACCGAAAACAGCCCTTCCTGCTGCGTCGAGTCGATCGGGCAGTCAGAGATAATCATATCGAGCTTATGCTGGCTCAGCTGCTCCAGCAGCAGCTCATGGGTGGATTCAAAACAGCGCAGATGGATCTGCTCGCTTTCGACAACGGCGGCATCCAGTACGCCGCTGACCAGCCGTTTCGATAGCGCATCGGCCACGCCGACGTCAAACAGCAGATTCGACTCTTTGCGGTAGTTGACGATGTCGAGCATCTCCTGGCTCAGGGTAAACATCCGGTCGGCGTAGCGAAAGACCAGCTCCCCGAGCTCGCTCGGCTCCAGCCCTCTTCCCTTGCGCTTAAATAACTTTCCCTGCAGACGCTCCTCCAGCGCTTTGATCTGCCCGGTAATGGTTTGCGGCGTCAGAAACAGCGCCTCCGCCGCGCCCACGACAGACCCTTCTTTATAGACGTGCCAGAAGTAGTACAGATGGTTGTAGTTGATATGTGACATGCTTCTCTCCCTGATAATGTCCAGGAGAGCCTGGCAGGCCCTCCTGCAGAAAGGTTATACCGCGAGGCGAGTATCCGTTACGCGCTGACGCAGTATGAGGTAGCCGGTAACAGCTGATACCACCGATCCAATTAAGATGCCAAGCTTGGCCCAGTTGATTAACGCGGGATCGACATTGCCGAAGGCCAGCGTGGCGATAAAAATCGACATCGTAAAGCCAATCCCGCACAGAATGCCCACCGCCATAATCTGCCGGCAGGTGGTCCCCTCCGGTAGCGAGGCCCACTTCAGCTTCAGGGCCAGCCAGCAGAACAGGCTGATCCCCAGCGGCTTACCGATAAACAGGCCGGCCATGATACCCAGGGGCAGCAGCGACGTCAGTCCATCAAGCGTAACCCCCCGCAGCGAGACGCCCGCGTTGGCGAAGGCAAACAGCGGCAGGATCATAAACGCCACCCACGGATGCAGGACATGCTCAAGCACTTTAGCCGGTGACTGACCCTGCTTCTCCTGGAGCGGGATCATAAAGCCGACGATGACCCCGGCAAGCGTCGCGTGAACGCCGGACTTCAGCACCGCGGTCCACAGCACCGCACCGACCAGAATATAGATCCCGGTGCGTCGCACGCCGCTCAGATTCAGAACCACCAGCACCGCAATCGCCGCCGCCGCCACGCCCAGCGAGAGCATTGACAGGTCGTGGGTATAAAACAGCGCGATAATCACGATAGCCCCAAGGTCATCAATAATCGCCAGCGCCATCAGGAAAATCTTCAGCGCCGTCGGGACGCGGCTGCCTAACAGCGCCAGCACGCCGAGGGCAAAGGCAATATCCGTCGCCGCCGGGATCGCCCATCCCTCTCTGGCGACAGGATCCTGAGCGTTAAAGGCCAGATAGACCAGCGCCGGGACGATCATCCCGCCGAGGGCGGCAATCACCGGAAAGACCGCCTGACGGCGACTCGCCAGCGAGCCCTGAATCAGCTCGCGTTTGACCTCCAGGCCAATCAGCAAGAAGAACACCGCCATCAGGGCATCATTGATCCATAGCAGCATATTCTTGTTGATCTCCAGCGCCCCCACCCGCAGCTGTACAGGCGTATCAAGGAAGGAGTGATACAGACCGCTGGTCACGCTGGTATTGGCCATGACCATCGCCAGCGCCGCGGCGATGATTAAGACAATGCCGCCGGAAGCATCGCTACTGAAGAATCGTTGCAGATGTTTCACTTTTACTTTCATCCTGTTGGTGAATAACTCGATAAAAGTATAATACACAGACTGATAACTCGAAAAAATCAGATTTAAGTTGCGCTAATGCTCGATTTTTACGAGTTAAAGAGGAGGAATAAGACAATGATAGACTGGGCAGCAAAAGGCCAGGCGTTGACGAAAGCAGAATTAACCGCGCAGATCGTCCCACATTTTCTGTCTTTTATTATATTCATATTTCAGACAATCCAGCGTCACGGTCACGTTCGCCGGAGACAGGCGATTTAGCTGCGGCAAAAAAGGATGCGCGTGCAGGTATTGAATAAATTTCGTCGCGCCATTTAACGTGGCGTGCCGCAGATTGGCCGTTTTTTTATTGCCGGTTAGGTTACAAACCGCCATCGCATAGTCCCGTGTAGAGAAGGTCCGCCAGACATTGTTGCGGTTCCCTCCGCCCATAAACAGGCGCGGCGGGATATCATGCAGCGGCGGCGTCATGCCTCGCTCTCTGACAAATGAGATATGGCATCGCCCCTGTTGAACCTGCTGCAAATTCGCCATCAGGCAGCCACCTAATATAAAACATTCCTGATCGATGTAGTGTTGAATATTGAGGGAGCGTGCATCTGTCAGTGTTTTGACTAATTCAAAATGGCGATAAGCCGGCAATACGGGTTTGACCAGCATTCCCGGATCGTTTTTGTATAACGCCGCCGGTCCGTAATCCACATCAAAAAGCGTTGCGCGCCGCATCGTTATCGCTTCTTTCCGTTGCACAAGATGTACCAGCGTACCGGGCGGCAGGCGCTCTTCGTAATAAGAGTGGTATTGATACTCCGCTTCAACGGGCTGGAGTGAATAATTGGTTGTTACGGATATAATCCGACCGGTAGTCTCCTCGGCGGTGACCAGCACATACAGAAAATTGTCACCGCCGTTAAATTTAACCCGAAAAGCGCGGGTGCTCAGGGTAATGTCGAAAGCGGGAAAGGCAAACTCACGTTCCGCCTGATTTGCCCTGCGGGATAACTTCTGTAATTCGCGGCTTAGTCCGGTACTGTCTAACGCAAGGGCGGATCGGATATCCGCCAGCGAAGCCCCATCCTGGATGAGTGCGGCAAGATAATCCTGGCGCGGATCGGTTTTATATCTGACGGGATAAAGAAATGTTTTATGGCACTGCTGGCAGCAGACGCGTGGCTCTCCCTGCGCGGAAAAGCCATACTTTTTTAGTGAGACGCTGCCGCATCCTGGGCAGGATTTTATCAACCCTTTCCATATCCGATTTACCGACTGGCGAAAAAGATTCAGCGATCTTGCCGAAATCACAGGAAAATGAAAACCACATGCCCTGCATAACACATTTTTCCCCTGGTTCTGGTAATCCGGGCTGTTCAACACGCCCAGATTTTTGCAGCCTGGCGTTTTGCAGCTATCGACATTAACCTGAGAAAACATGATTAACTCCCTGTGACGGTATGATTTTCAAACAAATATTGATTTTATCTCTGCCGGTGAAAAACCATTCTGATGGAGTGTTTTCATCGCGCTCATAGTCACCGCGCTATGAGAGAAAAACGCTTTATAGCCTGCGCACAAATAGTTGTGGTTTCTCTCGCCCGTCGCGGATTGCAAGAAGCGGTGCTTGGGGCAGCCGCCGTAGCAGGCAAATTGCCACTGACAAGAGCGACACTCCTGCGCCATTGAGTGGCTTTTATCATCACCAAACTGCTGGTTTTGCGCGCTATTATTCATCGCATGTAGCGTTGTATCCTGAATATTTCCCAGCCTGTACTGCGGATAAACAAAATGATCGCAGTTATAAACGTCGCCGTTCATCTCCATCGCAAACGCGCTGCCGCAGGTTGGCGCGAATACGCATACCTGGGGAGGCAACCCACACCAGGCGGCAAGCGTCTGTTCAAACATCTGTATGCCTATGTCGCCAATGTCTTCGCGGACCCATACATCAAAAATAGCGTTAAGAAAATGGCCAAACTGTAGCGGATCAACCGACCACGGCATCATTTTTGTTTGCCTGTCCTCAGGGTGCGCCAGCCCAAGGCCGCTCTTTTCGCTGCTTCTTTCCACCAAAGGGATAAATTGCATATAACGGCTGCCGATGCTCTTCAGATAGCGATATACCTGAAGCGGATGGCGCATATTGCTCTGATTAACAACCGTCAGCGTATTAAATTCAACGCCGTGGCGGTGCAGACATTGTATGGCCTGTTCAACTTTCGCATGCGTCGCTTTTCCCGAGCGCGTAACGCGCCATTCGTCATGCAAGGCTGCATCGCCGTCAATGGAAATACCGACCAGGAATTGATTGGCCCGAAAAAACTCAGCCCATTGGTCGTCGATCAAAATGCCGTTCGTCTGGAAGGTATTCACAATCGTTTTTCCCGCAGCATAACGCTGCTGGAGTTCGATCGCCCGGCGATAAAAAGGCAGCCCCATCAACGTCGGTTCTCCGCCCTGCCAGGCAAAAATCACCTCATCAATCTCTTGTGCGGCAATATGTTGTTTAATGAAGCGTTCCAGCATCTCGTCTGACATTCTGTAGTTGCGCTTTCGCTCCGGGTAGAGCTTTTCCTTTTCCAGATAGAAGCAGTACTTACAATCAAGATTGCATACTGAACCTGTCGGTTTAATCATGACCTGACAGCTCTTTCTTCGCATGATCGCTATATCCATCCCAATAAAAAGAACCTGATTCAGTTTAAACACCGAATCAGGCGGGCATCGCCCTAAGTGGCATACTACGGTTTTATGGTTATTCGGTTAGCCCCAGGTGACCGGCGTCGGCTTATCGCCACGGGCTTTCATTAACGAATCGTTATCGATGTCTGCTTTATACTTCAGGAACTTATCGTACAGTTGTTTCTCAATATCCGGCCGTTTGCCAATCTGATTGAGCGTTTCGTAACGGTCGGTCTTCAGGTTGTAGAGATATTTCGGTTTATTTTCACGATCGATGATCATCTTCCAGTCGCCATCCCTGATCGCCCACTCATCGGTTGGATCGTCCTGGAATGGCATATCAACGCCGAAGATCAACGGCTTATTACGCTCCAGCGGCTTCTGTTCCAGCAGCGGAACCAAAGACTGGCCATCGTACGTGCGATCGTTCGGGAGTGTAAAATCCATCATCTTCGCCAGCGTCGGCATCCAGTCAAGACCGGAAACCGGCGTATCCGTCACCATCCCCTGCGGCAGATGTTTGCCATATTTAATAATCGCCGGAACGCGGATGCCGCCTTCCCACAGATTATCTTTACGGCCACGCAAACCATCGGTCTCACCCGCCAGGTTCAGCTCATACACCTTACGCGCCTCACGCGTTACCGGGCCATTGTCACTGGTGAAAATCACGATGGTGTTGTCTTCTTCGCCCATTGCCTTAATTTTATCCAGCACTTTACCGACCTGAGCATCCATGTAACTGATGTTCGCGTAGTACTCCCCCGTGCCACGCCACGGTTTATCAGCCCAGTCGCCATAAAACAGATCCGGGTGCTGTTTTTGGTACGCGCTCATATATTGCGAGTACATATCGAGATACTTCTTCGGCGAAGCCAGCGGGCTGTGCACCTCAGTAAACGCGACATATAAGAAGAACGGCTTATCATCTTTCTTATTATCCAGCCAGTTCACCACTTCAGAGCTGACAAATTCACCGCTCATTTTATCTGCGCGACCAATTCGTTGCCCATTGCGTAGCCATCCTGTCGGATGCACCACCCCGTAGCGAGGACGCTCTTTGGCATTATCCAGCGTGGAATCCGTGACAAATCCCGCCGGATTCACCAGACTGTAATCAAATCCCATATCTTTTGCCTGGGGCTGATCGGTACGATCTCCACCTGCATTCAGGTGCAGTTTGCCCATCATCGCCGTGTCATAGCCCTGCTGTTTCAACAGATTGGCGATGGTCAGTTCATTACGCCCTAATGCAACATCTTTGCCTTCCGGGATCCATGAGCGAATACCGGTACGAAATGGCATACGACCGGTTAACAGACCCGCACGGGAGGGGGAGCACAGCGGCGCAGGCGCATAATAATCGGTGAATTTCACCCCTTCCTGCGCCAGTTTGTCGATATTCGGGGTTTTGACAATGGGATGTCCATAAGTTGCAAGATCGCCATACCCTAAATCATCAGCCAGAATAATAACCAAATTAGGACGCTTTTCTGTTGCGGCATGTGCTGTTGACAGCGCGCTCCCGGCACATAGCGCCAGCCCAATCATACTGGCAACAACTGTTCTTTTCATTTTAACTCCTTTGACATTTTTTAAAATTCATACCCAACCATATAAATCATTTGATCGCCAAAGCCGTCATAACCTAATTTGTTTTTAAAATAACGCCAGGTTACCGTTGCCTTCCAGCGAGGATAAAATTTCCAGGCCAGCGTTAAACCGCCATTAATGCCATAATCACCGTGTTGCTGTTCCGCGTAGGCGTCATTTCGCTCAAATTCAATTTCATTCCAGTCTGACAGAACAAATTTCTCGTCAAATAGCGTGAAGTTATAAGCTGCCGTCCAGCCCAGCACATACCCGTTCCAGCCGCTTGTTTGCCCATATTTTGGTGAAACATAATCACCCGACTCATTGTGGAGTCCGAGGTAAGGTTTAAAGAATCCCCATTTCCCGGACCATCCCAGATAACCAAGACCATAAAACATGTCCAGATCATCCCCCCACGTATTTTCCCACTGGCCATAAATCTTGCCAAAGAGCGTATAATCAGAGCCAAAAAGGCGAACATGCGTCATCGCTGAAACCGTATGGTTACGCCCCGCGACAGAATGGTTGAGTACATTACTTTCAAAAAAAGAATAGAATTCAGCTTCTTTAAAATTGACGCCAAAATCAGCTGTGGCTTTCCAGACCTCACCACGACCTACATCGACAAAGCCGCTGTTCCAGTCAGCATAACCTGCATTAATCGATCCAAAAGAATATTGGTAGTCCAAAGATGCTTGTACGGAGTGACTAAAGCCCAAGGATGCTGCAAGTATCGTACAAGCCAATAGCGTATTTTTTATCCGAGGCATTGAAAGTATTTCCCAAAGTTATAATTCGTCCATAGCCATACACTACTTTTCTGCGGCGCTTATTGTTAGCGAAACACACCGTCAAAATAGTGATGAAAATCTCATATCAAAAGGGACGATGGGTATTATCAGGCATGTGTCAAAATATGTTGTTTTAGTGAGGGTAAGTTATTATTTATAAATATCCGGCACGATCATAACGCACTTGTCTGTTACCTATTTTTGTCATAACTGGCGCGTAAGGACGTTATTGATATGAGCGACGTCCGACAATACCCATTTGGGCAACCACAGATGAAACGTTCGGGCTTTATCCTGGATGATTAAGACATAATGCCCCAGCAACATCGAAATGACCAGACCATCAATTATTCATGTTATAAATAATAAAGCCCTATTGAGATTAACTGCACATATATTAAATGCATGTAGGTTATGCCATGAGGGAAAAATAAATCAATGGGAAGAACGCTGTTAATACTCCTGATTCAATAAAATAAAGATTCTGAATCAAAGAGTTAAATTAATGGATGCATCAAGAAGAAATAAAAAAGCCTGGGATTTCTCAATCTCAGGCTTTTTATCAGCAATGACGGAAATGATTAACGAGTCAAATCATCAAAAAACTTCTTCACACCGTCAAAGAAGCTTTTCGAACGCGGGCTGTTGTTTTCCCCGGTCGGGCCGCCGAAGCTTTCCTGCAGCTCTTTCAGCAGCTGCTTCTGCTTCTCGTTCAGCCCCACCGGCGTCTCCACCACCACCCGGCACAGCAGATCGCCCTGCGCGCCGCCGCGAACGGATTTCACGCCTTTCCCACGCATGCGGAACAGCTTGCCGGTCTGGGTTTCACCCGGAATTTTCAGGTTGACGCGACCATCGAGCGTCGGGACCTCAATCTCACCGCCCAGCGCAGCCATGGTGAAGTTGATCGGCACTTCGCAGTAAAGGTTATTACCTTCACGCTCAAAGATAGCGTGCTGCTTCACCTGAACCTGAACGTACAGATCCCCTGCCGGTGCGCCATGCTCGCCGGCTTCGCCTTCGCCCGCCAGACGGATCCGGTCGCCGGTATCCACGCCCGCCGGGATTTTAACCGACAGGGTTTTGGTCTTCTCAACGCGGCCGTGACCATGACATTTATTGCAGGGATCTTTAATCAGCGTACCGCGTCCCTGACAGTGCGGACAGGTCTGCTGTACTGCAAAGAAGCCCTGACGCATCTGTACCTGGCCCGCGCCATGACAGGTCGGACAGGTCTGCGGTTTGCTGCCTGCTTTGGCGCCGCTGCCGTGGCAGACGTCGCACTCTTCCAGCGTCGGAATACGGATCTCTTTGGTGACGCCACGAACCGCTTCTTCCAGCGTCAGCTCCATGTTGTAACGGAGATCGGCGCCGCGCGCCGCGCGCTGCCGGCCACGTCCGCCGCCAAAGATATCGCCGAAAACATCGCCAAAGATATCGCTGAAGTCCGCACCGCCGCCAAAACCGCCGCCGCCGCCCATGCCGCCCTGCTCAAAGGCCGCATGGCCGTACTGATCGTAGGCCGCACGCTTCTGGGCATCAGTCAGGATTTCATACGCTTCTTTGATTTCTTTAAATTTGGCTTCGGCCTCTTTATCACCCTGGTTGCGGTCCGGGTGATACTTCATGGCCAGGCGCTTATAAGCCTTTTTGATTTCACGCTCTTCCGCTGTTTTGGAGACGCCTAAAATCTCGTAGTAATCTTGCTTTGCCATCGGTGTTTTTCAGCCCCTTAACATGCGTGCACGGGCGGAGAGGAAACCTCTTCGCCCGTGCCAGTGTTTTACCCGTTCAAAGGGCGATTATTTTTTATCTTTCACTTCTTCGAACTCAGCGTCGACAACATCGTCGTCTTTCGCGTTGCTCGCCTGAGCGTCAGCGGAACCCGCCTGCTGCTGCGCATGCTGCTGCTGGGCGATTTCCATCAGCTTCTGGGAAACCTGCGCCAGCGCCTGCATTTTCGCTTCGATGTCCGCTTTGTCTTCACCTTTCAGCGAAGTTTCCAGCGCGGTCAGCGCAGACTCGATGGCAGTTTTGTCGTCAGCCGGCAGTTTATCGCCTGCTTCTTCAACCTGCTTGCGAGTGCTGTGCAGCAGATGGTCGCCCTGGTTACGGGTCTGTACCAGCTCTTCGAACTTACGGTCAGATTCGGCGTTAGCTTCCGCTTCGCGAACCATTTTCTGAATTTCTTCTTCATTCAGACCGGAAGACGCTTTGATGGTGATCTTCTGCTCTTTACCACTGTTTTTGTCTTTCGCGGAGACGTGCAGGATACCGTCAGCATCGATGTCAAAGGTCACTTCGATCTGCGGCATGCCACGCGGCGCCGGGTTAATGCCATCCAGGTTGAACTGACCCAGAGATTTGTTATCAGACGCGCGTTTACGCTCACCCTGCAGCACATGGATGGTAACCGCGGACTGGTTGTCTTCAGCGGTAGAGAACACCTGGCTGTGCTTGGTCGGGATAGTGGTGTTTTTGCTGATCAGCGCAGTCATCACGCCGCCCATGGTTTCGATACCCAGCGACAGCGGGGTCACGTCGAGCAGCAGAACGTCTTTCACATCACCGGTCAGTACACCGCCCTGAACAGCAGCGCCGATCGCCACGGCTTCGTCCGGGTTAACGTCTTTACGCGGTTCTTTACCAAAGAACTCGGCCACTTTCTTCTGCACCATCGGCATACGAGTCTGACCACCAACGAGGATGACGTCGTTGATATCGGAAACGGACAGACCGGCATCCTGCAGGGCCACTTTCAGCGGCTCGATGGAACGGTTAACCAGGTCTTCTACCAGGCTTTCCAGTTTCGCACGCGTCACTTTGATGTTCATGTGTTTCGGACCGGTCGCGTCTGCAGTGATGTACGGCAGGTTAACGTCGGTCTGCTGAGCAGAAGAGAGTTCAATCTTCGCTTTCTCAGCGGCTTCTTTCAGGCGCTGCATCGCCAGCGGGTCGTTGCGCAGGTCAATGCCCTGATCTTTCTTAAATTCATCAACGAGGTAGTTGATCAGACGGGTATCGAAGTCTTCGCCGCCCAGGTGAGTATCACCGTTGGTCGCCAGTACTTCGAAGGTTTTTTCGCCATCAACTTCGTCGATTTCGATAATAGAGATATCGAAAGTACCACCACCGAGGTCGTAAACCGCGATCGTGCGGTTGCCCACTTCTTTATCCAGACCGTACGCCAGCGCGGCCGCGGTCGGTTCGTTGATGATACGTTTGACTTCCAGACCGGCGATACGGCCAGCATCTTTGGTTGCCTGACGCTGCGCATCGTTGAAGTAAGCCGGTACGGTGATAACCGCTTCAGTTACCGGTTCACCCAGGTAATCTTCAGCCGTTTTCTTCATTTTTTTCAGCACTTCAGCAGAGATCTGCGGCGGTGCAGTTTTGGTGCCCTTCACATCCAGCCATGCGTCGCCATTGTCTGCGGCAACAATTTTGTATGGCATGATAGAAACGTCACGCTGAACTTCTTCGTCCTGGAAGCGGCGGCCAATCAGGCGTTTAATCGCAAACAGGGTGTTTTGCGGGTTTGTCACTGCCTGACGTTTAGCCGGCTGACCAACCAGAGTTTCACCATCCTGGGTATAGGCAATGATAGAAGGCGTGGTGCGATCGCCTTCGGCGTTCTCCAGCACGCGTGCAGTAGTGCCATCCATAATCGCTACACAAGAGTTGGTAGTACCCAGGTCGATACCAATAATTTTACCCATCTAAACGTCTCCACTAAAAATTCGATCAACATGTGGTTGTGAACCTGTAATAAGGGCGAAACGTGCGGTTTCAACTGCCCAGACATCATTTTTTTTCAGGTTCTTCACTGCGGTTGACTACAAGATGGGGTCGCCCACCCCGGCATCAAGGGGCAAGCAGAAAAATTTTTTGTCGGAGGCCAGCCGACGCCCTCGCCCGCTGCCGTCGATGGCTTAGCAAACGATGTTGTCGGGCGGGAAAAAAGATGGCGAAACACCCATACAAGTAACGAATAAAAAAACCGAATATATTCATAATATCATTGACATAAAACGCAATGCTTGTGCGCTAAAAGCCCCGTTTTCGCAGTGATAAGATCCCCGCCCTCGCACTTTACTTATTCAGGGGACAGATTAATGAAATCACTATTCCGGCTTTCAGCGGGGCTTATCCTTAGCGTGTCAGTTATCACCTCGGCGGCCGCCAACGACCATAAGATCCTCGGCGTGATAGCCATGCCGCGCAATGAGACCAACGATCTGACGCTGAAGCTTCCCGTCTGCCGGGTGGTCAAACGTATTCAGCTCAGCGCCGAACGCGGCGATATTCAGCTCTCCGGAGCAACGGTCTACTTTAAGGCCAGCCACGGCGCCAGCCACACCCTGAACGTGCCCGCCGGGATCAAAGAGGGCCACACCACCGGCTGGATCTCCCTCAACAGCGATAACGACAACAAGCGCTGTGTGAAAAAAATCGCCTTCTCCGGCCACACGGTCAACTCCTCAGATATGGCCTCACTGAAAATTATCGGCGACGACTAACGTCGTCCCCTGCCCGAGAGAAAACGTTATGCATATTAACTATCTGGATGATGACGATCTCGCCTTTCTGCCTGAGTGCAGCGAGGCGCATCTGGAAGCGTTTACCCGTATTCTGACCCACGGGGAAAATGGCAAACCCCGTCTCTCCAGTACGCTGCTGCGCAACGAGACCTTTCTGTCTATGGAGGGCCACCCGGAGCGCTATCGCCGCAACTGGCAGTTGATCGCCGGCGAGCTACAGCATTTCGGCGGCGACAGCATCGCCAATACGCTGCGCCGCCATGGCAAATTTTATCGAGCCATCCTGCTGGATGTGTGTAAAAGGCTAAAGGCGAAGGTCGATAAACAGATGACGACGCCGCAGATCGAGCAACAGTTGTTGACGCATTTTCTGCAGCACAGCTGGAATAAGCTGGATGAGGAACAAAAAACGCAGTTTCTCGCCGCGGTGGAGTGCCGGAGTCATGAGCTGGAAAGCCTGCTGCCCCATCTGTTGAGGCGCCGCAAGCTGAGTGAAGGCGTTGCCCTGCTACTGGATGAGCGGTTAACCGCCATCCTGCGCACGCACGCCGCCGTGAGCGTCATCGGCCATGGCCTGGTACGCGGCGCCGGGCTGGGGGGGCCGCTTGGCGCCGCGCTGAACAGCGTGAAAGCGGTAAGCGGCAGCGCTTATCGGGTCACCATCCCCGCGGTTCTGCATATTGCCTGTTTACGACAAATGCTCCACTCGTCGTCGGGCACAACTGAAATTGGTGAAAAATACCCCGCCAGATCATAGACAGCCTTTCCGCGCCTCATTATTATGCCGCGCCCCGCCGCCAAGTCGCGGGGTAATGCTTCCCTTTTAATGATAATTTTGAGGAATTATGGGCAACACTAAGTTGGCTAATCCGGCACCGCTGGGCCTTATGGGCTTCGGCATGACCACTATTCTGCTTAACCTGGCGAATAGCGGCCTGTTCGCATTCGATGTAGCTATCCTGGCGATGGGCATTTTTTACGGCGGCATTGCGCAAATTTTTGCCGGCCTGCTGGAATACAAAAAAGGCAACACCTTTGGCTTGACCGCTTTTACCTCCTACGGCAGCTTCTGGCTGACGCTGGTTGCTATTCTCCTGATGCCGAAAATGGGCCTGGCTGATGCGCCGAACGCGCACTTCCTCGGCATGTATCTCGGCCTGTGGGGTATTTTTACGTTGTTCATGTTCTTCGGTACGCTGAAAGCCGCACGCATGCTGCAGTTCGTGTTCCTGAGCCTGACGGTGCTGTTTGCGCTGCTGGCGATTGGTCATCTGCTGGATAACGAAGGCATCGTGAAAGTTGCTGGCTGGATCGGCCTGGTTTGCGGCGCCAGCGCCATTTACCTGGCGATGGGCGAAGTGCTGAACGAGCAGTTCGGCCGCACCGTGCTGCCGATCGGCGAACCGCGTTAATCTTCCGCCGCCGCCCTGTGACAGGGCGGCGGCTGGTCATCATCGGCAAACCTGCCTAGCGCTGCAGCTCCCCTTCCGGCAACCTCGCCGCCGTCAGCCCCTGACGCAGCCAGATACCTAATCCCAGCCCCATCAGAGACAAGGCCAGCACATACCAGGCCGGGGCCATCGGCGACACCCCCATCAGCATCGTGACGGCAATTGGCGTCAGGCCGCCAAAAATCGCGTACGACAGATTGTAGGAAAAGGAGATGCCGGTGAAGCGCACTTCCGCCGGGAAGGCCCGCACCATAACATAAGGCACCGCCCCCACCACGCCCACACAGAGTCCCACCGTGCCGTAGAGCAGAAACAGCCGCTGCGGGCTGGCGCCAGACAGGTGGTAAAACGCCCAGCTGGCAACCGCCAGCAGCAGGCTGCCGACGATAAAGGTGCGGCTGGCGCCGAAGCGGTCCGCCGCCAGCCCGGCGAGCAGACAGCCGATGCACAACATAAGCGTGGCAATGCTGTTGGCCTGCAGGGTTATCGCCGGGGCGAAGCCATAGTGTTTCTGCAGCCAGACCGGCGACATCAGGATCACCACCACCACGCCTGCCGACAGCAGCCAGGTCAGCAGCATAGAGACCGCCACCGCCTTCTGGTGCTTGAGGACGACCGCTTTTACCGGCAGCTCCTGCGCCAGCGCTTTGCGCTGCTGCATCTCAAGAAAAATCGGCGTCTCCTGCAGCCAGCGGCGCAGATACATCGCCACCAGACCAAATACGCCTCCCAGCAGGAAGGGGATCCGCCAGCCGCCGTCGTGGATCCCCTGCGGCGTCAGGCTGGTGTTGATAAGCGTCGCTACCACCGATCCCAGCAGGATGCCTACAGTCAGGCCGGCCGTCAGCGTGCCGCAGGCGATACCAATGCGTTTTTCCGGAACATGCTCGGCGACAAACACCCAGGCGCCAGGCACCTCGCCGCCGATCGCCGCCCCCTGCAGAATACGCATCAGCAGCAACAGCAGCGGCGCGACGATGCCCACCGAGCTGTAAGTCGGCAACAGACCAATCGCCAGGGTCGGCAGCGCCATCAGCAGGATACTGAGGGTAAACATTTTCTTGCGGCCAACCAGATCGCCAAAATGGGCCATGATGATCCCCCCCAGCGGACGCGCCAGGTAACCGGCGGCGAAAATGCCAAAGGTCTGTACCTGGCGAAGCCATTCCGGAATATCTGCGGGGAAGAAGAGCTCGCCGACGACGGCGGCGAAGAAAACGAAGATGATAAAGTCATAAAACTCCAGCGCGCCGCCAAGGGCGGCCAGCGTCAGCGTTTTATAATCCTGGCGGTTGAGCGGTCGGTTTGCATATGACATAACGCGATTTCATCCTGAGGCGTGCAGCGTATTTTATAGTGTGTAAAGTAAACAGCACTATATCGTAAATAAAACGGCACACCATCAGCGATGCATGTTATGTCACAAATGCATCAAATTCAGGATAAAGTTTCGCGTCGGGCACTTTTGGGACGAAATGCTTCTACCACACCGCCATCGGTTTCCACATAAGGCCCCTCCAGCAACTGTACACAATAAGGTACACTTGCGAAAATACCGTGCACCAGCACGTTGCCGTCAGCATCTTTCACCCCTTCCAGGGTCTCCTGAATCGCTTTCGGTTGTCCGGGAAGATTGAGGATCAGCGCCTGCTTGCGGATCACCCCGACCTGCCGGGAAAGGATCGCCGTCGGCACAAAGTGTAGGCTAACCTGGCGCATTTGCTCGCCGAAGCCCGGCATCTCGCGATCGGCAATCGCCAGCGTGGCGTCGGGCGTCACATCGCGACGCGCCGGGCCGGTGCCGCCGGTGGTCAGCACCAGATGGCACCCCATCTCGTCAACCAGTTCGCACAGCGTTTGCTCAATAATGACCTGCTCATCCGGGATCAGGCGAGTCTGCAGTTCAAAAGGGGTGGTAAGGGCACGCGCCAGCCACTCTTCCAGTGCCGGGATGCCTTTGTCCTGATAGACGCCGCTGGAGGCGCGATCGGAAATGGAAACTAAGCCGATTCGTAAGGTATTCATGGTTATTCCGTTCAAACTGTGGCGTTAAACGAAATGATACACTGCTGCTGGCGGGACAGACAGTGTAATGTGGCCGACGGGCGTCGGCCACCTGCGGGATTACAGCAGTTCGCCGATCATTTTTTCCAGTTTTTCCTGGTCGATCGCAAACTTACGGATACCTTCCGCCAGTTTGTCTACCGCCATCGGATCCTGGTTATGCTGCCACAGGAACTCAGATTCGGTAATACGCTCCGGACGCGCTTTCACTTCACCGGTATATACCAGTTTACGCTCAACGGCGCCTTCGCTTTCGGACAGCTCTTTCAGCAGTGCCGGGGCGATGGTCAGGCGGTCACAGCCAGCCAGTTCCAGAATTTCGCCAACGTTACGGAAGCTGGCGCCCATCACCACGGTTTCATAACCGTGCTGCTTGTAGTACTCGTAGATTTCGCTGACGGAAACCACGCCCGGATCTTCTGCCGGCGCGTACTCTTTCTTATCGGTGTTGGCTTTGTACCAGTCGAGGATACGGCCAACGAACGGCGAAATCAGGAAGACGCCCGCTTCGGCGCAAGCGCGAGCCTGAGCGAAGGAGAACAGCAGCGTCAGGTTGCAGTTGATGCCCTCTTTTTCCAGCTGTTCAGCGGCGCGAATGCCCTGCCAGGTGGAAGCCAGCTTGATCAGAATACGATCGTTGCTGATGCCCGCGTCGTTATACAGCTTGATGATGCGCTTGGCTTTAGCGATAGACGCTTCGGTGTCGTAGGAAAGACGCGCATCCACTTCGGTGGAGATACGGCCCGGGATCAGTTTCAGGATTTCGAGACCGATGTTCACCGCCAGCTTGTCGGAAGCATCGAGGATCTGCTGCGCGCGATCGCTGCTCTGGCTACGAGCCCAGGCCACAGCGTCGTCAATCAGCTTACGGTACTCAGGGATCTGAGCCGCGCCGAGGATCAGGGAAGGGTTGGTGGTGGCATCCTGAGGCTGATACAGCTTCATTGCCGCAATATCTCCGGTGTCAGCGACGACAGTGGTGTACTGACGCAGAGAAGTTAATTTATCCGTCATGATATATTTCTCTTAAACAGCAGTTAAGGGGATGTAACCGGTCTGCCCAGATGATAACACGCTGCCGGGTCAGCGCAACCGCCGACGAGAGAAGAGCGCAGAGTGTGATAAACTATGCAGATTAATTTGCTGAAAGCGCAAGGATTGTCACTTAATTGGTAACGCTTACACTGGCGTGCCGGCATGGACAAGAGGATGTTTAATGCCTGATTTTCTCTCATTTATCAATGAAATACTCTGGGGCTCAGTGATGATTTATCTGCTACTGGGCGCCGGTATCTGGTTTAGCTGGCAAACCCGGGGTATTCAGTTCCGTTACGTGCGCAAATTTGGCCGCAGCCTGAAAAAAAGCCTGCACCCGCAGCCGGGCGGTTTAACCTCCTTTCAGGCGCTCTGTACCAGCCTTGCTGCGCGAGTCGGCAGCGGCAATCTTGCCGGCGTCACGCTGGCTATCGCCGCCGGCGGGCCCGGCGCCGTATTCTGGATGTGGGTCTCCGCCCTGCTCGGCATGGCCAGCAGCTTCGCCGAATGTTCCCTTGCCCAGCTGTATAAAGAGCTCGATAGCCGCGGGCAGTTTCGCGGCGGCCCAGCCTGGTATATGGCGCGCGGGCTCGGCATGCGCTGGATGGGCGTTCTGTTTTCGATCCTCCTGCTGCTGGCCTATGGCTTTATCTTCAATACCGTACAGGCCAACTCCGTGGCCCATGCCCTGCGCTATGCGTTCGATCTGCCGGCGGCAGTCAGCGGCGGCGTGCTGGCCGTTGTCGTTCTGCTGGCCATCCGCCGTGGTTTACGCGGCGTGGCGCGCCTGATGCAGTGGATCGTCCCCATCATGGCGCTGCTGTGGATCGCCACCAGCCTGATTATCGGCCTGTGGCATATCACCGCCCTGCCGACGATTTTCGCCACCATCTTTCGCTGCGCCTTCGGCTGGCAGGAAGCCGCCGCCGGCGCGGTGGGCTACACCATCAGCCAGGCGCTGACCAGCGGCTTTCAGCGCGGCATGTTCTCCAATGAAGCAGGAATGGGCTCTTCGCCTAACGCCGCAGCAGCCGCCGCCTCCTGGCCGCCGCACCCGGCGGCGCAGGGTATCGTGCAGATGATTGGCGTGTTTATCGATACCATCGTCATCTGTACCGCCAGCGCGATTATCGTCATGCTGGCGCCTCACCCCGACAATGAGTATACGCTCAACGGCATCCAGGCCCTGCAGCACGCGATGAGCATGCTGGTCGGGGGCTGGGGGGCGGGTTTTATCGCTTTCATCGTGCTGCTGTTCGCCTTTAGCTCTATCGTCGCCAACTACCTGTACGCGGAAAATAATCTGGTCTTTCTGCGTCTGGATAAGCCGCGCTATATCTGGGCGCTGCGGATACTTACCGTCCTGATGGTGCTGCTGGGAACCGTGGTTAGCCTGCCGGTCGTCTGGCAGAGCGCGGATATCATTATGGCGCTGATGGCGATGACCAACCTGACGGCCATCCTGCTGCTCTCCCCGACGGTGCGGATTATCGCCAGTGATTATCTGCGTCAGCGCCAGCTGGGCATTCAGCCTACTTTCGATGCGTCGCGCTATCCTGAGATTCACCAACAGCTGGCCCCGGGCGCGTGGAATGAACTGCCGCGCGAATAGCGCGGCAATCGCAGCTATCGATCCCACCATGCACTTTTTTTGTTAAAATTCGTCGAAATTACCTGCAAGGACTGGATATGCTGATTCTGATTTCACCTGCTAAAACGCTCGATTATCAAAGCCCGCTGGCAACGACTCGCTATACCCAGCCCGAACTCCTCGAGTATTCTCAACAGCTTATCAGCATCGCCCGTCAGCTGACCGCGCCGCAAATCGGCAAGCTGATGAGCATCAGCGACAAGCTGGCGGATCTGAACGCCACCCGTTTCCACGACTGGCACCCTGACTTTACGCCGCAAAATGCCCGCCAGGCGATCCTCGCCTTTAAGGGCGATGTCTACACCGGCCTGCAGGCAGAGACGCTCACCGAGGACGACTTTGACTTCGCCCAGCGACACCTGCGCATGCTCTCCGGCCTGTATGGCGTGCTGCGTCCGCTGGACCTGATGCAGCCCTACCGCCTGGAGATGGGGATCCGTCTGGAAAACCCCCGCGGCAAAGATCTGTACCAGTTCTGGGGCGAGACCATTACCGAGAAGCTGAATCAGGCGCTGCAGGCTCAGGGCGACGATATCGTCATCAACCTGGCTTCCGATGAATATTTTAAATCGGTGAAAACGCAAAAATTGCAGGGCCAGCTGATCAAGCCGGTATTCCTCGATGAGAAGAACGGCAAATTCAAAGTGATCAGCTTCTATGCCAAGAAGGCCCGTGGCCTGATGAGTCGCTACATTATTGAAAACCGCTTAACCCAGCCGGAACAGCTGAAATCCTTTAATAGCGAAGGCTATTTCTTTGATGCGGAGGCGTCGGAGAAAGGCGAACTGGTGTTTAAACGCCACGAGCAGTAAGTAAACGGTCCCCCTACGGCGATCGACGCAACAGGGGGACGGTAAGGATTTAGCCCATCATCAGCTTACGCAGCGCGGCGAAATCCGCCGGCAGGTTGTGAGACAGCAGCGGCAGGTCGGCGCGGTCGGCCAGCTCTTTCGGCAGCGGCAGGGTCTCCTGCAGGATCTCCTCCACGCTCTCTTTGAACTTCGCCGGATGGGCGGTGCCGAGGAACAGACCGTACTCTCCCGGCTGCAGCTGATCGCGCAGCGCGCGCCAGGCAATCGCCGCGTGCGGCTCAGAGATGTAGCCGATGGCCTTCAGCTCGCGCATTGCCGCTTTGGTGGTCTCATCATCGACCGCGGCATAGCCCAGCTCGCTGAGACGCCAGATTTTACGGCGGAACAGCTCTTCGACACGCGGCCAGTTGTTCGGCTGGCTGACGTCCATGGCGTTGGACAGCGTCGCCTGGGTGGCTTTTGGCGCCCACTCGCCGCCCTGCAGATAGCGCGGAACGGTGTCGTTGGCATTGGTGGCAGCGATAAAGCGTTTGATCGGCAGACCCAGCGACTTCGCCAGCAGACCGGCGGTCAGATCGCCGAAGTTGCCGCTCGGCACGGAAATCACCAGCTGATTGCGGGCTTCCTGCGGCAGCTGCGCCGCCGCTTCGAAGTAGTAGCAGATCTGCGCCAGCAGGCGGCTGATGTTAATGGAGTTAGCCGAGTTGAGCCCCAGCGTCGCCTTCAGTTCTTCATCGTCAAACGCCTGCTTCACCAGCGCCTGGCAGGCGTCGAAGTCGCCGTCAATCGCCACGGTTTCAATGTTGCCGCCGAGAGTACAGAACAGCTTCTCCTGCAGCGGGCTGATCTTGCCGCGCGGGTAGAGGATCACTACCTTAACGTTCGGCAGTCCGTAGAAAGCATGCGCCACCGCCGCCCCGGTATCGCCAGAGGTCGCCGTGAGGATGGTGACCGGCTTATCGCCCGCGATGTGGGTCAGCATCTGCGCCATAAAGCGGCCGCCGAAATCCTTGAACGCCAGCGTGGGGCCATGGAACAGCTCCAGACAGCCGACATCCTCCTGAACCTTGCTCACCGGCGCCGGAAACGCAAACGCCGCGCGGACCCGCTGCTGCAGGACATCCTGCGGGATCTCATCGCCGATAAAGGCGGATAAAATTTTGGCGCTGCGGGTGACAAAATCCTGCGCCAGCATGTCGTCGATTTCAGTCAGGCTGAATTCCGGCAGATCGTGCGGAAAGAACAGGCCCTGATGCTTACCAAGTCCCTGGGTAACGGCCTGCGCAAAGCTGACCTGCTCATTGTGATCTTTTAAGTTATACAGTTTCATTGGTTATCCCACTACGCGTGCGCCCGCCGTGTCCAGCCGGCAAATATGAACAAAGCCTTCCTGATTCTGCAGATAGTGCGCGCCAAGCCAGTCGGCGACGCGCTGTGCGGTGTCCGGCTTATCGCACAACGCGAACAGCGTTGGGCCAGAGCCGGAGATGCCGCAAGCCTGGGCGCCCATCTCCATGGCCGCCTGACGCGCTTCGCTAAAGCCCGGCAGCAGTTTGGTTCGGTACGGTTCGGCAATCACATCTTTCATCAATTTTGCCGCCAGCTGCGGCTGGCGGGTGTAGCAGGCGTGAATAAAGCCCGCGAGGTGGCGACCATGGGCGATACAATCCTGACGGCGGTACTGCGCCGGCAGAATCGCCCGCGCTTCGGCGGTGGATACTTTAATCCCCGGATAGGCCAGCACCCACAGCCACTCATCAAACCCGGGCACCTGCTGGCTGATAATCCCGTTCTCTTCGATCATCAACTGCATGCCGCCAAGATAGCACGGCGCCACGTTGTCGTAGTGAATGCTGCCGGAGATACGCCCTTCCATCTCCCCCATCAGCGCCAGCATGCGCGTCTCGTTCAGCGGCTTACCGCAAAACTCGTTCATCGCCACCAGCGCGGCGACCACCGAGCAGGCGCTGGAGCCCAGCCCGGAGCCAATCGGCATGTTTTTTTCCAGGGTCATCGCCACCGGCACCGTTTTACCGATCTCCCGGCAAAAGCTTTCCCAGCACTGGTAAACAATGTTCTCCTGCGGCGCCGTCGGCAGTTTGCTGGCGAAGCGTCCCAGATTCTGCAGGCTGAATTGCTCCGCCGCTTCGACAGTAACGTTGTCGCCAAGCAGCGTGCCATCGACCGGCGTGACCGCCGCGCCCAACACATCAAACCCGACGCTCATATTGGCACTGGAAGCCGGGGCATATACTTTGACCATCTTAAACTCCTAACTTCCAGGAAAGGGTGCGCAGCAGGTCGGCGAATACACCGGCCGCCGTGACGTCGTTCCCGGCACCATAGCCGCGCAGCACCAGCGGCAATGGCTGATAATAGTGGCTGTAAAAGGCCAGTGCGTTCTCGCCATTTTTGACTTTGAACAGCGGATCGTTGCCGTCAACGGCGGCAATTTTCACCCGGCAGGTACCATCCTCTTCGATGTTACCGACATAGCGCAAGACTTTACCTTCATCGCGCGCCTTAGCGATCCGCGAGGCGAACGCATCATCCAGCGACGGCAAGCGGGCCATAAAGGTCTCAACATCACCGCTGGCGTCGAAGTCCGCCGGCAGCGCCGACTCGACGATAATGTCCGACAGCTCCAGTTCACGTCCGGTCTCACGGGCCAGAATCAGCAGCTTACGCGCGACATCCACCCCGGATAAATCGTCGCGCGGATCCGGCTCGGTATACCCCATCTCACGGGCCATCGCCGTCGCCGCCGAGAAACTCACGCCCTCATCCAGCTTGCCGAAGATAAACGACAGAGAGCCGGAGAGGATCCCGGAGAAATGGCGCAGTTCATCGCCGGCGTTGAGCAGGTTCTGCAGGTTCTCAATCACCGGCAGGCCAGCGCCAACGTTAGTGTCATAGAGGAACTTGCGGCGCGAGCTGCTCGCGGCGTGGCGCAGCTGATGATAGTAATCCAGCGAAGAGGTATTGGCCTTTTTATTCGGCGTGACCACATGGAAACCTTCGCGCAGGAAGTCGGCGTACTGATCGGCGACCGCCTGGCTGGAGGTACAGTCGACGATCACCGGATTCAGCAGGTGGTACTCTTTTACCAGGCGGATCA
Source organism: Klebsiella sp. JN_Kp127 (assembly GCF_040062505.1). Taxonomy (NCBI): domain Bacteria; kingdom Pseudomonadati; phylum Pseudomonadota; class Gammaproteobacteria; order Enterobacterales; family Enterobacteriaceae; genus Klebsiella; species Klebsiella sp. JN_Kp127. The sequence goes on from NZ_JBEAHS010000052.1 coordinate 259,415, forward strand.
GGCGACCGAGATTAAAGGGTTCTTTCGCCTCCGCCAGCGCCTCACTCCAGTTTTCCAGATTCAGACCATGCACGCTGGTCAGCAGCGCCTGAGAGTTGGCCACGCCGCAAACGCGCAGATCGATATGTTTGCTCTTCAGCCAACTCTGCTGGCGTTTGATTTGCTCCAGCAGCGCGCCGCCGACGCCGCCGACGCCGATGACGAACACTTCGATCACCTGGTCGGTGTTGAACAGCATCTGATGGGTCACGCGCACGCCGGTGGTGGCGTCGTCATTGCTGACCACCACCGAAATGGAGCGCTCGGATGAACCCTGGGCAATCGCCACGATATTGATATTGGCGCGGGCCAGCGCGGCAAAAAACTTTGCCGAGATACCGCGCAGGGTGCGCATTCCGTCGCCCACCACCGAGATAATAGCCAGACGCTCCATAATGGCCAGCGGCTCCAGCAGCCCCTCTTTCAGCTCGAGATAAAACTCATCTTCCATCGCCCGTTTGGCACGCGCGCAGTCGCTCTGCGGCACGCAGAAACTGATACTGTACTCGGAAGAGGATTGGGTGATCAGCACGACCGAGATGCCCGCGCGGGACATGGTGGCGAAGACGCGGGCCGCCATGCCGACCATGCCTTTCATCCCCGGCCCGGAGACATTGAACATCGCCATGTTGTTGAGGTTAGAGATGCCTTTGACCGGCAGATCGTCCTCGTCGCGGCTGGCGCCGATGAGCGTTCCCGGCGCCTGCGGGTTGCCGGTATTTTTAATCAGACATGGGATTTGGAACTGGGCGATAGGGGCGATGGTGCGCGGGTGCAGCACTTTCGCGCCAAAGTAGGAGAGCTCCATCGCCTCCTGATAAGACATCGATTTCAGCAGACGCGCATCCGGCACCTGGCGCGGGTCGCAAGTGTACACGCCGTCGACATCGGTCCAGATTTCGCAGCAGTCGGCGCGCAGGCAGGCGGCCAGTACCGCAGCCGAATAGTCGGAGCCGTTGCGCCCCAGCACCACCAACTCGCCCTTCTCATTTCCGGCGGTAAACCCGGCCATCAGGATCATATGGTCTGCCGGGATCTGGCTGGCGGCGATGCGGCGGGTGGATTCGGCGATATCGACCGTGGATTCCAGATAGTGGCCCACCGCGAGCAGTTTTTCCACCGGGTTAATCACACTGACTTTATGACCACGGGCTTCCAGCAGACCCGCCATGATGGCGATGGAGAGCTTTTCGCCTCGGCAGATCAGCGCGGCATTGACGCTGTCCGGGCACTGACCCAGCAGGCTGATACCGTGCAGAACATGCTTAATCTGAGCAAACTCCTGCTCAACAAAGGCTTTCAGCTGGGCGAGCGGGAAAGCGGGCTGGGCGTCGGCAAGACCCTGAAGAAGTTCGGTAAAAATGCGTTCAGCGTCGGCAATATTGGGGAGGGCATCCTGGCCGCCAATGGTCTTTTCAATCATCGCTACCAGATGGTTGGTGATCTTCGCCGGGGCAGACAGGACGGTCGCTACCTGCCCCTGCCTGGCATTACTCTCCAGAATATCGGCAACCCGCAGAAATCGTTCCGCATTTGCCACTGATGTACCGCCGAACTTCAACACTCGCATGGTTCTTACCCCTTGATCTCTTGTCAAAAAAAAAGCCCGCACTGTTCAGGTGCGGGCTTTTTTCTGTGTTTCCTGTACGCGTCAGCCCGCACCGTTACCTGTGGTAATGGTGGTGGTGATAATGGTGGTAATCATGCCGATGCGATTCATGGATGTTGTGTACTCTGTATTTTTATCTGTCTGTGTGTCCTGCCTATATTGGTTAAAGTATCTGCCCTCTTAAGTCAATGAATTTCTCAATTAACCTCATTTCAGCGAGCTTACGTATTGCGCCACCCCGACAAGGAAAAACATCCAGATCGGCGGAATACCTCCCACAAAAACAGCACATACAACCATAATTAAAATATATGACAGAGCTTTATTCTGACAGGTTTTTTTCAATATCATGCAGCAAACGATGCAACATTGCCGTGTCGCGCTGCTGCAGCAGCCCCATTCGTTGCGACAGCCAGTCGGCCAGTTTGGCATCATCCTCCACGCCCAGACGCGAAAGCAAGGCCAGGGCGCGCAGGCGCAACGCCTGCAGCTGATGATGGTCTGCCGCGGCGGCGGCGGGCGCCGGTTGTTGCATAAGCGATGCTAATTGATAGCAGTAGACCATCACCGACTGACCGAGGTTTAGCGAAGGATAATCCGCGGCCATCGGCACGCCGGTCAGCACATCGGCCAGGGCCAGCTCCTCATTGGTCAATCCGGCGTCTTCACGGCCAAATACCAGCGCGGTATGGGTCATCCAGTTCGCCTTCTCCTCCAGCAGCGGCAACAGCTGCTGCGGCGTGGCGTAATAGTGAAACCGCGCGCGACTGCGGGCGGTGGTGGCGACGGTAAAATCGACGTCGTGCAGCGCCTCGGCAAGGGTGGAATAGGTGGTGATGCCATCGAGGATGTCGCCTGAGCCGTGCGCCACCCAGCGTGCCGCCGGCGCCAGATGGGCTTCACTGTCCACGATCCGCAGATCGCGAAATCCCATGGTTTTCATCGCCCTGGCGGCGGCGCCGACGTTCTCGGCCCGGGCAGGACCGACTAAAATAATCGTTAAACGCATTGCGGTTTTTTTCTCTCTCTCAGGCGTTGTCGAGGCGCGGAGCCCCCCATTTTACGCGGTGAAAATTTACAAATTTGCAACAAAAATCACTAAAATTGCGTTTTCTTACCCATAAAAAAATCTAAACTGTTCTCAGGAGGCCATGACAAGGAGTATGTTAACAGAACCCATTTATCCATATGATGGGCAATGAAATTTCACCTGACGCATCGTTCCAGGCATTGAATTCACTGTATTTATTAATTTATCCACGCAACTAGTTGAGCCGGGTAAAGATTGTGACTATAAAGAGCATGGCGATGCAATGATTTCACAAGACTGTTAACGTGCTACAATTGAACTTGATATATGTCAACGAAGCGTAGTTTTATTGGGTGTTCGGCCTCTCTTAGCCTGTTATGTTGCTGTTAAAATGGTTAGGATGTCAGCCGTTTTTGACACCGTCGGGTCCAGAGGGAAAGTACCCACGACCAAGCTAATGATGTTGTTGACGTTGATGGAAAGTGCATCAAGAACGCAATTACGTACTTTAGTCATGTTACGCCGCGCATGTTAATTTGCGACATGCAGCAGGCAGGTCAGGGACTTTGGTACTTCCTGTTTCGATTTAGTTGGCAATTTAGGTAGCAAACATGCAGACCCCGCACATTCTTATCGTTGAAGACGAGTTGGTAACACGCAACACGTTAAAAAGTATTTTCGAAGCAGAAGGTTACGATGTATTCGAAGCGACCGATGGCGCGGAAATGCATCAGATCCTGTCTGAAAATGATATCAACCTGGTGATCATGGATATCAACCTGCCGGGTAAAAATGGTCTTCTGCTGGCGCGCGAGCTGCGCGAGCAGGCTGACGTCGCGCTGATGTTCTTAACCGGTCGCGACAACGAAGTGGATAAGATCCTTGGCCTCGAAATCGGCGCTGACGACTATATCACTAAACCGTTTAACCCGCGTGAACTGACTATCCGCGCGCGCAACCTGCTCTCCCGTACCATGAACCTCGGTACCGTGAGCGAAGAGCGTCGCAGCGTGGAAAGCTACAAGTTCAACGGCTGGGAACTCGATATCAACAGCCGTTCCCTGGTCAGCCCGAACGGCGAACAGTACAAGCTGCCGCGCAGTGAATTCCGCGCGATGCTGCACTTCTGCGAAAACCCGGGCAAAATTCAGTCTCGTGCCGAGCTGCTGAAGAAAATGACCGGTCGCGAGCTGAAGCCGCATGACCGTACCGTTGACGTGACCATTCGTCGGATTCGTAAACACTTCGAATCCACTCCGGATACCCCGGAAATCATCGCTACCATTCACGGTGAAGGTTACCGTTTCTGTGGCGATCTGCAGGAATAATGCGATTTATTCCGCAGCCATGATGTGAAAACGGCGCCCCGAGGGCGCCGTTTTTTTATGCCGTCACTCTTTCCAGAGGCGCAGTTTGTCGTCATCGGCAGACGGCGGCGGAGGCACACTGCCTTTCGGTAACGATAACGCATACCAGTCCACTCGCCGGGTCAAAAACATCAGGCTGCTTAGCGCCAGCACCAGCACCCCGGTACCCAACAGCAGCGCGCTGTCCTCGGAATGCAGCAGAAACCACATCACCCCGTCCAGCAGCAGCAGCGCCGCGACAAACAGCAGGCTGTTACGCCATCCCCTGAGCACCGCCTGGAGGTAGATCCCGTTCATCACCGCGCCGGACAGGCTGGCGGCCAGCCAGGCGGCGGTAAAGCCAATGTGCTCCGAAAGCGCCAGCAGCACCAGGTAAAACAGCACCAGCGATAGGCCCACCAGCAAATATTGCATCGGATGCAGGGGGCGATGGGTCAGGCTTTCGAAAGCGAAAAAGGCCATAAACGTCAACCCAATTAACAGGATGGCATATTTTGTCGCCCGGTCGGTTAGCTGATACTGGTCGGCAAGCGACATGACATCGGCACTGAACGCCGGCAGGCGCGACCACGGGATCTCCATATCATCCTTGAAATAGCTGCCCATATCGTTGGCGAACCAGCTGCTTTGCCAGTGGGCGCGATAGCCGGCAGCATTCACTTCGCGTTTCGTTGGCAGGAAGCTGCCGAGAAAGCCGGGATGCGGCCAGTTACTGGTCAGCTGCAGCTCGCTGTTGCGCCCGAGCGGCGCCAGTGAAAATGCGCCCGTCCCGTTCAGATCGAGCGAAAAAGCGATCTCAAGCGGCTTGTTGTCCTCCGCCAGCGCAGGCATCGGCATATGGATGCCCGCCCCATCACCGCTGATCCCCAGCCCAGGCTCCACGCTTAATACGCTGCCGTTAACCTCCGGAGCATGAATGGCGCCAATGCCGCGGGCATCGCCGACGCTCACCACCAGCCGCGGCTGGCCTAAGACAATATTCGTTTTTTTCAGCGCCGCCAGACGCAGCGGATCAAACGAAGCCTTAATCTGCAGGACGTTATGCCAGACCTGTCCGCTGTAGATGCCCACCCTCCTCGACTCCACGGTCTGTTTGCCGCTGACCGCCAGCGACTCCGGCAGCCAGTAGTACTCCCAGCTCCGCTGATATTCGACCTCTTTTTGGTTCTCCCTGCGGGTCAGCGTCTCGGTTACCGGAATAGCGATCAGCGGCCCGGCGAGTTTTTGCGGGCCGCTGGTGCTCTGTTCAATGGCATCCTCAACCTCGCTGCGATAATCAGCCCGCTCATTGATGAGCTCCCTGACTATCATCAAAGGCAGAGATAACAGCACAATACAGCCTATTAACGTGGTGATTTTCCAGAATAACGGTGATTTCAACATAGCTTTCTCCCTATCGTGATGGCCTCACAATAGGGCGGTTGTGTGGGGGGAATTTGAAGCTATGTGAAGGGACGGTGAAGTCTCAGCGTGGCGACCACGCCGCCTTCGGGCCGATTGTGTAGACGGATATCGCCGTGATGCAGGCGCGCGACTTCACGAACGAAGGCCAGCCCAAGGCCGCTGCTCTTATGGCCGTCTTCACGCGGCAGCGAGTAGAACCGATCAAAGATCCGCGTCAGGGCATACTCCGGAATACCGCATCCGTTATCCGTTACGCTCAGTCGCACCTCTGCATTTCGTTTCTCTACTGCCAGGGCGATCTCGCCCCCCTGGGGGGTAAAATCAATCGCGTTGTCGAGCAGATTGCCCAGCGCCTGGGACAGCAGTTCGCCATCGCCATTGACCAGCATCCCACTCTCCTGCCAGCGCAGGGTGATGGCTTTCGCCGCCAGGGCGATGTCGCGCTCTTCCGCCAGGCGTTGGTATAGCGCATCTATCGACACCGGCTGCGGCTTTATCTCCAGCCGGCTTTCCAGTCGCGCCTGCTGGAGCAACCGCTCCACCAACAGCTGCATGCGAGTATTTTGCGCGAGGATATTCTCAGTAAACCGCGCAGCCACCGCAGGCGGCGGCTCTTCGCGCAGGATCTCCGCCGCACCGCGGATGGCTGCCAGCGGACTTTTCAGCTCGTGAGTCAGGTCATAGACATAGTTTTCGATGGCGTTTTTGCCTTCGAGCTTCACCCGCATGCTCTCCAGCGCCTGGGCCAGCTTACGCAGTTCGCTGCTGCCGACCTCCGGCAGCGGCAGTGGGCGGTCAGCGGTCACCGAGTCCGCATAGCGCACCAGCTTGCCGATAGAGAAATTGATCCACCAGACGACGCCGCAGCCAATCAACAGGGCAATGCCCAGCAGAGCGCCGCCGGCCCAAAGGATCCTCCGCTCGCTGCGCTGAATGACCGGCGTCATCGCCAGGTTGGGTTTACCGACGCTCAGCACGCCGATAATCCGCCCCTTATCCATCACCGGCGCGGCGATATACATTACCGAGCTGGCTTCATCATGCGGATCGCTGCGCGTACTGCGCGCGCCGTACTGGCCGCGCAGGGTGAGCCAGACGTCGTTCCAGCGTGAATAGTCCTGCCCTGTCGCCTCTCCGCTCGAGTCAAACACCACCTTGCCCCGGGCATCGGTCAGATAGACGCGGTACTCATTCCGCACCTTTTTAATTCCGCCAATATTGGCGTTGAGCCGCTGCTGGTTGAGCTGGTGAAAGGCCTGCGCCAGCCTGCCCTGCTGCGGGTTTGCCGCCAGCAGGTCCTCACGCGCCAGCGCCGCCAGCAGGGTGGCGGTATCGTTGAGGGTCCCCTCCGTGGCCCGGCGCACGCCCGGCTTGACTTCCTGGACAAAGATCGACAGTACAAACCACGCGGCGATCGCGACGATAAGAAAATAGCCCAGCAGCAGGCGCATGCCGATGCGCATCAGCCGCGCCCCAGGCTGTAGCCCATCCCGCGATGGGTATTGATTGGCGCCACCTCAGGATTAACGACCCGCAATTTAGCGCGCAGGGTTTTGATGTGGGTGTCGACGGTGCGGTCGAGGCTTTCCCAGGCATCGCTCCACACCAGCTCCATCAGCTGCTGGCGGGAGAAGACGCGACCGGGCGCGTGAAGCAGCGTTTTCAACAGCAGAAATTCATAGCGCGTCAGGTTCAGCGGCTGGCCGAACCAGCTTATCGACGCCGCCTGCTCGTCAAGCACAAACTCGCCGACGCGAACTACCGACGAAGGCGCGGCGAATTTTTGCAGCCGCCGCAGCACGCTGCGCACCCGCGCGCAGACTTCGCGCGGCGAAAACGGCTTGGCGATGTAATCGTCAGCGCCGATTTCCAGCCCCAGCAGCTTATCGACCTCGTCGCTCCGCGCGGTCAGAAACAGCACCGGCAGCGCCGGAAAGCGCGTCAGCAGGCGCCGACAGAGCTCGAAGCCGCTGATATCCGGCAAGCCGACGTCGAGGATGGCCACATCGGGCGCCTGATGCGCCGCCGCCTCCAGCGCGGGCAACCCGCGGTCAAAGACGGTGACCTGGAAGCCCTCCTGCTGGAGCATATAAACCAGGGTATCGGCGATACTCTGTTCATCCTCAACTAACCAAATCCGTGGCTGCTGCATGCGCGCTCCCGTTTATTTATTCCAGGGCATAATCGGCACGGCGCTGATGGCGTTCTTCGGCGAACCATCAACCACTTTATCCGAATAGGTCAGGTAGACCAGCGCATTGCGTTTCGCATCATAGAAGCGAACGACCTGTAGCTTTTTAAACACCAGCGAGGTGCGCTTCTGGAACACCACGTCGCCCTGGCTTTTGCCATTTTTGATTTTGTCCGTCAGCTCAATCGGCCCGACCTGCTGGCAGGAGATGGCCGCGTCGGAGGTATCTTCCGCCAGACCCAGCCCGCCTTTGATCCCGCCGGTCTTCGCCCGGCTGATATAGCAGGTCACGTTCTGCACATCCGGATCGTCAAAGGCTTCGACGACAATTTTGTGATCCGGCCCTAACCATTTGAAGACCGTATCCACGGAACCAATCTGCTCCGCCTGAGCGACCTGGCAGCCGGCCAGCAGCAGCAGGCCCATCGCAAACTTCTTGTATTTCATATTGTTACCATTCTTAAAAAATATAGCTGAGTGATTATCACGCACTTTGCGGAAAAGGTTTATAGATCACAGCTTTACAAAATTCTCGTTCAGATCCACGGACCTACCGCATTTAAAAGCAAAAAAAACACTGAATGCTAAAACATCAAAAAATGCTATTATCCGCTACTTTAATATCAGGCACCTGTGTTTAAGGATGGGGACATTTTATGGATCAAGCAGGGATTATTCGCGATCTCCTTAGCTGGCTGGAAGGTCACCTGGATCAGCCGCTTTCTCTGGACAATGTGGCGGCGAAGGCGGGTTATTCCAAGTGGCATTTGCAGCGAATGTTTAAGGATGTCACCGGCCATGCCATCGGTGCCTATATTCGCGCGCGCCGGTTGTCGAAATCAGCTGTCGCATTACGCCTTACCGCCCGTCCAATCCTTGATATTGCGCTGCAGTACCGTTTCGACTCCCAGCAGACCTTCACCCGGGCGTTTAAGAAGCAGTTCTCGCTGACGCCGGCGCTCTACCGCCGCTCGCCGGACTGGAGCTCGTTCGGTATGCGTCCGCCGCTGCGTCTTGGCGAGTTTACCCTGCCGAAACATGAATTTGTCGCCCTGCCCACGACTCAACTGCTGGGGGTAACCCAGAGCTATACCTGTAAGCTGGAGGAAATCTCCGACTTCCGCAACCAGATGCGGGTCCAGTTCTGGCGCGATTTCCTCGGCAACTCGCCGTCGATCCCCCCGGTGCTCTATGGGCTGCATGAACCGCGTCCGAGCCTGGAGAAAGACGATGAACAGGAAGTGTTCTATACCACCGCGCTGACGCCGGAGATGGCTAACGGCCACCTGCAGAACGCCCATCCGGTGACGCTGGAGGGCGGCGAGTATGTCATGTTTACGTATGAAGGGCTGGGTACCGGCCTGCAGGAATTCATCCTGACGGTCTACGGCACCTGCATGCCGATGCTGAACCTGACGCGTCGCAAGGGGCTGGATATTGAACGCTTCTATCCTGAAGATGAAAGCCGGGATCAGGACACGCCGATTCAGTTGCGCTGCGAATATCTGATCCCGATCCGCCGTTAACGCTGCAGCTCGTCCATCGCGGGGGCGTCAAGATGCGAGACGTCGCCCGCCGTTTCCACCACCCAGCCGGAAGCCAGCCACGGGCTCTGCTGATAATCGACGCGCGAGATAGAGCAGTTGCGCAGACGCAGCCGACGCTCTGCGTACGCCGGCAGCCCTAAAATCGTGCTCACCAGGCAGCCCAGCGCGATACCATGACTCACCAGCAGCGGTCGACTACCGGCCGGTAATTCCAGACAGGCTGCCAGCGCCGCATGCATGCGTTCGCTAAGCTCCTGCATCGATTCGCCCTGAGGAATACGACCATCCGGCGTGCCGTTGACCAGCTGGCGGCGCCAGCCCTCTTCTTCTTCGCTGAGCGAGTCGATATGGCGCTTCTCCAGCACCCCCATATCCAGCTCGCGCAGGCGCGCATCGGCGATCACGCTGCAGCCGCAGGCTTCGGCGATAATCTCTGCTGTACGACGGGTTCGTCCCAGATCGCTGGTAATGATATGGGTGATCCCCAGCGTTCTGGCGCGCTCGCCAACCTGCCAGGCCTGGCGCTCACCGTGTGCGGTCAGCGGGCTGTCGGACTGACCCTGAATACGTCGCTCGGCGTTCCACTGCGTTTCACCGTGGCGAACAAGGTATACCTGTAACATGCTTTTTTTCCGTTCTGAACTCGTTATCGACCGCTTTCGGGCATTACCGCCTGCCCTGGGGGTGATTTAGAGTATACTGCGATGACGTTAGTTTATTCTGAGTTGTTTTGATTATGCACCATGTTGTCTCAGCGACCACTAATCCCGCCAAAATTCAGGCAATTCTGCAGGCTTTTGACGAGATTTTCGGCGAAGGATCCTGCCACATTGAGTCCGTATCCGTCGAGAGCGGCGTGCCGGAACAGCCCTTCGGCAGCGAGGAAACGCGCGCTGGCGCACGAAATCGCGTCGCCAATGCGCGCCTCGCCCAGCCCCATGCCGATTTCTGGGTCGCCATCGAAGCCGGAATTGACGATGGCAGTACCTTTAGCTGGGTGGTCATCGAAAGCGCCAGCCAGCGCGGAGAAGCGCGCTCAGCCACGCTGCCGTTGCCTGACGTTATTCTTGAGCAGGTTCGCGCTGGCGAAGCCCTCGGGCCGGTCATGTCGCAGTATACCGGCATCGATCAGATCGGTCGTAAAGAGGGGGCGATTGGGGTTTTCACCGGCGGCAAATTAACCCGCAGCAGCGTTTACCATCAGGCGGTCGTGCTGGCGTTAAGCCCGTTCCACAACGCTATTTATCGCTAGCCAGCAGCGTCTGCTCCAGCCACTGGCGCAGCTCAACCGGCGCCGACTTCAGGCTGTTCGACCCGCGGGTAATGGTCGCAATGCCGGCGCCGAGCTCATTTTTCAGCTCGCGCTGGCTCATCTCGCCGCGCAGCAGCTCTTCGATAATGCGCACCCGGGTTCCCAGCGCTTCGCGCTCATCAGGGGTTAGCATTAGCTGCAGCAGCGGCAGATGCAGATCCTGCGCATAGGCCTGCTGTAGCAGCGCCACAAAGCGCAGCCACTCCTGATGACGTTGTTCGGCAACGGCCGCGGAATAGGGAGATTGTTGGGTCATATCGCGCCACCATATTGAGACGGGCAGCTTACGCTGCCCGTCGAATGTACTCTTCAACGAGTACAAAGCATAACATACTTCCCGGCGATCAGTAACGCTGCCGCCACTCCGCATCGCTGAAGAGCTTATCCTGCTGTCCCATAAAGTAGCGGTAGTAGGCGTCATAGGAGAGGACATTCTTCACGTAGCCGCGGGTTTCCGAGAACGGAATACTCTCGACAAACGCCACGGCGTCGATCCGTCCGGCGCTGTTCCCCTGCCAGGTGCGTACCCGACCCGGCCCGGCGTTATAGGCCGCCGAGGCGTAGATGCGGTTATTGCCGAACTGCTGGTAAACGTACTGCAGATAGCTGGTGCCGATGTTGATGTTGGTTTCCGGATCCAATAGCTGCGACGGGCCGCTGTAGCCGGGAATGCGGAACATGCTGACGGTATGCGTCGCGGTGCCCGGCATAATCTGCATCAGCCCGCTGGCGCCGACCGGCGAACGCACTTTCGGGTTCCAGGCGCTCTCCTGGCGGGCAATGGCCATCGCGTAGCTCTGCGGAATATCTTTACCGCTGATATAGCGGGCAAACAGATCGTTATAGGCCAGCGGGAAGCGCTCCTCCAGCTGATCCCACAGCTTGCCGGCGATCGTCGCCTGCACGCTCAGATCCCACCAGTGTTGATCGAAGGCATAGCGCGCCAGCTGCGCCTGCTGAGATTTCGTGCGGCTGGTGACCAGATTCGCCCATTCGGTGCGCGCGGTGTTATCCATATTCCAGTACATCAGCTCGCGTACCCGGGCCATCTCCGGACCGGAAGCCAGCGCCGGATCGAGCGTGCCAGTCGCTTTATCGATGCGGAAGGTATACTCCTCGCCGAGACGCTGTGCGGCGACCATCGGGTAGAAACCGCGCTGCTGCATCAACGACCGGAGGATCGCCTGCGCCTCCTCGTCCCTGCCGCGCTCCAGCAACAGATCCGCCTGCCAGTAGCGCCATTCGTCTTTCTCTTTCGCCTCCATCGGCAGGCGCGCCAGCCAGGTATTCAGGCCATGGCGATCGCCCGTCCCCAGCGCCATCCGCACCCGCCGCTCCACCAGCGGCGTGGACTGCGATCGCATAATCGCATCGTCGCGCCAGATGGCCTGCTCTTCGGTCACATCGTTCCCCATCAGGCGCCAGGCGACAATATCGCGTAGCTCCTGGGTCTGATCCTCATTGAGCTGCTGGGCCTGCACCAGCGAAGGGATCATCAAACGGGCATTTTCCACATCCTGACGGGCGACGCTGGCGAAGGCGACGGCGGCCATCTGGCGGGTAAAGTCCGTCGCCCCGGTGGTGCGGGCAAAGGTCAGGACGCTGTTAGGATCGTTAGCCAGAGCGACCACGGCGCTGGCGATGCTCTGGTAGTTGGCGGGCATCTGCTGGGCCAGCGATTTCACCAGCCCGATATTGCCGGCCTTCATCGCCAGGCGGATCCGTTCGAGATAAGCCAGCGGATCCTGCTGGCCGGAGTCGCGCCAGGCGCTGAACAGCGGTTCACAGGCGCCGGGCTGGTTCTTGCCCGTCAGCCAGAGGTCTTTCGCTCCGCTCCAGGCCTCCTGCGACTGCCCCACGCTCAGTTTGGCGTAGTAGTAGTTGCACTGCGCCTCGGTGCTGGTCGGCTTATCGGGACTAAACGCCAGCAAGCCGCGCCAATCGCTGCGCCGGGCCAGTTCATTCACGAAGCGCGAACGTAATGAACGCGCGGGGGGCAGCGTCGGGTTGGCGTCAATAAAGTTTTTCACCACCAGCGCCGGCTGGTTCATCAGATCGTCGGTAATCTGCCGGTACTGCAAATAGGGATACAGGGGATAGGTGCTTAACGTGGGCATCAGCTGGTCAACCACATCCATCTGCCGGTTATCCCACGCCTGCTTAATTTGTGCGTAGCGGCTGCGCTGTTCATCCAGTGAATCCGCATGCGCCAGCTGACTCAACGCCAACAGACCAACGCTGGCAGCCAAAAGATGCCACGCCATTTTTTTGGCTTTTTCCACAAGCTCTTCCTCTTTCAGGTGCATTTTCGCAGCATCGTGCCGCTTAAAAGCCCCTGCCGGTTCGGCAGGCGGCTTTACTTATGCTAATCAGACAACGCTAAACGCGCCATGTCCTGAACATTTTTTTACGCTTCTGTGAATCCTGTCGCCTCGCTGGGATTAGCGCGCGAAAAAGGCTACACTTCGGCTTTGAACTATCTATCAAAATAGAAAGAGGCGAAGTCCAACGTGGCTCAATTCGTTTATACCATGCATCGTGTCGGCAAAGTGGTTCCGCCGAAACGTCATATTTTGAAAAATATCTCCCTCAGCTTTTTCCCTGGCGCAAAAATCGGTGTGCTCGGTCTGAACGGCGCCGGTAAATCTACCCTGCTGCGCATCATGGCCGGTATCGACACCGAGATCGAAGGTGAAGCGCGTCCGCAGCCTGGCATTAAAATCGGCTACCTGCCGCAGGAGCCGCAGCTCAACCCGGAGCACACCGTACGCGAGTCCGTTGAAGAAGCGGTCGCCGAAGTGGTTAACGCGCTGAAGGGCCTGGACGAAGTCTATGCCAAATACGCCGAGCCGGATGCAGACTTCGATAAGCTTGCCGCACAGCAAGGTAAGTTCGAAGAGATTATCCAGGCGCACGACGGCCACAATCTGAACGTGCAGCTGGAGCGCGCGGCCGACGCCCTGCGCCTGCCGGACTGGGATGCGAAAATCGCCAATCTTTCCGGTGGTGAACGCCGCCGCGTCGCGCTGTGCCGCCTGCTGCTGGAAAAACCAGACATGCTGCTGCTCGACGAACCGACCAACCACCTGGACGCCGAGTCCGTCGCCTGGCTGGAACGCTTCCTGCACGACTTCGAAGGCACCGTGGTGGCAATTACCCACGACCGTTACTTCCTCGATAACGTCGCCGGTTGGATCCTCGAACTTGACCGCGGCGAAGGTATTCCGTGGGAAGGCAACTACTCCTCCTGGCTGGAGCAGAAAGATCAGCGTCTGGCGCAGGAAGCCTCTCAGGAAGCAGCGCGTCGCAAATCCATCGAGAAAGAGCTCGAGTGGGTTCGCCAGGGCGCGAAAGGCCGTCAGTCCAAGGGCAAAGCCCGTCTGGCGCGCTTTGAAGAGCTCAACAACGTTGAATACCAGAAACGTAACGAGACCAACGAACTGTTCATTCCGCCAGGCGCGCGTCTGGGCGATAAAGTTCTGGAAGTCAGCAACTTGCGTAAATCCTACGGCGACCGCGTGCTGATCGACGATCTGAGCTTCTCGGTACCGAAGGGCGCTATCGTCGGCATCATCGGCCCGAACGGCGCGGGTAAATCTACGCTGTTCCGCATGATGTCCGGCCAGGAACAGCCAGATTCCGGCACCATCACCCTGGGCGAAACCGTTAAGCTGGCCTCCGTCGATCAGTTCCGCGACGCGATGGACAACAGCAAGACCGTGTGGGAAGAGGTCTCCGGCGGCCTGGATATCATGAAGATCGGCAACACCGAGATGCCGAGCCGCGCCTACGTGGGCCGCTTTAACTTCAAAGGCGTAGACCAGGGCAAACGCGTTGGCGAACTGTCCGGCGGTGAACGCGGTCGTCTTCACCTGGCGAAGCTGCTGCAGGTTGGCGGTAACGTACTGCTGCTCGATGAACCGACCAACGACCTGGATATCGAAACCCTGCGCGCGCTGGAAAACGCCCTGCTGGAGTTCCCGGGCTGCGCGATGGTTATCTCGCACGACCGTTGGTTCCTTGACCGTATCGCCACCCACATTCTGGATTACCAGGATGAAGGTAAGGTGGAGTTCTTTGAAGGTAACTTTACCGAGTACGAAGAGTACAAGAAACGCACCCTCGGCGCCGACGCGCTGGAGCCGAAGCGAATCAAGTACAAACGTATCTCAAAATAAAATGCAAAAAGGCAACGCAAGTTGCCTTTTTTAATGTTTGCTCCCTCTCCCACCGGGAGAGGGCCGGGGTGAGGGCATCAGCCCGCAGAGGATCTACCCCTGCTCCCCCATCAGCTGCTTCACCAGCTCGACGCAGCGCAGGAAGCGCGTATCGTAGTCCGACTCCTTAACATGGACGAACTCGATCTCATTCTCTTTCAGCAGCGACACCAGCAGCGACTGAAACTCTTTACGATCCACCGAACTCCCAAGGCTGCGTAACCCATCGGCCACCCACGGGGTATTGTTCTCCAGCAGGATCACCAGATCGAAGCGGTATTCATCAATCAGCGCCTGCACGAACGGGTGCTCTCGCCCCTCGTACTTCAGGCAGAACGCCTGAGTGCTGACGAAGTCGGTATCGATAAACGCCACCTTGTTGGCATATTTCACTGCGAAATCAATATACTGGGCATGCCCGAGGGCTATTTTATCGTAATCCGAATACTGGAGCGCCATCTCATCGCCGCCGAGATGCGAAAAGACATAATC
Organism: Klebsiella sp. JN_Kp127; assembly: GCF_040062505.1. Classification (NCBI taxonomy): domain Bacteria; kingdom Pseudomonadati; phylum Pseudomonadota; class Gammaproteobacteria; order Enterobacterales; family Enterobacteriaceae; genus Klebsiella; species Klebsiella sp. JN_Kp127. Next base: position 274,623 of record NZ_JBEAHS010000052.1, read on the forward strand.
CCGGCCATATTCCCAGGCGCTGGTGGTATTGAAGATATTGGCGAGCTTATTGACCAGCGTTGATTTCCCGCTCGACTCGCCGCCGAGGATCGCCACCGTCCGCACAAAGAACGGTTTCACTTCCGTCGGAATATATTCCCAGTAACGGAACGGGTTCTCGCGGATCTGGCCGCCGCTAATATTCATAAAGGTCCGCTTAGGATCGATAAGCACCGTCTCGATCCCCAGATGCTCAAGGTACTGCGGCGCATCGGCCTCTTCCGAGGTATAGATCCGGTTCGGCTCGATCCCTTTTTCGCTCATAAAAGCGCGGATCCCATGACTCCACACATCCCAGCCGTGCGGATAGGGTTCCATCCCCTCTTCATTGAAGGCATGGATGCGAATATTCTTCTGATATTTAAAGGTTTGTAGCAGCCAGCGCAGGCGGTCAGGCACCGTCGGCTGCTGCGACATGGCGCTCTCTTCAAACAGCTCGCGGTCGCGAGTGTCGTCATAGCCCATGATGATATGCAGCTCATCGACCTGGCTACAGGCGCGTTGAATCAAATAGATGTGCCCGGTATGCAGCGGGTAAAATTTACCAAACACCACGCCGACGCTTTTCTGTCGGCGGGGAAACTCCAGCCCGAGGAAACGATGCAGCGCTTCTAGCTTCTGCGCGCTCGGGCTTTTGATTTTGGCATTCAACAGTTGGCTGAGATACCCTTTGGTCATCCCGCTGGCTTCCGCCACCTGCTGCAGGGTACAGCCTTTCTGCTTTATGGCGCTTTTTAAATAGTCAAATGACGACATCGCTAATCTCCTTTTAACTTATTATAAGTCGTCAAAAACGCTTAGCGCGTCTGAAAGCTTTTTCACACCAAAGATTTGCATGCCTTCCGGCACTTTTTTCGGCACATTGGCCGCCGGGACAATGGCGCGGCGGAAGCCATGCTTCGCCGCTTCGGAGATACGCTCCTGTCCGCTCGGCACCGGGCGAATTTCGCCAGCCAACCCCACTTCGCCAAAGACCACCAGGTCCTGCGGCAGCGGGCGATCGCGCAAGCTGGAGACCATCGCCAGCAGCAGCGCCAGATCGGCGCTGGTTTCCGTGACCTTCACCCCACCGACCACGTTGACGAAAACGTCCTGATCGGCCATCTGCAGGCCGCCGTGGCGATGCAGCACCGCCAGCAGGATCGCCAGACGGTTCTGTTCCAGCCCCACCGCCACGCGGCGCGGGTTGGACATCATCGAGTGATCCACCAGCGCCTGGATCTCCACCAGCAGCGGGCGGGTCCCTTCCCAGACCACCATCACCGAGCTGCCGGAGGTGATTTCATCTCCCCGGCTGAGGAAGATAGCGGATGGGTTGCTCACTTCGCGCAGCCCCTGCTCGGTCATAGCGAAGACGCCCAGCTCGTTCACCGCGCCAAAGCGGTTTTTGTGGCTGCGCAGAGTGCGGAAGCGGGAGTCGGCATCGCCGTCCAGCAGCACCGAGCAGTCAATACAGTGCTCCAGCACCTTCGGGCCGGCCAGCGAACCGTCTTTGGTGACGTGGCCGACCATGACGATCGCCACGCCGCGTGTTTTGGCAAAGCGCGTCAGGTAGGCCGCCGTTTCACGTACCTGGGCGACGCTGCCCGGCGACGACTGAACGTCGGCCATATGCATCACCTGGATAGAGTCGATCACCATCAGCTGCGGTTTTTCTTCCTCGGCAATCTGACAAATCTGCTCAATGCTGGTTTCCGACAGCATGTTCAGGTTCGCCGTCGGCAGCCCAAGGCGATGGGCGCGCATCGCCACCTGCTGAAGGGACTCCTCCCCGGTGACGTACAGGGTTTTCATCCCTTCCGCCAGCTTGCACAACGTCTGCAGCAGCAGCGTCGATTTCCCCGCGCCGGGGTTACCGCCAATCAGGATCGCGCTGCCCGGCACCACGCCGCCGCCGAGTACGCGGTCGAACTCTTTAAAACCGGTGGAGAAACGCGGCAGCGCTTCCAGGCTGATGTCTGACAGCTTCTGCACCTTCGAGACGCCGGCGTGACCGGCGTAGCCTGACAAACGCTCGTTTCTCGCCACCTGCGGCGACGCGGCGATGCGCATCTCGGTGATGGTATTCCAGGCATGGCAGGCGCTGCACTGCCCCTGCCAGCGCGGATAATCCGCACCACATTCATTACAGACAAATGCGCGTTTTGGAGCTTTCGCCACGTTTACCTCTTACTTTTGGTTCATGCTGCCCGAGAGAATACAGAATACCCCCATCAGGTCAGCGTGGCGGATAGTCACTTCCGCCTGTTCATTCACTTTAGGCTTAGCATGATACGCGATGCCAAGCCCGGCAGCCTTAATCATCGGCAGGTCGTTGGCGCCATCGCCGATGGCCACGGTCTGCGCCGTTGGGATCGCATACTTTTCCGCCAGCTTGCGCAGCGTATTGGCTTTGTATTTGGCATCGACGATATCGCCGAGCACGTTGCCGGTGAGCTTGCCGTCGCGGATCTCCAGTTCGTTGGCGAACACCGAGTCGAGATGCAGCTTATCGCGCAGATACTCGGCGAAGAAGGTGAAGCCGCCGGAGGCGATCGCCACCTTCCAGCCCAGCGTTTCCAGCTTGAGCACCAGCTGCGCCAGGCCCGGCATCAGCGGCAGCGCGTCGCGAACCTGCAGCAGAATGCTGGCATCAGCGTCTTTCAGCGTCGCCACGCGCTGGCGCAGGCTGGCGGTGAAGTCCAGCTCCCCGCGCATCGCCCGCTCGGTCACTTCCGACACCAGCTCGCCGGTGCCGGCCAGTTTCGCGATCTCATCGATGCATTCGATCTGGATCGCCGTGGAGTCCATATCCATCACCAGCAGTCCCGGGGTGCGCAGATGAGGGATTTTACCCAATGGCGCGACGTCCAGCCCCGCCTCATGCGCCAGTCGCGTCGCACGGGGGGTCAGCGAACCGGCCAGGCGGATCACCTGGTAATCCTCGACCACCCAGGAGGCGACGATCACTAACGCGGCGCCCAGCTCACGCTGCCAGTCCGTCAGACGGCGTTTATCCAGCCCACGCCCGTACAGCAGCCAGCCGCTGCGCCCGGCGTGATAATCCAGCGGCATGACCTCGTCACCGCTCAGGGAAAGCGGCAACCCAGGCCACAGGGAAACGTCTTCAGGCAGGTCGCACCAGGTCAAACTGTTAGGCATTACGGCTCCACATCTCTTCATTCAGGCGAGGAAAATAACGCATGAGGCTACCTTGTAACCAGCGCTTCTGGCAACATTAAGCTGCAAATTTTCAAAGGTGGAATATGGTTCGCGCAAAACTGAAATTCCGGCTGCATCGTGCGGTCATTGTCCTTATCTGTCTCGCCCTGCTCGTCGCGCTGATGCAGGGCGCCTCGTGGTTCAGTCAGAACAGTCAGAAACAACGCAATCCGCAGCTGGAAGAGCTGGCCCGCACGCTGGCGCAGCAGGTGGTGCTGAATCTCGCGCCGCTGATGCGCAGCGAAACGCCGGACGAAAAGCGCATCAATCAGCTGTTGACGCAGCTCACCCACAACAGCCGCGTACTGGACGCCGGGGTATATGACGACCAGGGCGACCTGGTGGCGCGCTCTGGCGAAAGCGTCGAGGTTCGCGACCGGCTGGCGCTGGATGGTAAGAAAGCCGGCGGCTACTTCAACCAGCAGATTGTCGAGCCGGTACCGGGAAAAAACGGTCCGTTGGGCTACCTGCGTCTGACCCTCGATACCCATACGCTGGCGACCGAGGCGAAGCAGGTGGATAATACCACCAATATCTTACGCCTGATGCTGTTGCTGTCCCTGGCAATCGGCGTGGTACTGACCCGCACGCTGCTGCAGGGCAAACGCACCCGCTGGCAGCAATCGCCCTTCCTGCTCACCGCCAACAAGCCGGTTGAGGATGAAGACGATGAAAAGAAAGGAAATCTATAATGTCCACACTGCGCCTCCTGCTTTCTGACTCTTACGACCCGTGGTTCAACCTGGCGGTCGAGGAGTGCATTTTCCGCCAGATGCCCGCCACCCAGCGGGTGCTGTTCCTGTGGCGCAATGCCGATACCGTGGTCATCGGCCGCGCGCAGAACCCGTGGAAGGAGTGTAATACCCGCCGCATGGAGGAAGATCATGTGCGGCTGGCCCGTCGCAGCAGCGGCGGCGGCGCGGTGTTCCACGACCTCGGCAATACCTGCTTTACCTTTATGGCAGGCAAACCGGAGTACGACAAAACCGTCTCCACCGCTATTGTGCTGGCGGCGCTCAATTCACTTGGCGTAACCGCCGACGCCTCCGGGCGCAACGATCTGGTGGTCAAAACCGACAGCGGCGACCGCAAAGTCTCCGGCTCCGCCTATCGTGAAACCATGGACCGCGGTTTTCACCACGGCACCCTGCTGCTCAACGCCGATCTAAGCCGTCTCGCCAACTACCTCAACCCGGACCAGAAAAAGCTGCAGGCTAAAGGCATTACCTCGGTGCGCGGGCGGGTGGCGAACCTGGTTGAGCTGCTGCCGGGCATTACCCATCAGCAAGTTTGCGAGGCGATCCAGGAGGCGTTCTTCAGCCATTACGGCGAACGGGTAGACGCCGAGGTGATCTCCCCGGACAACACGCCGGACCTGCCGAACTTTGCCGACACTTTCGCACGCCAGAGCAGCTGGGAGTGGAACTTCGGCCAGGCGCCTGCCTTTTCCCACCTGCTGGACGAGCGCTTCCCCTGGGGTGGCGTCGAGCTGCATTTTGACGTTGAGAAGGGCCATATTACCCGCGCGCAGGCCTTTACCGATAGCCTGAATCCGGCGCCGCTGGAGGCGCTGGCGGAACGCTTAATCGGCTGTCAGTATCGGGCTGAGGTTTTGCAGCAGCAGTGTGAGGCGCTGATGGAGGACTTCCCGGAGCAGGAAGCGGAACTCAAAGCGCTGTCGGTGTGGATTGCCGGCGCGGTACGCTAAAAAAAAGCCCGCTGGCGTAGCGCTTAGCGGGCCTGGAAAACCGCAGGCCGGGTCAGGCGAAGCCGCCGCCCGGCACAACAGCTTTTACTCTTTATCGCCCAGCAGCACGGATTCCAGCGCGATTTTAATCATGTCGTTGAACGTGGTCTGACGCTCCGCGGCAGTGGTCTGCTCGTGGGTACGAATATGGTCAGACACGGTGCAGATGGTCAGCGCTTTCGCCCCGAATTCCGCCGCCACGCCGTAGATACCCGCCGCTTCCATTTCCACGCCCAGGATGCCGTATTTTTCCATCACGTCGAACATGGACGGGTCCGGGGTATAGAACAGGTCTGCAGAGAAGATGTTGCCGACGCGCGCGTCAACGCCCAGCGCTTTCGCCGCGTCTACCGCGTTACGCACCATGCCGAAATCGGCAATCGCCGCGAAGTCGTGGTCTTTAAAACGCAGACGGTTCACTTTGGAGTCGGTGCAGGCGCCCATACCGATCACCACGTCGCGCAGTTTGACGTCTTCGCGCACCGCGCCGCAGGAGCCGACGCGGATGATTTTCTTGACGCCGAAATCGGTGATCAGCTCTTTGGTGTAGATAGAGCAGGACGGAATACCCATCCCGTGGCCCATGACGGAGATTTTGCGGCCTTTATAGGTGCCGGTGAAGCCCAGCATGCCGCGCACGTTGTTCACTTCACGCACGTCTTCGAGAAAGGTTTCTGCAATGTGCTTGGCGCGCAGCGGGTCGCCCGGCATCAAGACTACGTCAGCGAAATCGCCCATTTCTGCGTTAATGTGAGGAGTTGCCATCTTCAGTTCCTTTTACATTGTTGTTTTTGCCGGGCGGCTACGCCTGACCCGGCCGACAAAACCGTAGGCCCGGATCGCTGAGCGCCACCGGGCAATTGCATCACAGCATGTTTTTACCGTAGGCCATTGGCGAGGTACCAAAGTATGTCGCCAGCGTCTGGCCGATGTCCGCGAAAGTTTCGCGGTGGCCTAACGATCCTGGTTTCACTTTCGGGCCGTACACCAGCACCGGAATATGCTCGCGGGTGTGGTCGGTACCGGTCCAGGTCGGGTCGCAGCCGTGGTCGGCGGTGAGGATCAGGATGTCGTCTTCCCCTACCAGCTCCATCAGCTCCGGCAGACGGCGGTCGAACAGTTCCAGACCCGCCGCGTAGCCGGCGACATCGCGACGGTGGCCCCAGGAGGAGTCAAAGTCGACGAAGTTGGTGAAGACGATAGTCTCGTCGCCGGCTTCCTTCATCTCTTTGATGGTCGCGTCAAACAGCGCGTCCAGCCCGGTGGCTTTCACTTTTTTGGTGATGCCGCAGTTTGCGTAGATGTCCGCTATCTTACCGACAGACACCACGTGGCCGTTCTTCTCGTCAACCAGCTTCTGCAGCACGGTCGGCGCCGGCGGTTCGACCGCCAGATCGTGACGGTTGCCGGTACGCTGGAAGTTACCGGCTTTATCGCCGATAAACGGACGAGCGATGACGCGGCCAATGTTGTAGCCGCCTTCGGTCAGCTCTTCACGGGCGATTTCGCACAGCTCATACAGCTTGTCGAGGCCAAAGGTCTCTTCGTGACAGGCGATCTGGAACACGGAGTCAGCGGAGGTATAGAAAATCGGTTTCCCGGTTTTCATATGCTCTTCGCCGAGCTGATCGAGGATCACCGTCCCGGAAGAGTGGCAGTTGCCGAGGTAGCCCGGCAGGTTGGCGCGTTTCACCAGCTTATCCAGCAGCTCCTGCGGGAAGCTGTTTTCATGATCGCTGAAGTAGCCCCAGTCAAACAGCACCGGCACGCCGGCGATTTCCCAGTGGCCGGACGGCGTATCTTTACCAGAAGAGAGTTCATGCGCCCAGGCCCAGGCGCCAATCACTTCGGCATTGCCATCCATTCCGGCGGCAATTTTACCGGTAGAGCCTTCATGCGCTTTCACCAGCCCCAGACGGGTCAGGTTCGGTAAATTCAGCGGGCCTTTGCGGCCGTGGTCAGCCTCGCCTTTGGCGCAGGCTTCCGCAATGTGGCCCAGGGTATCGGCGCCGACGTCGCCAAAGCGGTCTGCGTCTTCCGTTGCGCCAATCCCAAAGGAGTCCAGCACCATGATAAATGCACGTTTCATCTTGTTCTCCATACATCTTGCGCTGCAAAAAAGCGATCAGATCAGTATATCGCTATTCGGTGATACGGCGATAGACTGTCGGTGTAATTTCCGGAGCTTTATCGTCCAGTTTAATGGCCGCTTTGACCGCTTTCGCGGCCTCCTGCCAGCTGTTCTCGTCTTTGGCATGGATCACCGCCAGCGGACGCTGTCCGTCCACGCGGTCACCCAGACGCGCCATCTCGGTAAAGCCAACGCTATAGTCAATGGTGTCTGATGCCTGACGGCGGCCGCCGCCCATAGAAACCACTGCCATACCCAGCGCGCGTGTATCCATCGCGCTGACAAAACCTTCGGTATCAGCATAGACTGCTTTGCTCAGCATCGCCGTCGGCAGATAATGATCATAATTCTCGACAAAGTCGCTCGGTCCTTTCTGCGCCGCGACCATACGGCCAAAGACTTCCGCCGCTTTACCGTTATCCAGTACCGCCTGCAGCTTCGCGCGCGCGTCGGCATCGTCCGCCGCCAGCTTGCCGGAAATCAGCATCTCTACACACAGCGCCATCGTCACGTCGAACAGACGCGGGTTGCGGTATTCGCCGGTCAGGAACTGGACCGCTTCGCGAACTTCAACGGCGTTCCCGGCGCTGGAGGCCAGCACCTGGTTCATATCAGTCAGCAGCGCGGTGGTGCGCACGCCGGCGCCGTTGGCGACCCCGACGATCGCTTCCGCCAGCGCGGCGGAAAGTTCATAAGTCGGCATAAACGCGCCGCTGCCGACTTTGACGTCCATCACCAGCGCATCCAGCCCTTCCGCCAGCTTCTTGGCAAGGATCGAGGCGGTGATCAGCGGGATGGAGTCCACCGTCGCGGTAATATCGCGGGTGGCATAGAAACGTTTGTCCGCCGGAGCGAGGGAGCTGGTCTGCCCGATAATCGCCACGCCGACATCTTTAATAATCTCGCGGAAGCGGTTGTCGTCCGGGAAGATATCGAAGCCCGGGATCGCTTCCAGTTTATCCAGGGTACCGCCGGTATGGCCGAGTCCGCGGCCGGAAATCATCGGCACATAACCGCCGCAGGCGGCCACCATCGGTCCCAGCATCAGCGAAGTGACATCCCCGACGCCGCCGGTGGAGTGTTTATCGACGATCGGGCCGTTAAGGTTGAGGCTTTTCCAGTCCAGAACGGTACCGGAATCCCGCATCGCCATGGTCAGCGAAACGCGCTCCGGCATAGACATATCGTGGAAGAAGATGGTCATCGCCAGCGCGGCGATCTGCCCTTCTGAGATAGTATTGTCGCGGATGCCGTTGATGAAAAAGCGGATCTCTTCATCGCTTAATGCCTGACCATCACGTTTTTTACGAATAATTTCTTGTGCGAGAAACACGGTAACCCCCATGAGGAATCGGGTGAATGGTGGCGGGTGGCGCTACGCTTACCCGCCCTACGATCCTGTAGGCCGGATAAGCGAAGCGTCATCCGGCAATGTCTGACAATCAGTAGCTGCTGGCGCTCTTGCCGTCGCCGTGACCCAGGGCTTTCAACAGGCTGGCCAGCAGGCTGGAGGCACCAAAGCGGTAGTGACGGGCATCGGCCCAGTCGGCGCCAAACAGCTCATCGGCGATCGCCAGGAACTGCTGCGCATCTTCCGCGCTGCGCACGCCGCCCGCCGGTTTGAAGCCAACGGTTTTCTCAACGCCCATATCGCGGATGACTTCCATCATGATGCGCGCGCTTTCCGGCGTAGCATTCACCGGCACTTTACCGGTCGAGGTTTTGATGAAATCGGCCCCGGCTTTGATAGAGATTTCAGACGCTTTACGGATCAGCGCTTCTTCTTTCAGCTCACCGGTTTCGATGATCACTTTCAGCAGCACGTTGGCCGCCGCGCAGGCCTCTTTACAGGCTTTCACCAGCTCGAAGCCGGCCTGCTCGTTACCGGCAATCAGCGCGCGGTACGGGAACACCACGTCCACTTCATCGGCACCGTAAGCGATCGCCGCGCGGGTTTCCGCCAGCGCAATGTCGATATCGTCATTACCGTGCGGGAAGTTGGTGACCGTAGCGATGCGGATCTCCGGCGTTCCCTGCTCGTTCAGCGTTTTACGGGCAATCGGGATGAAGCGCGGATAGATGCAGACCGCCGCGGTGTTACCCACCGGGGTTTTCGCCTGATGACACAGGGCAATCACCTTTTCATTGGTGTCGTCGTCGTTCAGGGTGGTCAGGTCCATCAGTTTTAACGCGCGCAGGCTGCTTGCTTTTAAATCAGTCATTTCATACTCCGCCGGCGCAGTGCCGGTTCAATAGTTTGTTCACCTTGCGAGTCTGTTACTATTGTAACATTCACTCGCCGCTACACTTCGACATTCATCACAGTTAATGAAAACTACTTACTAATTTGCATTACTGTAATGTGACTTTAATCACAAAATATCAACGCATACCGCGGTAATTATCCTCACGCCCCTCTTAAGCATAATCGAAACTCCGCACCCAATGAGGATGTGATAATTCTAACACACAATGACAGAGACTCTCGACACCGTGGCGCACATTTTGCCCACCCAGCCGGTGATACAATTATTATATTTTGAAATATAAGCTATTTTTCTGAAAGTCAGAAATGATGGAATTTTCACAAATTCAATAAAACCAGCGACGCGGCGGCCGCTGGTTGAGGGAACTGGCTTAGAGGGCGAGGAAAACCCCGGCGATGGTGGCGCTCATCAGGTTAGACAGCGTCCCCGCCGCCACCGCACGCAGCCCAAGCTGGGCGATATCCTGACGCCGGTTGGGCGCCATCCCCCCGAGGCCGCCAATCAGGATGGCGATCGATGACAGGTTAGCGAATCCGCACAGCGCGAAAGAGATAATGGCTTTAGTGTGATCTGAAATAACCTGCAGCCCGGCCGCCGCCACCTCGGCGTCCGCCTTCAGATACTCGCCAAAGTTCATATAGGCCACGAACTCGTTAATGATCAGCTTCTGGCCGATAAACGATCCCGCGACCGTCGCTTCGTGCCACGGCACGCCGATCACCCACGCCAGCGGTGAGAAGACCCAGCCGAGGATCATCTGCAGCGACAGCTCCGGATGGTTAAACCAGCCGCCGACGCCGGACAGAATGCCGTTCAGCAGGGCGATCAGCGCGATAAACGCCAGCAGCATCGCGCCGACATTGAGCGCCAGCTGCATACCAGACGCGGCGCCGGAGGCGGCGGCGTCCAGCACGTTGGCCGGTTTATCCGCGTCAGCGCTCTGGCGGTCATGAGCCGGGTTATCGTCCGGCGTTTCCGTTTCCGGTACGATAATTTTGGCAAACAGCAATCCACCCGGCGCCGCCATAAACGACGCGGCAATCAGGTACTCCAGCGGAACGCCCATCTGCGCATAGCCCGCCAGCACGGAACCTGCCACCGAGGCCAGGCCGCCGCACATGACCGCAAACAGCTCCGAGCGGGTCATAGTGGCGATATAAGGACGCACCACCAGCGGCGCTTCGGTCTGACCAACGAAGATGTTCGCCGTGGCCGACAGCGATTCGGTACGCGAGGTCTTCAGTACCGCCCGCAGCGCGCCGCCGAGAATGCGAATGACCAGCTGCATAATGCCCAGGTAATAAAGCACGGCAATCAGCGACGAGAAGAAGACGATCACCGGCAGCACGCGCAGGGCAAAGACAAAGCCGCCGCCGCCAAACACCTCGAACATTTTATCGGAGACCAGCCCGCCGAAGATGAAACCGATCCCTTCATTGCCATAGGCAATTACGCGGGCGACGCCGTTCGACATCGCTAACAGCGCCGAGCGCCCGGCCGGTACATACAATATCAACGCGCCGATACCCACCTGGATTATCCAGGCGCCGAGCACAGTACGCAGGTTAATGGCTTTTCGATTATTGGAGAGCAGCACAGCAATGGCCAACAGCGCCACCATGCCGATAAGTCCCATGAGGATTTGCATACAGATTCCCTGTGTTTTGATAGTCCAGCACTAACGGCGTGATTATATCGGCATGAAACTATCCTGCCTGCCAGGCTTCACACATTTTAAGCAAATCAATGATATGGATGAACAATTATGAGAATTCGATCACCATACAGTGGCTGAGGGCAGGGAAAACAAGGCGAGCGTGTTGCGCATTATCCCTTCGGCTATGGCTGCCGGCGGCTCCGACCGGAGTTCGCACAGGGCGTCAAATACCCGCGCAGCTTGCTCCGGGCGATTGGGCTGTCCCTGGAAGCCATTGAGCGGCATATCCGGGGCATCGGTCTCCAGCAGCAGGGCTGAAAGCGGCAGACGCGCCATCACCTCGCGGGTTTTGCTGGCGCGGGGATAGGTAATGGTGCCGCCAACGCCGATCTTATAGCCAAGCTGCACGAAACGCTCGGCCTGCTGCAGGCTGCCGGCGAAGCCATGTACCACCCCGGTACGCGGCAGGGCATGTTTTTTCAGCAGCATCGCCAGCTTATCGTGGGTGCGTCGGGAGTGGAGGATCACCGGCAGATCGTAACGCTTCGCCAGACGCAGCTGCGCTTCCAGCAGCGCCTGCTGACGATCGAACTGCGGCTCGTCGCGATAGAGATCGAGACCAATCTCCCCCACCGCCACCAGTTTTGGCGGGCGCTGCGCCAGCGACGCCTCCAGTTGCGCCAGCCCCTCATCGGTGTGCTGCTCGATGACAATCGGATGCAGGCCCAGCGCGGCATACAGCGCCTCGTGCTGCGCCGCCAGCGCCAGCACGCGGCTAAAACGCTCAGCGGAGATGGCCGGAACGATAATTCGCCCGACGCCGGCCTGCGCCGCACGCGCCAGGCTGGCGACCTCATCTTCCGCGAAGGGGGGAAAATCGAAATGGCAGTGGGTATCGATAAAACGGTGCGTCACGCCAGATCCTCATGATTAAAGCTTGCGTCATTGGCCTGCGGCGCAGCGATGATGGTCGCCTGCGGCGCTTCATTGGCCACCGGCACCGGCGGCACCACCACCGGCGCAGGCCGGGCGATACGCGGCGCGTGGCGCAACAGCGGCGGCCGGTCGGCCAGCAGTTTACCCACGGTGGCCAGGAAATAACGGCCGCACTGGCGTCCGGTTTTGTAGTCCTCCAGCAGCGCCGGCAGTCGGCTGCCAAGCGCCATGCTGCGCAGCGGCCGCTGGGGATAGATTTCGAAGATCCGCAGTTTGCCGGGCGGTTTTTCGATGAACTGCTGGATGGCGCGATAGGTGGTTTCGTGATGATGCACCAGATTGACCAGCGGCTGCAGGCTGCTCTCCCCCAGCCAGCGCTCCATCCGCTTAAACCACTCCGGGGTGTAAAACATCTGCGAAGGGACAGTGCGGATCACCACGATGGTCTGAGCGCCGCGGCGGGCCGCCTCCTGTACCGGGATCGCATCGCTGACGCCGCCGTCAAGGTAGCTAACGCCGTCAAGTAACACGCCGCTGCGGTAAAACCCGGGGATGGCGCTGGAGGCGCGGATCAGATCCAGCCAGGTTTGCGGCGTCGGTGAAAAATAGCTGGCGGAGTAATCGTCGCCGCGACAGGCGCACATCCACAGCTCTTTGCCCAGCGCGAACTGCGTTTCGGCATAGTTCATGGCCAGCGGCATCTGCTGCGAGGTGGCCTCCACCAGCCAGTCGAGATCGATAAGGTTGCCGCCGCGCACAAAGCGCATCGGATCGAAAAACTGGCGTGAGGTGGTGTAGCGTGTGATGACTTTGCGGGCATAGCCTTGCTGATTACACATGTAAGCGGAGAGGTTTTGCGCCCCCGCTGAGGTCCCCAGCATCAGGTCAAAGGGGTTAAATCCGGCGCGCATGAATTCGTCCAGAACCCCGGCGGTGAAAATCCCTCGCTGTCCCCCGCCTTCACACACCAGCGCCAGCTTGCCTGGTCGGAAGGGTTTAACCGCCAGCGGGGCGATATTGCCCAGCGTAACGGGAATGCGTTGCCCCACCCTGCTTTCCTGTTCGATTAGTCTTCTCCTGACAAGGTAACGCAATTTGCCCATCGCTTAAACCGCGAAAGCCAGTCCGCAGGACTGGCTTTGTGTAAGACGACGTGTCAGTAAAAACGCTCAGGCTTCAGCATCGCCCGGATTGTTGTCCCTCTACGGACGTCTGCGTCCTGTAAACAGGCTCACCAGGAACAGGATAATCCCGACGACAAAGACGATTTTCGCGGCGCCAGCGGCAGTACCCGCCAGACCACCAAAGCCCAGGGCCGCAGCAATTAATGCAATGACCAGAAAAATAATTCCCCATCGAAACATACTTTTCTCCTTACCATAATGGACGGTGAACAGCGGTTTGCGCACCCTTTCTGGAAAGCTCATCGCTCAGTGGGTGCTGCTATTCGTTCGGCAACCTTGGCCAGACAACACTTTTGTTAATAACTCGATTTACTTCACGCTAAGATCGTTGCGGACGCTTTTCACACCGGAAACCGCTTTCGCAATCTCTGCGGCGCGCTCAGCCTGCGCCGCGGAAGCCACCGTACCGGTCAGATGCACTGCGCCGGCGTTAGTTTCGACTTTCACATTGCGCGAAGGGACAATGTCATCCGCCAGCAGCTTGGCCTTCACTTCGCTGGTAATAGCGGTGTCCCCGGCATAGCCTTTCAGCGTCGCCGTCTCACTCGACGATTTGTGCTGCACCGTCAGCTTGTCGTTGACCTGAGAGACGCCTTCGACCGCTTTTGCCACGCTCAGCGCCTGACTTTTCTGTTCAGCACTGGTGACGTCGCCGCTGAGGGTGACCACTTTGTTTTCCGTTTTCACCGAAATATCGCCGGAGTTAATATCTTTATGGTCGATCAGCGCCGCCTTTACCCGTGCGGTAATGGTGCTGTCGTCCATAAAATCGCCGACTTTATTAATCGAATTGTCTACCGCCTCTCCCGCATTGCTGGCAGCTGACTTCGCACTGTCTACCGTTGTTTTTTCCGTCTCTGCCGAGGCGTTCAACGCGGCTAAGCCTAAGAAGAGCGCCAGCAACATATTGGCATTCTTTAGTCTGGTCATCGTGATGTCCTCGTTTTTTCACCAGCGCTGGCGTCTTATCGCAGTGAATTACGCCAGCATTTTTAAAAACACGAATTAAATATAGTAGACAGGCGAAGGGGTTGCGGAGGATATGGATAAAAAACAGACGAATTAGCGGCGTTTTAAGAACTTTCCAGAAGGAGGGAAGCGCGGGCGGAAGAAGAAAAAAGCGCGGCCTGCGCCGCGCTTCGTCAGGGATTAGTGCTCGCGCGTTTTGCGGAACACCACGTCAGGATAACGCTCCTGCGTCAGGTTCAGGTTGACCATCGTCGGGGCGATGTAGGTCAGGTTATCGCCGCCATCCAGCGCCAGCTGAACTTCGTTTTTACGTTTGAACTCTTCGAATTTCTTCACGTCAGTGGATTCAACCCAGCGCGCGGTGGCCACGTTGACCGATTCGTAAATCGCTTCCACGTTGTATTCGCTTTTCAGGCGCGCCACGACGACGTCAAACTGCAGCACACCCACGGCGCCGACGATCAGATCGTTATTGGCGATCGGACGGAAGACCTGCACCGCGCCCTCTTCAGAGAGCTGAACCAGCCCTTTCAGCAGCTGTTTCTGCTTCAGCGGATCCTTCAGGCGAATACGACGGAACAGTTCCGGTGCGAAGTTCGGAATACCGGTGAACTTCATCATCTCGCCCTGGGTGAAGGTATCGCCAATCTGAATGGTGCCGTGGTTATGCAGGCCGATGATATCCCCAGGATAGGCTTCTTCAACGTGCGAACGGTCGCCGGCCATAAAGGTCAGCGCGTCGGAGATCACCACGTCTTTACCGATGCGCACCTGACGCAGCTTCATGCCTTTTTCATATTTACCTGACACCACGCGCATGAAAGCCACGCGGTCGCGGTGTTTCGGGTCCATATTGGCCTGAATTTTAAACACGAAGCCGGTGAACTTCTCTTCCGCCGCGGTGACTTCACGGGTGTCGGTGTTACGCGGCATCGGCGCCGGCGCCCACTCCACCAGGCCATCCAGCATATGGTCAACGCCGAAGTTACCTAACGCGGTCCCGAAGAACACCGGGGTGATTTCCCCGGCCAGGAACAGATCTTTATCGAACTCGTTCGACGCGCCCTGCACCAGCTCCAGCTCGTCGCGCAGCTGCTGCGCCAGATCTTCCCCCACCGCCGCGTCGAGATCCGGGTTATTGAGCCCCTTCACGATGCGCACTTCCTGGATGGTATGGCCTTTACCGGTCTGATACAGGTAGGTTTCATCTTTGTAGAGATGATAGACGCCCTTGAACAGCTTACCGCAGCCGATAGGCCAGGTAATCGGCGCGCAGCCGATTTTCAGCTCGTTCTCCACTTCATCCAGCAGCTCCATCGGATCGCGGATATCACGGTCGAGTTTGTTCATAAAGGTGAGGATCGGCGTATCGCGCAGACGGGTGACTTCCATCAGCTTACGGGTCCGATCTTCGACGCCTTTTGCCGCGTCAATCACCATCAGGCAGCAGTCCACCGCCGTCAGGGTACGGTAGGTATCTTCCGAGAAGTCTTCATGCCCCGGGGTATCCAGCAGGTTCACCAGACAGTCATGATAGGGGAACTGCATCACCGAGGTGGTGATCGAGATACCACGCTGCTTTTCCATTTCCATCCAGTCGGATTTCGCGTGCTGGCTGGAGCCACGACCTTTTACGGTACCGGCGGTCTGAATCGCCTGTCCGAACAGCAGCACCTTTTCGGTGATGGTGGTCTTACCGGCATCCGGGTGAGAAATAATGGCAAAAGTGCGGCGTTTGGCCACCTCTTGCAGATAAGGAGACAACGTCATAATTAATCTTCTAAGTAAACGCGGCCATGAGCCACGCATGTGGAATACGAAAAATTGCGGCTATTTTACCCATCAACGGGGGGGAGGCAATCAGTGTTTACACAGGAGCTGCTCCAGTTCGCTTAACGAGGTCACCGTCCAGTCCGGCTCGAGGTCCGCCGGCAGCTCGCGCTGATGCGCATTGAGCCAGCAGGTCGCCAGTCCGGCATTCACGCCGCCACGAATATCCGACTCGGCGGTATCGCCGACCATTAGCACCCGCGAGCGCGGTGGGTTACCCGCCTGCGCCAGCGCGTAATCGAAAATGCGCGCGTCCGGTTTGGCGACGCCCACTTCTTCAGAAATAATCAGCAAATCAAAGTGATCGCGTAAACCGGTCCGCTCCAGACGAGTCTGCTGCAGCGAGGTAAAGCCGTTGGTGATGATGCCCATCTTGACCTTGCCCTGCAGCGCGTTGAGCAGAGAGACCGCGCCCGGCAGCGGCGCACAGATTTCCGCCATCGCATTCATAAACGCGTCGTTGAGTTCCCCCGGCGGCACATTCAAACGTTCCGCCCAGCTGTCAAAGCGCTGGTGCTGCAGCTGCAGCGAGGTGATGGCGCCGTTCTGGTAATCCACCCATAGCGGCTTATTCACGGCCTGATAGTCCTGAAAATCTTCGGCGGTAAAGGTCACGCTGTAGTCGAGAAACATCCGCTGCAAGCCGCTGAAAGAATCAAACGTAAACAGCGTTTCATCGGCATCAAAGAAAATCCAGTCCCATTTCATCGTATCACCTTGTCTTACATACTGATTGGCAGAGCCATAATAATGGCGTCTTCGCGCCCGTCGGCCGTCGGGTAGTAGTTGCGGCGAATCGTCGCCTCATTGAAGCCTAAGCTTTCATACAGCGCGATAGCGGCAACGTTGGAGGCGCGCACCTCCAGCCATAGCGTGACGACGCCGAGCCTTTCGACTTCATCAATGACGTGTTCCAGCAGCGCTCGCCCCAGGCCACGGCGCTGGTAAGCGGGATCGACCGCGATATTGAACAACGTCGCCTCATCCAGCACCACTTGCGTAATGGCGAACGCCGCCATTTCGCCATCCACCGACAGCTGATAGTTGCGATAGCGTTCCCCCTGGTTACTGGCCAGGGTCTGTTCGCTCCACGGGAAAGCGTGGGCGCGGGTTTCGATTTGCCAGGCTCGGGTTAAATCAGCCGTGCTGAGGGTAGAAATCGTGTTCATGTGCGCAGATTTGTTGCCAGAGCGCCCTGCGAGCCGGCGCGCTGGTCTGGAGTTCATCAAAAGCGGGGGTGGACACCTGGGCGCCCGCCAGCGGCAGCGACGCCTCTGTGCCCAACCGCCAGCTGTTGCAGCGGCTGTCCTGCGGCAGCATCGCCACCCGCTCCGGGGTCAGCTGCAGGACCTGATCTGGCGTCACGGCCAGCGCGCGCAATACGTCGCCAATCAGCGGCTCTGTCAGCGACGGCGGGGTTTCCGCCACCATCACCAGACGAATATGTTCAGGAAGCGAGATAGCGATTTCGCCCTGCAACGCCCCCGGTCGGCGCAGCGACCACTGGGTAATGCCCAGCTGCTGTAGTTGCCAGTCTCGTCGGGATGTCATAGCGAAACACTCCTGTTAAACAAGCGCGCAATATAGCAAATCCGTCGTATCTGCGCCAACAAACTACTATAATCGGCGCCAGTCTTAATGAAGGAGTGTTTCATGTCCGCTTTTACCCCGGCAAGTGAAGTCTTGCTGCGCCACAGTGATGATTTCGAGTCCGCCCGCGTTCTGTTTGCCGGTGACCTGCAGGATGACCTGCCTGCGCGTCTGGATACCGCGGCCAGCCGCGCCCACACCCAACAGTTCCACCACTGGCAGGCCCTCAACCGCCAGATGGGAGACACCGTCCGTTTTAGCTTAGTGGCTGAGGCCGCTGACGTCGCCGAATGCGACACCCTGATCTACTACTGGCCAAAGAATAAACCAGAGGCACAGTTCCAGCTGATGAACCTGCTCACTCTGCTGCCGGTGGGAAGCGACATTTTCGTCGTCGGTGAAAACCGCAGCGGCGTCCGCAGCGCGGAGCAGATGCTGGCTGAATACGCGCCATTAAACAAAGTGGATAGCGCCCGCCGCTGTGGCCTCTATTATGGCCGACTGGAAAAGCAGCCCGCCTTCGACGCCGATGCCTTCTGGGGCGAATACACACTGGATAATCTGACGATTAAAACCCTGCCAGGCGTCTTTAGCCGTGACGGGCTGGACGTCGGCAGCCAGCTGCTGCTCTCCACCCTCGAGCCGCATACCAAAGGGAAAGTGCTGGACGTCGGCTGCGGCGCAGGCGTGCTGGCCGCCGCGCTGGCCAGCCATTCGCCGAAAGTGCGCCTGACCCTGTGCGACGTCAGCGCCCCTGCGGTCGAAGCCAGCCGCGCGACGCTTGCCGCCAACGGCCTGGCTGGCGATGTGTTTGCCAGCAACGTCTTCTCCGAGGTCAATGGTCGCTTCGACATGATCATCTCCAACCCGCCATTCCATGACGGGCTGCAGACCAGCCTCGAAGCCGCCCAGGCGCTGATCCGCGGCGCGGTTCGCCATCTGAACAGCGGCGGCGAGCTGCGCATTGTCGCCAACGCCTTCCTGCCGTATCCGCAGGTGCTGGATGAGACGTTCGGCTTCCATGAGGTGATCGCCCAGACCGGACGTTTTAAGGTCTATCGCACCATCATGACCCGTCAGGCGAAAAAATAGTCGCCTTCTCACGCCGGCGGCCCGTTTCTGGTACCGCTGGCGCTTCCTGCGGGCAAATCCGCCCATTTTTGCAGCAATCGATACAACCTGCATAATTAACTATTGACGTGTCGCCGAAAACCACTAGAATGCGCCTCCGTGGTAACGATACTTTCATAGTGTCGATGGTATGCGAAGGTGGCGGAATTGGTAGACGCGCTAGCTTCAGGTGTTAGTGTCCTTACG